>DNXB01000593.1 GCA_003506995.1 Verrucomicrobiales bacterium
TCGGCTCGCTCAACCCGCGCATGACCGTCGAGTCCATCCTCGCCGAGCCGCAGCAGATTCATTTCAAGCAGCAGAGCCGCGACGAGCACCGCGAAGTCTCCGCCCTGCTGCTGCGCAAGGTTGGTTTGCCCGAAGACTCGCTCCAGCGCTACCCGCACGAGTTCAGCGGCGGCCAGCGCCAGCGCATCGGCATCGCCCGCGCCCTCGCCGTGCGGCCGAAGTTCCTCATCTGTGACGAGCCGGTCAGCGCCCTCGACGTCAGCGTGCAGGCGCAGATTTTGAACCTGCTCAAGGACTTGCAGGAGGAGTTCCAGCTCACCCTCCTCTTCATCGCCCACGACCTCGCCGTCGTTCGCCACATGAGCGACCGCATCGTCGTCATGCACCACGGCAAAGTCGTTGAGCAGGGCGCTGCCGACGAACTCTGCGAAAACCCCCGCCACGACTACACCCAGAGGCTGCTGGATGCCGTCCCCGCGCTCATTTAACAAAGCTGCAGGTGTGTGCGCCACGCGGGCAAATGACGAATGACTAAAACCGAATGACGAATGAATGCCCAATGCCCGAATGCCGAATGAGCCACCGTTTCGCGGTCAGGTTCGTCATTCTGATTTCGTCATTAGGACGCTCCCGCCACATCCCTGATCCTCTTCTCCTGCCTCCATGACTCCGCTCTTCAAAAAATTCCTCGGCATGAACTGGCTGCTCGTGCTGAACATCGCCGGACTCATCGTCTTCGGCGTGTATGCCATCTTCAACGCCTCCGCGCACAAGGAGGAGGCCGAGTTTGCCTTCAAATGGCGCGACCAGATCCGCTGGGTGCTCATGGGGCTGCCGTTCTTTTTCGCCGCCTCGCTGCTCGACTACAAATGGATCCGCTGGGCCTGCCTGCCGATGTATCTGGCCGGCATCGGCGGGCTGGTTGCCGTGCTGCTCATCGGCGTTGAGATCGGCGGGAACAAAGCTTGGATTCGCGTTGGCGGGATGATGGTCCAGCCCTCCCAGTTTGCCATCATGGCCGGCATCCTCATCCTTGCCGTCATCTTTGGCGAGCTGCCACGATTGTTGCCGGCCTTCCGCCGCCCCTGGCTGCGCATCATCCTGGCCGGCCTCATCGCCGGGGTGCCCGCCGCCATGGTCATCAAGGAAGACTTGGGCTCCGGGCTCGTCTGGGGGCCGGTCTTCCTCTCCATGATGCTCATTGGCAGCATCCCGCTGCGCTACCTCATCACCCTGCTGCTCTGCGTCGCCAGTGTCGTGCCGTTGGTGTACGTTTTTGCCCTCAAACCCTACCAGCAGGCCCGCATCAACTCCACCTGGTACATGATGACCAACCAGCTCCACAAGGTGGACTTGCAAAACGAGGGCTGGGTGGCCAAGCACTTGCAAATCGCCGTCTCCACCGGCGGCCTGGAAGGGAAGGGGCCGGAATCCAAAAAAGTCCCCGACCAGGCATCCATCCACCGCACCTTCTTCCCCCACGAGTCCATCAACGACTTCATCTTCGGCGTCATCGCCGAGGAGTTCGGTTTCCGCGGCTCCGTCCTCGTGCTCTCCGGCATGGCCCTGCTGCTGTTGCAGAGCATCTTCGTCGCCTTCTGCGCCCGCGACCAGCTCGGGCGGCTCATCGTCGTCGGTGTGGTGGCCATGTTCTTCGTCCACACCTTTCAAAATGCCGGCATGAACCTCGTCATGCTCCCCGTTATCGGCCTGCCCATGCCCTTCGTCAGCTACGGCGGCACCTTTGTCGTCGTCACCCTCTTCCTCATGGGCATGGTCCAGAGCGTCTGGGTCCACCGCAACATCTCCGCTGTGAAGAAGAAACGCTCGGTGAACGGTGGTCGCGATGACGATGACGAATAGCGGCTGCCTGGCAGGCGATCAGACAGCTCCAGATTTCTTGGCCTGCCAAATTTGCCAGGAAACACGATGCTTTGGGTTCGTTTACTCACCTCCTTCCAACCACCGCTTATGAACTCTCTTCCGTTACTGCTGTTTGTTGTCACCACTCTCGCGGCCATAGGCGCAGACTCCGTTCCAACCTTCCAAGGCTCGATCGAGCGGCTGGACCCGGCGCTGGACGCGCTGATCGCGCCGGGGGCGAAGATCGAGGTTCTGGCGTCGGGCTTCAACTGGTCGGAAGGGCCGGTGTGGCGGGATGGAGGCATTGTGTTTTCAGATGTGCCGGAGAACACGGTGTTTGGTTGGAAGGAAGGCGACACAGCGGCCAAGGTGGTGCTCAAGCCGAGCGGCAGCCTGAGCAACGACGGCCAAGGCTCAAACGGCCTGGCGGTGGACGCGCAGGGCCGCCTGATCCTCTGTCAGCACGGCGAGCGCCGCGTGGCGCGGCTCGAAAAGGACGGCAGTTTTACGTCGCTGGCGGACAACTTCGAGGGCAAGCGCTTCAACAGCCCGAACGATCTTGCCATAGGCACGGATGGCACGATCTACTTCACCGATCCGCCTTATGGACTCAAAGGCGGCAAGGCGGACCTCGACTTTCATGGTGTGTATGCCGTGCATCCGTCCAAGCCGAACGTGGTGACGCTGTTGGTGCGGGATGTGAAGTGGCCGAACGGCATCGCGCTCAGTCCGGACCAGAAGACGATGTATCTGGCGGTTTCCGACAAGGATGACACGCGCATCATGGCTTACGGCCTCGCCGATGGTACTGCGAAGGGCGGTCGCGTGGTGTTCAATGCCCAGCCTCTCAAGAGCGTGGAGCGCAAAGGCGGCTGTGATGGCATGAAGGTGGACACGAACGGCAACATCTGGACCACCGGTCCCGGTGGTGTGTTGATCATCGACAAGAACGGCAAGCACCTCGGTAACATCCTCACCGGTCAGGCGACGGCGAACTGCGCCTTTGGCGGCGCTGACCGCGACACGCTCTACATCACGGCGGACATGTTTCTGCTGCGTGTGAAGACGCTGGCGAAGGGGCTTTGAAGAGGGGGCAAGTTATAGGTTAGAGGTTAGAATTGTTCTGGCACATCTAACCTCTGACTTCTGACATTCACCGTCATGCCCGAATCTTCGTGTACGGATTCCCCTCGTTCATGTCGATGCGCTCGGGGCGGCCTTTGTGGGTGTAAACGAGGCGCGTGTGGTCGATTCCCATCAAATGAAGGATCGTGGCGTGCAGATCGTGGACATGCAGCTTGTCCTCGACGGCGCGGAGGCCCAGGTCGTCGGTGTTGCCGATGGTGGTGCCGGCTTTGACGCCACCGCCCGCCATCCACATGGTGAAACCGGTGGGGTTGTGGTCGCGACCATCGCCTTTTTCGCTCATCGGCGTGCGACCGAACTCACCGCCCCAGATGACGAGCGTTTCATCGAGCAGACCACGGGATTTGAGATCGCGCAGCAGGCCAGCGACGGGCTTGTCCTGCTCGCCACAGTATTTGGTGTGGTTGGACTCGATCTTGTCGTGCGCGTCCCACTTGCTGCCGCTGCCGTGGTAAAGCTGCACAAAGCGCACACCGCGCTCGACCAGGCGACGGGCGAGCAGGCAGTTGCGGCCCATGACCTCGGTCTTCGGATCGTCGATGCCGTAGAGTTTTTTGATGGCTTCGGATTCGCCCTTGAGATCGACAGCCTCGGGTGCCTCGGACTGCATGCGGAAGGCCAGCTCGTAGGCGCGAATGCGGGCGTCGAGTTCCGTGTTGTCGGTGCGGCCGGCGCCGAAATCGCGGTTCAATTGATTGAGAAAACCGAGTTTGCCCTTTTGGCGTGCTTCGGAGATGCCTTTGGGCGTGGCGAGGTTCGAGATCGGCGTGGTGCCGCCCTCGAACTCGACACCTTGATACGTCGCGGGCATGAAGCCGGAACCCCAGTTGCGCACGCCGTTCACCACCTGCGTTTCGGTGTCCTTGATGACGACAAAGGCGGGCAGGTTGCGGTTCTCGGTGCCGAGACCGTAATTGACCCACGAGCCGAGCGACGGACGACCGCCAAAGATGCTGCCGGTGTTCATCTGGCACACGCCGCCGGCGTGGTTGATGCCGTTGGAGACGCAGGAGCGCACGACACAGAGATCGTCGGCCAGTTGCGCGGTGTGCGGCAGCCAGTCGGAGATCCACAGGCCGCTCTGGCCGTGCTGTTTCCATTCGCGCTTGTCCGCGAGCAGCGGTGCGCGGCTTTCGCCCATCGCGGTGATGACTGTGCCGAAGCTGTCGGGCAAGGATTGTCCGGCGAGTTCGCGGAGCAGGGGCTTCGGATCAAACAGGTCGATGTGGCTCGGGCCGCCCTCCATGAAGAGAAAGATCACGCTTTTCGCTTTCCCGGCCTTGTGCGCGAGCTTGGAGGACTGTGGCGTGCCCGGTTTGCCGCCAGTGTCACTCAATGCGCCCATGAGCGAGGATTCGCCCATCAGCGCGGACAGTGCGAGCGCACCAAAGCCCGCGCCGCCACGGCGGAGGATGTCACGGCGGTTGGTGAGGAGTTCGTGATGGGGGATGGGATTCATGACGGATGTTACTTATAAGGGCAGGAAAGGCGTGTTTTGGACAAAAAAGTGCGTTTTCGCAGCGCGTCACAGGTCCAGCACGCGGTCCATGCGCTTCGCGACATCGGCCAGGTAGTCCCAGTCTCCCGCTTTCACCTCGGCGGCGGCCCAGCCGGTGAAGTTGAGCTTGGCGAGCTCGGCGCGGACGGCGGGCCAGTGAATGCTGCCCTCGCCGAGCGGTTTGTCGAAGCCCTTGCGCATGCCTTCGTTCATCGCCTTGTCGAGATCATACTCCTTCACGTCGAGCTTCTGGCTGCGTTTGCCGAGCACCTCCACCCAATGCTCGGCGACGCCCCAGCGCATCTGGTTGCCGATGTCGAGATGCACCTGCACCCACGGGCTGCCGACCTCGTCAATGAAACGCGCCATGTCCGGGGCGCTGATGAGGAAGGTGTTCCAGACGTTTTCGATGAGCATCTTGATCTGCTGCTTCTCAGCATGTGTGGCGGCGGCTTTCATTCGCGCCAAGGACTCATCCCACGTCTTCTGGAATGGCTGATCAGGCGGGTAGGCGAGAACGACAAGCATCGAGTCACCGCCGAGCTTTTTAGTGAGGTCGATGCCTGCCTCCAACGCCTCGGCGCGTCCGCCCACGGTGCCATCGATGATCAAACCGCTGTCCTGGCTCGCCGCGATCCATTCGGCGGCGTTTTGTTCTGTCACATGGCCGAGCAGGCTCGGCTCGACGCCTTCAAAGCCGCAGGCGCGGAGTTTTTTGAAGGCGTCGGTCAGCGTCATATCCTTCGCCGCCTTTTGCGCCATGCCCCACTTGAGCGATTTGCGAATCTTGCCGGTGAACTGCCCGGCGCGGACGTTTGTGCTGGCTAGCGAGGCGACGCCAAGGGCGGCGGTGGTGTGAAGGAAGGTGCGGCGGTTCATGGGGGCAAAGTTCAAAGTTCAAGGTTCAAAGTTCAAGGTGACTTCACAGCATGAGGCCGAAGCGGGCGCTGAGGGTGCGCAGCACAGCGAAGAGAGCGATGGTAAGCACGGCGCTGCCACCTAGAGCGCCGTAAAAGCCCCACCAGCGTTGGAAGGCGGGGAAGAGGAGGAACATCGGCAGCGTGGGCAGCACATACCAGAAGGTGTAGCGGGCCTGATCCGCAATCTTCTGTTCCGGCTGATGCTCCATGTAGAGCCAGATCAGGGCCAGAACCGAGACGACAGGAAGTGCCGCGATCAGCGCCCCGAACTTGTCACTGTGCTTCGCCACCTCGGACACGAGGACGACGAGCGCAGCGGTCAGCAGGTACTTTGTGATGAGCCAGGCCATGAAGCTCCCTCAGGTCGGCCGAGACCTGCGACGCGCCGGATATCGGGCTGCCGCAAAGACTTTCGACCGTTTGCGGACACTATCCGATTGCTTGAAGTCATGCCATCACCCGCACAACCCTCGCGTTCCTCATGCATGAACACCCTGGGTCGCACAATCGATTCTTTCGTCATGCGATGCGGCGCGACGGTATGCGCGGACGCCCGCCCGCTCGCGGCTGCTCAGGCATGCACGATGCCGAAGATCATGTAGTAAATCATTGCGGCGATCAGGGCAGAGGCGGGGACGGTGACGATCCAGGCCGCAATGATCTTGAGCGCAGCAGAGCGCTTGACCAGTGCCTTTCGGTACACCTTGCGCATCTGCTTTCGCTCCTGCTTCGACAGGCTGGCCGGCACCGTGCGCGCCTTGAGCTGATCGAGCATGTCGCGCTTGTCCTTCACGCTCGCACGCTCGAAGCGGGTCACGAATGCCTCCACCACGTCCTTGTCGGCACCGCTGTGATGCGCCCTGATTTCTTCGAGCATCTGCCCGTAGCTCTTCTTGATGAATTCGCGCAGGAAGCCGACGCCGAACACGCCGCCGAGCGCGATGTGCGTCGAACTGACGGGCAGGCCGAGCTGCGACGCGATGATCACCGTGACAGCCGCCGACATTGCGATGCAGAAGGCGCGCATCTGGTCGAGTTCGGTGATTTCGCTGCCCACGGTGCGGATCAGCCGCGGACCATACAGCGCCAGGCCGAGGGCGATGCCGATGGCACCGATCGCCATGATCCACATCGGTACGCCGGCCGAGCCGGACACCTCGCCGCGCAGCACGGTGTCCGCGATGGCGGCGAGCGGCCCGACCGCGTTGGCCACGTCATTGGCGCCGTGAGCGAAGCTGAGCAGCGCCGCCGCGCAGATCAGCGGCACGGTGAACAGCGCATTGATGCTCTGCTTGTCATTGCTCAAGCGCATGGCACGACTGCGCAGCGAGAACCGCATCAGTACGCCGGTCAGCACACCCGCGACCGCACCGATCAGGCAGGCGGTCAGGAAATCGACTTTCCAGACCCTGTTCAGTCCCTTGAGAATCAGATAGGTGGAGAAGGCGAAGGCCATCAGGCCGATGAGCACGGGCACGGTGCGCTGTGCCGCCGCAACCATGTCGGCCTGATACGTGATGACGCGCTTGATCCAGTAGAGGAAGCCGGCCGCGACGAGCCCGCCGATGACCGGTGAAATCACCCAGCTGGCGGCGATGCCACCCATGACTTCCCACCGCGCGGCCGACATGCCGCCTGCCGCCACCCCCGCGCCGAGCACTGCACCCACGATGGAGTGCGTGGTCGACACCGGTGCTCCCACCGCGGTGGCAAAGTTCAGCCACAGCGCGCCGGCAAGCAGGGCCGCCGTCATCATCCAGATGAAACGGTCGCTGCCCGCGATGGCCGCGGGGTCAATGATGCCGCCGCGGATGGTCGACACCACATCGCCGCCCGCAATCAGCGCGCC
>DNXB01000618.1 GCA_003506995.1 Verrucomicrobiales bacterium
TGGCGTTGTCCAACGCCGGCACCATGTCACCCACGATGATGCTGGTGGCGGCAGTGATCGTGTTGCTGGTCGCGAGGTTCACGATGCCACGCGTGGTGCCTGCGTTGCTGATCGTTCCGACACCGATGTGAAACTCGCCCACATTTGCCGTGAAGCTGGATACGGCGGAGAGATCGAGCGTGCCCACCGTGGCCNNCCGCTGCCGACCTGGAGCTGGCCTCCTGACTGCACGGTCAGCGTGGCCGTGGACCGTTCGGCGATCTGCAGGCTGTCCGCGCTGGCGGAGGCCACGCCGAGACTGCCGCCGCTGGCAATGGTGAGAGCGCCATCGAGAACCCGGGTGGTGCCGGTCAGATCGTTGGCCCCGCCCAGGATCAAAGTGCCCGCGCCCAGTTTCGTCAGCCCGCTGGCGCCGGTGAGCACGCTGTTGATGGTGGCGCTGTGCCCGGAGGTCGTGACCGTGATGTTTCCAGGCGCTGCCAGTTGCAGCGTACCACCGCTGAGGATGTAGCCGCTGGCATTAAAGGTGAGCGATTGAGCCACCTCGCCTGACGACAGAAGAATCGTGGAGGGATTGGCGAGGCTGCCCGGATTCGGGATCGGCGTGGGAAAGAGGGCCGCGCTGGAGAGAGTCGGTTCCGCCGCGCTCCAGTTGGTGGCGTTGCTCCAGTTCAGATCGGCACTTGAACCGGCGGTCCAGGTCGTTTGGGCATGCAAAGAAGCCGCCGCGCAGGCAAGCAGAATCAAGACCCGGCGCAGCACGGCGCCGGAAGGCAGGGTGGTTTTTTTCATGGTTGAACCAGTGGGGACTGATCTGCCCTTCGGGGGAGGGCTGGGGGAGCGGAAGCTAGCCGGAAGCGGTGAACAGACAAGCCAGGAGACGTTCTGTTGAACGACGGAAAGACAATCCATGCCTGTGGCGGAAAACGTTACAGGCTGCTTCAGGGCCTCATGCGTTTCTTATCCCCACCGTGTCAAAGCGGCTGCAGCCGCCACCACGCGCACTCCAGCGGGAAGAAGGAGACGAAGCGCAGCTTGTCCGCGCGGAAATGAGCGAGCGTGGCCAGGATCTCGGGCTCGTGCTGCTTCACGAAATCGCGATCCGGGCAGAGCGTGACGACCCACGCGGCAAACATGGCCTCGCGCGCGGTGCGCAGCTCAGCGCGGCGGGCTGGGGAGAGGCGGTTGATCTCCTGGAGTTGAAGCGCGGCGATCTCGGCGGCCTCGTTGACGGTCTGCTGCGGCTTCCACAGCGCGTTCAGCTTCCTCCAGTCACTTTCGTAAGGCAGGGTTGAGGAGGCATCGAACTCCTGACGTTGCGCCATGCCCGCGACCGCCATCTCAGCCGTGGCGCGCAGACCTTTGGCGTAGCTGGACCGCAGTGACTCATCCCGCTCCATCTCCCACAGCGCGCGCAGGGCGACGGCGGCGCATGAGCCGGTCCAGGTCGCACGACCGGCTTTTGCCTCGCCCTTTTTCTCGAAGACCATGCCGCGCTCGCAGATGGCGAGGCGGGTCGCACCGCCCTGCTTCGGCTTCTCGGTCAAAGCGCTGCGGTAGCGCTCGTCCCACTCCGCCGCGCCGGTGAGCTGGTGCATGGCTTTGCAGACGAACAACAAACGTGGCGCTCCGGCCCAGGAATAACTGGCGAAGGAGCCACGAAAGCCAAAGGGCTGCTCCGCAGGCATGCGCCAGCCCGTCTGCACCAGCACCTCCGCCACCTCGGTGAACTTTGCCACGATGCGCTGGCGCAGCGCATTATCGGCGAGGCCGCTCTGCAAATAACGCCACAGGCCGTAGAACCACGGACCGGTCTGGTCATTCGACCCCAACGGCCAGGTCGTCTTGCCATCGGTGGCGAAACCGCGCCCGATGAAACCTTTGACCGTGCTGCACTCCGCGAGCCGCAGCAGTCCCTCGACCAGGCGCCGCGCCTTGGCCTTGTCGTCATCACGCTTGGTTTGCAGCGCACGGTTCACCGCGCCGTCGAGGTAGAGGCCGTTGAACATCGCGCCGTTCTCATTTGGTGCCCACCAACCGAGCGCGTTCGGCTTGCCTGCACGGCATTCTTCCGTCGTGGGCAGGCTCACGCTGCCGTCGAGATCGGTGAAGTCGAGCAGCACGTCCTGCTCATCCACAAACCGCCGCCACAACTCTGCGTGTGCAAGCTCCACGGAAGCCCCCGCAGCGTCTGTGGAGGATGCCGCATGGAGAGCGGGCACTTTCACGGCGAGGGAGAAAACTGCGGCGCGTTGGAGAAAAGTGCGGCGGGAAGAGTTCATACTGTNNGGAAGGAGATCTTTGAAACTACTCCAGCCACTCCAGATTAAAACGCGCAAAGTGCAGCTCATCCCAATAGTGCGTGCTGCCTTTGTCCGCACGCTCGTAGATGTAGCCGATGGTCTGGTCATCGAGCACGACGATGTCGGAATACGATCCCGGATGCGGCCAGATCGTGCGGCCTGCGGACCACGTTGCGCCATCATCACGGCTGATGCGCACGGTGAGATTGTAGCGACCGTACGGATGCTCCTTTTGGCGGAAGGGTGAGGCAGGGCTGGAAAACAAAAGCGTCTTTGCATCAAAACGCTCCACACAGCCATGGCAGCGCGGGGTGATGAGCTGTTCGAGTCGATGCAGATCGCTCCAGGTCACGCCGCCATCTTTGCTGATCGCGGTGAGGTGGCGCAGATTGTCGGGAGAGTCCTCGCTGCTTTCATTGCGCGAGATCACCCGCACGCTGCCGTCGATCAGCTCGACGAACTGGCACTCGCTCGTGTGGATGCCGATGGTGCCACCGAGTTTCCATGACGCGCCGTGATCATCGCTGAAAAAGCAATGCGCGAAGCTGCGCAGGCGGCCTTTGCCGATGTCCTCACGATGTCGTGCCGGAACGAGCAGACGTCCCGATTTGAGCTGCACCATCGCGTTGCCGGGACCGCAGCCGTAGCGCTGCACCCAGCCTTTCTCCCACTGCACGGCATGGCTCTTCGGATTGCCTGCGGTTTCATCCCCCTTCCCTTTCAACATCTCCCACTCAGGCTTGATGACCTGATCGTGAATGATGACCGGCCCTTGCCAGCTCAGGCCGTTGTCGGTGCTCGTCAGGTGCGCGAACTGCTTTTTGTCCTTCAGGAAAAACAGCCACAGCTTTTTCGCGTCACGATCCAGGCCGAGTGTGAGGTCGGTGCATACACGATCTTCATCGTCGAGGATCACGATCTCGCGGCTCCACGTCTTCCCCTTGTCCGCGCTGCGCTTCATCACGATGTCGTGATTGCCGATGTCGCCGATGCCATCGTTGCGGCGCTCGCAGATGACGAGGATGTCGCCGTTCGGAGCCTGGATGATCGAGGGGATGCGGTAATTAGGCTTGTTCTCCGGCGTGAGGGCAAAGAGTCGCTGTGTTTCGAACAACGGCTCGGCGGCACAGATTGAACCACCGAGCACGCAGAGGATGACAGAGAGAAATTTCATGAGCGCTTCAAAACGAGAGAGAACCGCGCCTCTCACTGGTCAATCTGGATAACCACACTCAAAATCCCGTGTTCGGAAACCAGCGGCTGAAGTGGTTTTCATCCAGCCGCGTGAGCGGCATCGTCAGCGGTGTCGGCACGCCGTTCTTGGCCCAGCGTAGAAGATCATCGCGATGGCCGAGCTTGCCGAGGATGTCGAAGACGTTGCCAGGAGAGCTGTCGGGCCAGCCTTTCATCACCTGCGGATCCCAGATGGCGATGCCTGGAGCACCTTTCAGCAGGTAGGCGGCGGCTTTCTGGCAAAGTTCCTTCGGTTTGCCGGTCTTCCACGCGATGACCCTCGGATAGGCCTTCGTGTTCGTGCCTTTCGTGATGCGCTGATAATACTCCATGTCGATCTGGCCCGGCGTCTTCTCAAACGAGGTGTGGTAGGCGAACCACGTCGTCGCGATGTCATCCACAAGGCCGCGCTGAATCCAGATCGGCAGGTCGAGGCCCCACTTTTGGTTGTCCGCCTCCTTGGCAAAGGTGCCGAGCGAGATCTTGTAGCGCTCCTTGCGGCCTTGTTTGGCGGCGGTTTCATCCAGGAGGGTGCGCACTTCCGTCATGAAGTCGGTCATGATGGCCGCGCGTGTGGCGTGGATGCGTGGATCATCATCCTCGGCTAATTTGGCATCGGCGTTGTGCATCTGTTTGAAGCGTTCGCAAAACGCGTCCTCCCACAGCATGAGCGGCATGCCGCGATTGAAAACGAAGCCCACGCCCTCGGGCTGCAGTTCCAACGTTTCGCGAAAAATCTCGATCAACTGCTTCCGCACCTCGGGAATGGCGTAGCTCATGTAAAANNCATCACGGTCGATGCAACGCCACTCGGGATGCTCGTAGAAGAACTTGCTGTTGAAAGTCTCCTCATACGGCATCGAGCCGACCCAGCCCGCAGGCCGCAGCATCACATGAAACTCCGCGCCCTGTGCCTTCGCGGCCTCACGCGCCACCTTGAGCGGGTTGATGCCCTTCTTGAACAGCGTCTCCAATGACTTCGTATAAATCATGTACGCGCCGGTGGGAAAATCGGTGGTGCCTTCGCCGGGATAAGTGCCCACCTTGCTCGGATAGCACACGAGATCGCTGCCTGTGACCTGAAACCACCACTTGCCGATGTCCGTGCCTTCATAGCCGCGAAACTCCTCCGCCAGCTCCTCCGACGTCGTCGGTTTGAAGGGCCAGATCCAGCTATGACCATCAAACGTGGCGATGGACGTGCGATGCTTCGACTTCGCCTGGCTCGCGGCCACTTCCGCGTTCGTCATAGGCACCACTTTCACATAACAAAGCGTCGCAGGAAGCCCGGGCATCGGCGCGATCTCCAATTGTTGCCCTTTCAGCTCAGCCACGGTGACAAAACATTCTTGAATCACCGCCCGCCGGTTCGGCAGCAGCGCCAGATTGTTCGCCATGCGGCGGAAGACCGGTTCATCACTCAACTTCGCCTTGATGCCGTTCCCGCCGATGTTGAAGCCGCCCGAAGTCGTCGCCAGACCGACATAAACGCCATGCCATCCGTGCTGCGTCAGCGGCAACTTTACCACTGGCGGATTCGTGGCGCTGTAGATCGAGAGCGCGGTGCCCTTCATCTCCGCCGTCTCAAACGGGATCATCTTCCACTTCCCCTTCTGCCGCTTGCCCGTGATCAGCGCCGAGGCGGGCTCCATCTTCGACAAGTCCGCGAGCACCACGGCCTGCGAGACCTGCGACAGGCGGCGCGAGTCATTGGGAAGATGCTCCTCCGAGAAAGCGTGAAGGCCAAGAATGAAGCAGGCGGCGAAGGTGACGGCCGCAAAATGCAAAAGTGTCATCATGCGCCCATTTTCACCGGCCGCGCCCGCGCCTGTCCATTCTTTTCCCATCATGACGCGAACCTGTGGCCCGGGTCATCAAGAAAGAGGCGCCGCATGACGGCGACGCGAGAGGAAGCGCATGGACAGTGGCTTCGATGGCAAAGAGCAGCCCTTGTATCAACCGTTCCAGAGATTTCACCAGCGCAGGCCGGGATGAGCAGGAACCGCCCCCGTGAAAACGGAGGATCCAATGTTCCGCCGCCTGCGTTTCCTCAGTAACAAGGCGAAAACCCAACTTGGCGGGCCGCTGGATGAAAGCGGCCCGGCAGGCATCCTTCACTGGAGGAGCGACGCCATGAACCGAGAAACCTACCTGGAAGAGCTGCAATCCCGGCTGGAGGCTTGGAATGCGAAGCTCGAACGGCTGAAAGCCAGTGCCAGCGGCGCCCGTGCGGGAGTGCGGATCATGTACGAGGCGCAGGTGGCGGCCTTCCAGCATCCCCTGGACGAAGTGGCTCATCAGTTTACGGCGATCCAAGCCGCCGACGCGACCGGCTGGAAGGCGCTCAAGCAGGCCGCCGAAGACGCCTGCGACCGCATGACCCTGGCCGAACTGAAGCTGCGGGTGGAGCTGGGGTGAAACCGAGGAAGCGGCGTTGCCGCAGATTTGAAGACGTGAACTTCTGGAACTCCAAGCCCACTGAAGGAGAAGCAAGCCCAGATGTGCGGCCTCTCAATAGCGGTAGCCGTACATGCCGCGTGGGTAGTAACCTGGGTAGCTGCGGTAGCCACCATAACCACGGTGGCCATAGTTGCAGTTGTCGTACCGGCTGTAGCGGCGGTTGTTCTGGCTGTTGGCCAGGCCGTAGGCGAGCAGGCCGACGGCGGCCGCGCCGATGAGGGCGGTGCCGGGCTCAACGACCTGACGTGGACGGCCACGGTGGTCGTAGGCCGTGGTGCAACTGGCGCCGAACGACAGCATGAGGACGGCAAATGCGAGAAGATGGAGGGGCTTTTTCATGCCTCTGAGACGTGCCGGTGGCGAGGCGTATTCAGAGGGGAGAATGGAAACGGGGAGTGATGAGACGCCACGCGCTAGGTCCCTTCCGTCCCCGGCCGCCGCAATCCCGCCCACACCATCCAGAACGAGGCCAGCAGCACTGAAAGCGGAAGGAGCAGCCAGACATGATGCCACTGAAAACCGGTCTCCAACGTGGCGAGCCAGGGCTTCTGCGGATGGATCCACGCGGTCAGCTCGCGGCCCACGGGATGGGCGCGCACCAATGCCTGCGCCTCGGCCTTTGAGCCGCCGTCCACCTTGGGTGCGTCGAAGTACCAGCGGTTGGAGAACCAGCGGCGGCCAGCCTGCTCGTAGGAATACACGAGGTGAACCCTGTGATACGTCATGTGGCTCCGCCTGCCGCTGCCTCGCTCCTCGGTGATGCCGGTGGCCTCCACGCGGGCGGGCACCTGGATGAGCTGGGAGCGCATGAGCACCCCCTCGATGGCATCCACCAGGTGCTGCTCGTTCATCAGGTGGACACCCAGCGCCATCAGGCCCACGCCCGCGCTCGCCAGCAGACGGCGGAAGAACAAGCGCTGACGCTCTGGGGCGGACAGGCCGCGCAACCGGCGCGACGGCAGAAAGGTGCGCACCAGAAAGATGAAGCCCCCCAAGGCCAGCAGGCCGCCACCGCCGATGAGTGAATACGGAAACCAGAGGCGTGCCGCACGAAACGAGGCTTCGCGAGGATTGGCGGGATTGACGTAACAAAACGCCGGGCCACGCCGGGCCGCGTCGCCTTCCTCCTCGAAGTCGCGCAGGTCCACGATCCAGTCGGTGGCCTCGTCGTAGTTGCTGGAGGTGTGCGTCTTGCCGTCGAAGTCGTATTGATACGTCATCGTGGGCTGCACACGGTCGCCGAAGGCGCTGCGTGAGATGTCCACGCTCCACGTCAGAATGCGGCAGGGCGTTTTCACCCACGCGGCCACTTTTTCATGTTTGGCGCGCTGATGGTAAAACCCTGCACAGACCAGCACGATGCCGAGCCCGAGTCCCACGACGCCGAAAATGCAGCGCACGAGTTTCAGCCGCCAAGGGGCCAGGAGCGGCGGGGATGCGGAGGTGTCTGGCTGCATGGTGATGACCCTGGTGTGGCGGCTTGTCCCAAGATCGTGTCCCAGCCGATTTCTGCATGGGGCGTTTTGCGCACAGGCGTGAAAAAGCCGGAGTCTTGCGACTCCGGCTGTGATTCAAACTGAGAGGGCGCGTTACGCGGGCACGCCGGTCAAGCCGGGGGCGAGACCGCCTTCGTCCTCGTCTTCGCGTTGCACGGGACGTGGGTCGGGGGCTTTGGGAAGCGGGGGCGGCGGCGGGGGCTTGCTCCTGTTTTCAGGCGGGTTGATGAGGCGGCCATGGGCCATGATCTCTTTGATGTGGGTGCCGTCGAGTGTCTCGTATTCGAGCAGCGCCTGCGCGATGGCGTCGAGCTTGTCCTTGTGCTTGAGGAGGATTTCCTTGGCCTGGGCGTAGGATTCGTCGATGAGCCGTTTCACCTCCTCGTCGATCTTCTGGGCGGTGTCCGGGCTGTAGTTGCTGCTGCCACGGCCCATGAAGGCGGTGCTTTCGTTTTCACCATACTCGATCATGCCGAGCTTCGTGCTCATGCCCCAGGAGCAGACCATGTTGCGGGCGATGCGCGAGGCCATGCGGATGTCACCGCTGGCGCCGTTGGTGACATCGCCAAACTGGATTTCCTCGGCCACACGACCACCCATGGCGACGACGAGATCGTCGAGAAGCTCGCTCTTGCGGTTGTTGTGCTTGTCTTCCTCCGGCAGCCACATGGTGGAGCCGAGGGAAGGGCCGCGCGGGATGATGGTGACCTTGTGGAGAGGCGAGGTGTGCTCCAAAAGCTCAATGAGGATGGCGTGACCGGCCTCATGATAAGCGGTGTTTTCTTTTTCCTTCTCGCTGAGCGCCATGCTGCGGCGTTCGCGGCCCCAGCGCACCTTGTCACGGGCTTCTTCCAGCTCGGGATTGGTGATGGACTTCATGTTCTTGCGGGCGGCGAGCAGCGCGGCCTCATTGAGCAGGTTCGCCAGCTCCGCACCGGAGAATCCGGGCGTGCCACGGGCGATCTTGGAAAGGTCGGCGCTGTCAGCCAGCTTCACCTTCTTGGCGTGAACGCGGAGAATTTCCTCGCGGCCCTTCACATCGGGCAGATTGACGGTGACCTGACGGTCGAAACGGCCTGGGCGCAGCAAGGCAGGATCGAGCACGTCAGGACGGTTGGTGGCGGCGATGATGATGATGCCTTCCTGAGTGTCGAAGCCGTCCATTTCGACGAGCA
>DNXB01000467.1 GCA_003506995.1 Verrucomicrobiales bacterium
TTCTGCTCTTTGCCGTCGATGGAGGTGATCTGCGTCAGGTAATACGCGCCGGCGTTCTCAGGATGCAGCGGGCGGTTCCAGACGATCTGATGATCCCAGTCGCGGCCCCAGCCGGTGTCGGTGCCGGTGTGCCACTTGCCGATGTGCGCGGNNGATCCCAGTCGCGCCCGAAGCCGGCGTCGCGTCCGGCGTGCCACTTGCCGATGTGCGCGGTGTGGTAGCCCTGCTGGCGCATCTGCGCGGGAAAGAACGGGCACTGCTTTGGATCGTAGGTGCTGCCAGGATACTGACCTTCCATCGACATCGACTCGATGCCATGCGGATGCCGGCCGGTGAGCATGGTGGCACGCGAGGGCATGCACCAGGAGCCGATGTAGGCGGAGTTGAAGCGCACGCCGTTCTTTGCCAGCGCATCAAGGTTTGGCGTCTTCACCCAAGGCCATGAGCCGGGATAGCAGCCGACGGTTTTTGTCGATTGGTCGTCGGCGTAGATGAAGAGGATGTTCGGCGGTTTCGGCGCGGCGAATGCCTGACATGTCAGCAGGCAGAGTAGGAGCAGGGCGTGTGCTTTCATGGTGGTGGCGCGGTAAAACGTCACACACGGCGGCGTTGTAGCCGCAAAGAGG
Source organism: Verrucomicrobiales bacterium (assembly GCA_003506995.1). GTDB lineage: Bacteria > Verrucomicrobiota > Verrucomicrobiia > Verrucomicrobiales > Verrucomicrobiaceae > Prosthecobacter. The sequence continues at coordinate 627 of DNXB01000467.1, forward strand.
CTCAGACCGTGTTTCCTTGGGATGGAGGCGGCAGCTTGGCCGCTGGCGGGCGCGGTACTCCAGGTGGCGGTTTGGCCACCGGTGGCCGGGTGGCCGGTGGTGTGGGCGGCCGGGCGACGGGTTTGGTCACCACGCCTGACGCGGCCGGTCTGGCGGCGGTCATGGAAGTCGGGGGCGGCGGTGATGGTTTGGCGCCTGGCACCGGCGGGGGCTTCACCACGGTGGCGGTGACTGGCTTGGCCGCCGGATTGACGATGGAGGCGAGCACGGAGGCGGTCGGCGCGGTCTGTGGCGGCTGTTTGGGCGCGTGAATCTTTTGAATCAGCTCCCACAAGCGCAATCCGCGCAGCAGGGGGTGATTGCGCAAGGCGGCGAGCACATGGTCCTTCGTCGCGGGCGGTTCGGTGGCGAGCTGGTCGTAGGAGCCCTCACGCTGCGCGGCAAGCATGTGGCCGAGCGCGGCCAGCACGGCGGCCTCCGAGCCCGCGACGTGATGGAAGGTGTTTTTGGCCTTGAATGTGTTCAGCAGCTCCATGGTGAGCTGGCCTGAGACGGGCGCCACGGCGTGGCGCAGCAGCAGGGTGTCGCCCGTGGCATCTTGCAGCCGCTCCAGCACCGCGATGAGGCTGCCGCGCATCGCGTCACTGGTGACGACGCGCATTTTGCCGCCGCCCCATTCAAACCAGCGGTCGGCGCCGTCGAAGTTGTCGTAGCTTTTGCGGATGTCGCCCTCGCTGATCGTGACGGGCGGGGCGACCATCAGCTCGATCAAATCACGCGCCCGTTCGCCTAGGTCGATGGCGCTGGCGGCGGAGGCGTCCGCCTTTGCTGTATCGACGGCCTGTTTGAGCAATGCGTCGATTTTTTCCGCGAGCGGTGTTTTGGCCGCCGCCTGCAAGGCTGCCGCCGCAGGCGGTGGAACAAGGACGGGCGCCGTCACCGGCGCTTCCGTGGCTTCTTCCACGACGCGCACCGCCACGGGCGCGGTTTCTTCTTTGGCGGAAACAGGCGGCGGTGTTGCGGAAGAACCTGCCGGCGCGGTCACGATGGCGACGACCTCTTTCGGCTGTTGTACCGGTGGCGCTTCCAGGGTGCGCGTGGCATACGCCTCGGCTGCGGCCGCGAGCAGATGACGCGGGAAGATGGCACCACCGGCGGTAAGACGCGCGATGTCTTCATCCAGCAGCGGATGAATCGTGGAAGTGATGCCGTCTTTCTGCCGCTGCGCGAGAAGGGCCGGGGCTTCGAGGCGGCAGTTGAGCAGCAGACGTTTCTGCTCGTTGGCGATGGGCAGCATGTCCACCACGGGCAGCCGGAAGCCAAGAGGAGCGTTCGAATCCGGCACGCCGACACGGCCACGCAGAGCCTGCGTGAGCGCGGCGTCCCACATGGCGAAGCGTTCGGCCACGAGGCCGATCAAGACGACCCAGTTCTCGCTTTGATCAATCAGGGTGAACAGCAGGCGCTGCATCTCATCAAACTGCGGCGGCGTGGAGATCAAATCGAGCTGGTCGAGCACCAGCACGACAGGCGAGCCTGCCTGCGCGGCCAGTTTGCCGAAAAGCTGGATCACGAGCCCCATCTCCCCACGCGCGAGCGGCTCCGGCACGCCGAGGAATTTCAGCTCGTTCTCGGTGAGATAGGCCGCGCCGGAAAGCCACTGCGCGGCGAGGTGCTCCTTGTCCTCCCGCAGCACGTTGAGCAGGCAGCGCAGCACGCTGCGTGGCACCATGGGATGCTCGGCCTCCAGCAGTTGCACCGCCTGGTGGATCAGCTCCTTGCGGGACTCGAGCGCGATGCCCGCCCAGGCCTCGTGCAGCTCGGGATAAGTCAGCTCCTGCTCGATCACCGGCTTCAACAGGGCGTAAGCGAGAAGCCGGAGCTGGCTGTAAGGCGACTCGGAGCCGTCCTTGCCCCGTGCCGGATGGCGCAGACTGCTGACGAAGCGCGAGAGGATGAAATTCTCCAGCGCCTCCGGCTGCAGCGGCGGGTTCGGCGCATACGCGTAAAAAATGCTGTCCGCGCACTCACGGCGCAGCCGTGCAAAGAGATGTGATTTGCCGGAACCGCCCGCCCCGCGCACGAAACGCACCTGGCTGCGGCGCTGCGCGCGCACTTGATCGACGGCAATCTTCAGCGCCCCGAACGGCACCGAGTGAATGTAGGGCACGTCTGGAAAAGCGGCGGAGTTCCACAGGTCGTTCTCACCAACACTGGTGAGGATGAACGGATTCAGGGCGGCGTAGGGAGACATGGTCTTGGGAGAGCTGTGCGGGAGCGGGGCCGCCTTCATCAGGCGATCCAGCACCAGGAGTAACCGGGAGGGCCGAGAGACATGGGCACCAGCAGCGCGCGCTCGTGCTCGGGGAGGTCTTGCGGCCTTTCACAGGGTTCTAGCAGGATGCGCCCCTGGTTGTAAAGCCTCTCAAGCAAGTTTCGTAAAACCTGACTATCAGCGAGCCCTCCGTGTTCGTTGGTCCAGGCCGCATAGCGGTCAAATGTGCGGGGGATGGGGATCATCATCGTGGAGGAGCGCACCGCGTCCTGCATGTACCATTCGTGCAGCAGCGCCTCGTCCGGTTCGACCACGGATGACACCTGCGGCGGCTCCACGCTGGCTGGCGCCTCATCGTCGAGCCAGGCGATGAAATCCACCAGCGTGGCTACTTGCGAACGTGCGGCGTTCACCCCATCGAGCAGCTTCTGCACCGCACGCCGCTGCGTGGCGCCGAGGAGATCGGAAGGGCGCGGTTTCTGCGCGTAAACCAGCCGTTTCGCGCCCGGTAGAACGAAGGCGTCATCCGTCGCGGTCAGTTGTGCCAGGGCGCTTTCAAAGTGAGCTTGCAGCGTTGCTGGCAGCTTCAGTTTCAGCCTGGCCGCCGGCTGTTCCTTCTTCGCCGCATGGATGAGCGGCTTCAGCAGCGCGGCAGCGGCCAGTTCATGGCTCAGGGGGGTGAAGAGTGACGTGGCGCCTGAGCCGAAGCGGTTCAGCGAGCCGAATGACACGAGCGCTTCGAGCGCCGCAGCCACGTTTTTCGGCGTGGCGGCGCGTCCGACGCTGGGTTTGACGAGCTTGGTGATCTGCGCGGCCTTCAGCGGCGCTGCCGCGCTTTGGAGCGCAGCGAGAAGGGTGGTTTCGAGAGTCATCCGTATGGGTGGGTTTGAATCTGCCGGTCGAGCCACTTGGCGACATCATGGACCACCTCCCCGCGCTGCACGTCATGCAGCAGCAGATGATACGAGCGTGTGTACCACAGCAGTTTTTTGCTCCGGCTGCGCATCTCGGCGAACAAGGACTGGATCTGGTCCGCCGAGGACAGCACATCGTTCGGCGAGGCCACGAACAGCACCGGCATCTTCAGCCGGTGCGCCGCGTCGGAGTTCTCATCCAGCATGCCGCCGATGGTGGTCAGCAGCCGCAGTGAAAAGGCGCTGATGTGGTGCGGCGTCACCGCCATCTGGCCGCCATGCGTGGAGGTGGAGGTGACCTGGATCTTCTTCTCATCCACACCCGCCAGCTCACCCAAAGAGTAGCGCGTACGAGGCGTGAGCTTGGCCGCCGTTTCGAGCACGAAGCGCTGGAACCCGCTCATCGTCATGCGCAGGCCCGCCACCGGCGAGGCGAGGATGATGCCCTTCGGGTCCGCGCGGTTGCCCAGCAAGTCCGCCGCCGTGTGCAGCGCGATGAGGCTGCCCAGGCTCTCCCCATACCAGAACACCGGTGTTTTCGGGTGCCGCCGCCGCACCAGGCTGTGAAACGTGGCCAGATCCCGCTCCCACGCCTGCTCGCCGGAGATGTCGCCGCGCTCCGGCACCACGGGGTCGTTGCCCTGTCCGCGCAAATCGTAGGCATAGACGGTGTAGCCGCGTTTCGGCAGTTCCTGCCCCAGATACCAGAAATCCGACTTTGCTCCGCTCAAACCATGGACGGCGATGACCACACCGCGCGGCTTCGTTCCCTCCGGCACGGCCCATGACTGCCACGGCATCGTTTTGCCATCGTGGCTGACCCATTCGGTCGCATACAGCGCCGGACGAATGCCCGATGGCTTGAACGTCGAGCAACAGGCAAGCGCCAGCGCGATCATGATCCAAAGCAGCCTCATGACGCCGCAAGAACCTCCAGGCATGACTCAATGAACTTCACCTGGGCGCGCACGCGTGTGTCGAGGTCGAACTCGGAGGGCGTTTCAAACGTCACTGTCAGCGGGCAGCCGCGCTGATGCAGTTCGACGGTCTCCGGCATGCCCGGCAGATGCGTCGGCAGCGTGCGGCGTCGGATCACGCCGCCCTTCGCCCGCTGGCCGTCGATGTTCTTCCGTGGATCAGGCGCGATCACGCGTGAGCATCGCTCGATGATGTCGTGACCCGCGGTCTGCCGCGCATGATTCAGCTCATAGAGATAAATGCCCTGCCCGTCGTAGTCCTCGTGCAGGCACAATCCGAAACGCATCGCCTTTTTCGTGATCCAGCGCTGCCAGGGCCCGCAGGTCAGATCTTCCGCGTCATGAAACCGCCGGTTGATGTCGATCCCGCGATGATCTGTCCGCGTGTTCAACGTGAGGCCGACCGGATTCAGACACGGCGCGATCAAAAACGATCCGCGTTTCAAATCATGCACATGCTTCTCTGCCCACGTCAAAAGCCCCCACGCCGCGCCCGGTTCATCGCCATGCACACCGGAGGAAAGATAAACTGCGGGCACGCCTTCATGCGCCGCCCTTGATTCAACCGCGATCACCGGCAGTTCATCCGCCACACACAACACCTTCACACGGCACTCCGCTCCTCGTGCGAGCACGCGCCAGCGCTGGATGAGGTGCCGCGCGTCATGGGCGCGGTGGTTGGGGAGCAGCTTCACGCGCTGAGAATGGCCGGACTTCGACATTCGTCATTCGGATTTCGTCATTTTGTCCCCCGGCATCAACCTCAGTGTTCCCCACTGCCTCAAATTTGTCCGCTTGTTCTTCTCGCCCGCGAACCAGTCCTCGTGATGAAAATTTCCGAAGTTCCCCGCGCCCTTCTCCTTCTCATCCAGATCACCCACGGCGATGTTCAGGCCCATTTTCACCTCCTTGTCGCCGGATATGAAAAATTGGCCGGGCGCGATCTCCAGACACGGATCAAAGCTCACCGCCCACTCGATGACATAACCCTTTCCTCCCGGCAAAACCTTCGCCACAGCCTCCATCGCGCCTGTTTTGATCCAGCGTTGATACGTTTCCCACGCCTTCGCATCCGAGCGCGGCTCGCCTTCCAGCAAACCGCCTTTTCCCACGCCACCGAGCCGCGACTTCGTCAGATTGCACACCATTTGCCAGGAGGTGCCGTCACCTGCCGCGTTTTCATCGCCCTTCCAGGTGTGGGTGGCGTTGATGAGCAGCTCCATCTCATCGCCAAACCACGGCCAGCCCTCGCGCGTCAGTTCGTGTGCCTTCGGATTTTTCTCCGGCATCCAGCGTTCGGTGTCGATGCCGTAAAGCACGTCATCCGTCACCTGGAACGCGAAGTAGAGCCGCCTCGTGTCAAACTTCACCGCGTCATCCCACTCTCCTCTCTCGATCACACCATCCATCTTCGGTGTCGTGCCGCGATACGCCTGCAATTCACGCGGCCATTCGCCTGCCATGGCCGTCATTGAGAAGCCGAAGACCAAAATGAAAGCCCAGGCCCATCGCGAACGCGCCAGCGTCCTGGAGTGCTCCAGCCCTCTGGAGCTCTTCGTCGGCCAAACGACACTCGAAAGCGGAGGGCCGCCGCACTCCAAAACGCTCCCGCGCCGTCTCGTCAGTTCATTCGTCATTCCTCATTCTGGTTTCGTCATTCCGCCGCCTCACTTCGCTTTCTTCTTCCCTTTCTTTTCCTGCGGCGGCTTCGTGCTCCCTTCGTTCTTCGCCACCTCCTCCGATTCCGGGATTCGACCCTGGTCATTGGTTTGCTCGATCCAGTTCGTCAAAACTTCGCTCAGGCGCTCCAAAGCCCTTCGGTGTTCGGGTTGATTCGACTTCGCGAGGTTCTTGACCTGATGCGGATCGTTTTCCAAATCGTACAACTCCTCCGCAGGCATCGTTGGCGCGGCCAGCACGGCTTGATCCGGCGTCAGTTTGTCCTGCGCGCCCAGTTCCTTGATCAGATTCCACACCGGATATTGCTTCTCCTTGTAGGCGTTGAATTGCAGGAAAGGCTGGTCTGGTGTGAAGTTCCGAATGTAGCGATACCGCGCGTCCCGCACTGTGCGCAGGCGGAAGACCGTCATGTCACAGCGATCCCGCGCACCAAACACATATTCCCGCGCCGGTTCCGCCTTTGCGCCCATGAACACCTGCCCTTGCATCCCCTGCGGTTTCGCAATGCCGGCCCATGCCAATGAGGTGGCGGTCAGATCGATCGACATCAGCAGGCGGTCGCTCACTTTTCCAGCCTCGTAACCCGCCGGAGCCACCACGCCTGACGGCCAGCTCAAAATGAACGGCACATTCAGGCCTTCCTCGTAGCAGAACTGCTTCGCGCGCACATGCGCCGCGCCGTTGTCGCCCACGAAGCAGATCACCGTGTTCTCCAACAGGCCGTCGCGCTTCAGCAGCTCCATGATCTTGCCGATCTTCCGGTCCAGCTCCGTGGCGGCGTCGAGGTACTGCGCCCAGTCCTTCCGTGTCACCTCATGATCGGGATAATACGGCAGGATCTCCACCTTCGCCGGGTCCGCATGTGGAGTGCCGTGGAAGGTGCGGTGCGTTTCCTGGAAGTTCACCTGCGCATAAAACGGCTGGTGCGTCTTCAAATCATCCCAGTTCGTCGAATCAAACGGCTTCATCGGCGGCGCAAAATTCCAATCCGTTTTGCCTGAGCCCTTGAAGCCCGCTTCTTGCGGCAGCTCCTTCACATTCGCCGTGAAATACTTGGCTCCCCGCATCCGCTCGCTGATCAGCTTCACGCCTGCCGGCAGCGTGTAACCGTCATCCCGATGCGAGCGGTGATGGTGCGCGCCGATGGTCGTCTGATACATCCCCGTGTTAAAAGCCGAACGGCTGGCCGAGCACACCGGTGCCGTCGTGTAATACCGCGTGAACCGCATCCCCTTCGCCGCCAGCCCATCCAGCACTGGCGTGGAAACCTCCTTTGTCCCGTAGCATCCCAGATGCGGCCCGAAATCCTCCGCGATGAGCCAGAGGATGTTCGGACGCTTTTCCGCAGCATGAAGCGTGACGGCGAAGAGGAGACTAAAAAAAAGAAGAACTCGAATCATTCTGTGAGCATGATCGAAACGCCCACTTTGAGGCAAGAACAGATTTTGCGGGTACGCAAAGTAGTGACGAGCTTCAGCTCGTGAATCAAGACCCGAGCTAAAGCTCAGCATTACTCTCTTTTGCTCAGCAGATACTTCAACAGCTCCAGCGCCTTCCGTTCCGGCAGCGCTTCGAGCAATCCGGGTGGCATGATTGAGGCGGGCATCTTCTGGCGGTCTTTGAGGTCGGTTTTCGAGATGACAACGCTCTCGGTCACGGTGCGGGCGGTGATGGCGGTGTCAGTTTCCTGCTCGATGACGCCGGAGAGGACGCTGCCGTCTTTTTTGGTCAAGACGTGGAGCTGGAAGTTGTCTCCGACGACGGCATTCGGGTCGATGATGTTCTCCAAAAAGAAGTCGAGGCCGTTGCGCCACGATCCGGCGAGATCAGGCCCGAGTTTGCCGCCGACACCGCCCATCGCGTGGCACACGGCGCAGAGCTGCTGGAAGGTCTGCTCGCCCGATTTCGCGTTGAAGGCCCACAGCGGCGCGGATTCATATGCCTTCTTGAATTTGGCGATGCTGGCCTTCGCCGCCTCACTGGACTCGTTCACCTTTCCCCAGGTCACGTCGAGCAGCGAGTTGATCTCCGCGTGGTTCAGATTGCGCATCTGGCGGATTTGCAGGCTGCTGAGATGCTTCTTGTCGAACGTGCCCACTTTGACGGCTTCGAGCAGTGGCTTGGCGAGTTCGGAGCGACTCGTGAGTGTGCCGAGCGCGGCGCTGCGGTCGGCAGGGTCAAGTTGGTCAAAGCGGTCAAGAAGGGTCAAGGCAGTGGCCGGATCATTCGAGCGCGAGAGCAGCGGAATCACTGCCGAAGCGAAAGCTGGTTCATTGAGCAGCTTCGCGAAAATCGGCGTCGCCTCGGCATCGCCGGTGCGTTTGAGCAAATCGAAGGCGCTGCGGCGCTGAGGAAGCGCCTGCGATGAATCCGCCAAGATGCCACGCATCTTCGCGAGCACGCTTTGATCGCCAAAGAGCGCGGAAAGCTCATCCGTATTGGGGGCATTCCTGCCCCCATTCTGACTCGGGGCAGGAATGCCCCGATTACGCAGCTCCGGCCACGCCTTCGGCATCGGTGCCTTCGCCTCGTTTTTCATGCCGAATGCGAGGATTTGCAGATCACGCTCGGTCTTGATCGTCGGAACCAGCGCTTCACGTCCTGCGACATTCGTGGCGGCAAACCAGCGGATCGAATCGGCCAGGGAAGGCATCGGTGTCTTCGCTGCGAGTGCTAGTAGGATGGACATTCTGTCCGTCGCGTGTGCAGCGGGCATTCTGCTCGCTACGGGAGCAGTTTCGGGCAGAATGCCCGAGACACTTGTGACAGGCAGAATGCCTGTCCTACTCGCCAGCCCGAACCAGATCATCTTCGGCAGGAAGCGGTCGTCTTTATCTTCGGCGCGCATGGCGAGCGCGCTGCCAACGGCCAAAGCCGTGTCCGCATCCAGATTCGGCAAAGCCGACGCCAGCGCGAGGCGCACGGTGGGTGAGGGATCGGTTTGCGCGAGCTTGAGGAGCGTCTCGGAGCTGAGTTTGGACTTTCCAGCTTCTTCCGTGGCGAGCTGGATGACCCAGGAGCGAACGACATCGTCTTCGTCCATCAATTTCTCCGCAAAGTACTCTGCCTGACGAGTCAAAGCCCCAGTATTGTAGATAGCAGAAGCAATCCAAAGCATGCTCAGCTTACGGCCACGGTCATGCTGTGGAAGAGGGTCAAACTGCCAGAAGAATCGGCCAAGGAATTCGCGTTGTGGACCGGTGGGGTTGCTTGCGATCTCTCGAATCACCTTTCGCCCCATGCGTGCGGCCCACTCTGTATCAATCTTGGATACTGGATCCAGTTGTTCTAAGGGGTTCCGGGACGAAACCACGGAACCGGCGCTCCTCAACGCTCGGGCAAACCAATCAATCTGCTCCAAATTCACCTTCACCGGCTTATATGTCTCCTTCCACGAGATGCGATAGATCCTCCCGTTGCTGCGGTCCCATTTTTCGTCGTCGGGGTTGTGGCAGTGCTGGGTGTCGGTCCAGTCGATGACATAGACGGCGCCGTCGGGGCCGGTTTGGAGATCGACGGGGATGTAGTCGGGCGCGGGGCTGTAGAGGAGGTCGTAGCCTGCATGAAACGTCTCGTAGCCGCTGCCGGTGCGGACCATGTGCTGGTGATTGAGCTGATGGCCGTGCAGGTTGTGCGTGAAAAGGTGATCGCGGTAGATCGCGGGCCAGTTGTCGCCGTTGTAGATCATCGTGCCGACGTGCGAGTGGCCGCCATACACGGCGGTGGTGCCGGGTTTGCCCGCGCCGCCCTCGCCGCTGTCGTAACGAGCAGACGCGGGCAGGTAGTTTTGCAGATCGGGCGCGAACGCGGGCGCGGTGGCGGAGATGAAGGGCGCGTAGTTTGCGTTCGCCTGATTCCAGAAGTGACCGTTGCGGATGGCGTGCGTGGTGCCGCCCTTGCCGTGGAAGCTGCGGCAGTGCGTCATGAAGAGATGACCGTTGCTGTTGTAGTCGAGCCCCCACTGGTTGCTGCCGCCGTGGCAGAAGACTTCAAACTCATGCCGCACCGGATGATAACGCCACACCCCAGCCCGCAGCGTGACACGATCCTTCGGATCACAGCCCGGCTTGCCGATGGCGGCGGTGTTGAAGACGCCTTGATTGCCATACAGCCAGCCGTCCGGACCCCAGATGAAGCTGTTGAGTGTTTCGTGAGTGTCTTGGTAGCCGAAGCCGTCGAGGAGGATCT
>DNXB01000279.1 GCA_003506995.1 Verrucomicrobiales bacterium
CGCTGGCGATGCTGGTGGCGCTCGTCCTCGGCATCGGCGTGGCCTACGTCTCCGTCCGCACCCGCATCTGGGGCCGCCAGATTCTCGATGCGATGGCCATGCTGCCACTCGCCGTGCCCGGCATCGTCATGGCCTTCGGTTATCTTGCCATGACCCGCGAAGGCCAGCCCTTCCATTGGCTCATGCTCGGCGAGGATCCGATTCTGCTGCTCGTCATCGCGTATGCGGTGCGCAGACTGCCCTATGTCGTGCGTTCTGCCGCCGCTGGCTTTCAACAAGTCAGCCCCACGCTCGAAGAAGCCGCGCAAAATCTTGGCGCTCGACCCGAAAAAGCCCTGTGGCGCATCACGCTGCCATTGGTCGCTCCGAATCTCGTCGCTGGTGGCCTGCTCGCCTTTTCCTTCGCCATGCTGGAGGTCAGCGACTCCATGATCCTCGCGCAACAAGCCGCGCACTTCCCGATCACGAAGGCCATTTACTCCCTCGTGCTCGCCCTCGGCAGCGGGCCGAACCTCGCGTCAGCGCTGGGTGTGTGGGCGATGATCTTCCTTGCCGTGACGATTCTTGGGGCCGGGGTGATTCTGGGGAAGAAGCTGGGGGCGTTGTTTCGGGGATAAGTTGACCAATATATCTTCAGCAAACTACTGCTTGAAAGGAACAACCATGTTTTTGTTGATCAAAACAGCGAGCCACGAACTGCCAGTCGGTTTGTCTCCCCAGACAAAGTCGGAGTCATTCTTGAACGTGATACGATCCTTTTTCCCACCAGTTTTTTTCGGACCATCCTTCAATTTTTGAAATTCTGAAACTGTGAAATCCATGATCTCAGGATCGTGCCAATATCGGTAGGAGTTAGCTGGAAAATTGATCATCCACTTCCTGTCGGTGGATACAAAGAAGAGCTTCAACCCCTTGGGTTCTCCTTTGTCCCATACATGAATCACAAGACGGTCGCCATCAGCCAGTGCAACTTGAGGTGTGATGGTATAGAAGTCCTGGGCGTGATGAATCGAAACGCCATTGAGATAAATCTTGCAGGTGTCATCCACATCAACGTAAAACTTGCCACGAATCATCACTGCCTTGCTATCCGCTTGGGCCTGGAGATGCAAGACTCCAAAACAAAAGAGCGAAAGAAGGATGAGGGTGGCTGGCGGCAGCTTGTTCATGGCTGGATTCTCTGGGTTTGGATTTAACAATACAAGGCTTTTCTCAAGATGTGCTTAAGTATCTCTTAACTCGCTCTAGCGAAATCTGCACTCGCAGCCATCTTTTCACGCCAGCGATAGCGAGCAGCCCAAGCATTCGGCTTTCGTTCGACGACATCCGCGATGATTCCGCCCATCACAGGCGTGAATTTGAACGCGTGGCCGGAATCACCGGCGACAACGATCAAGCCGGGATGATCGGGATCGTGGTCGATCCAGAAGGCACCGTCGAAGGTGTCGCAGTAGAGGCAGACACGGGAGGAATGCAGCGGCGCGTCAGCGAGTGCAGGAAACGTTTCGCGCAAGAAGGCGCGGTAGCGTTCTTCCTCGTCCACCGGCAGTGAACGCGGATCGTTGGCATTTACGCGGCGGCCTGGGCCGTGATTGGCGACTTTGACGAGGCCGTCGGCGTTCGCGGGAAAGCCATACCAGCCGGTTTTGGCGATGTCGGCACCCCAGACGGGAAACTGCGGCGGTGTGAAGGAACGTGGATCGTGCGGCTTGAAGTGAAACACGGTCTGCGCCGTGGCCCACATCACGTCTTGCAGATGCGGCAGCAGCGTGGGCGTCCACGCACCGGTGGCGACGAGGACTTTGTCTGCCTTCCATTGGATGCCGTTGCTCGATGCGATGCCGTTGCAGCGTGCGGCGTCGAACTGTGGGCGAGGGTCTGCCACGTCCTCAATGATCTCGATGCCTACCGCGCGTGCTTCGGTGGCAAGACGGGCGATGACGCGCCCGCTTTCGACCCAGCCGCCGATGGGATTGAGATAACCATCGCGGTAGGCGTTGTGATTCCACGAGGGATGCAGTTCGCGCAGCATCGTGGCGGAAGTGCGGCGTAGTTTATGACCGCGTGCGGAGAGAAACTGACGGCTGTCGTGCTCGAAGCTGCCGGGTTGCATTTCATCGCGCGACATGACGAGGAAACCGTCCTCGTGATACAACTCCTCGCCCCATTTCGCGTTCCAAGCACGCCAGCGCGTGAGGCTGCGCTCGCCCATGGCGGTGTGCTGCTCGTCGCTGCCGTAGTCCATGCGCACGACCTTGCTGATGTCAGTGGAGGCGGCGTCTGGATGTGGAAGGCGGCCTTGATCAATCAGTGTGACCTTCCAGCCGCGCGCGCGGAGTTCGAGCGCGGCCGTGAGGCCGAAACAACCGCCGCCGAGGATGAGGATGGAGGATGAGCGGCTCATGCGATGCAGAAATTTAACGCGAATGTTACGAAATGACCGCGAATTGACGCGAATCAGAGCAAGCATCGCGCTAGGGAAGTCATTCGTGTTTATTCGCGGACATTTGCGGTCATTCGCGTTTTAAATCCGATCATAAATGATGCTTTCAAACACGGCACCGCCGAGCAATCGCTCGCCATCATAAAGCGCGCAGATTTGGCCGGGCGTGAGCGCACGTTGCGGTTCTTGGTATTCGAGTTCGGCGCGGCCATCGCCGAGCGGACGGAAGATCGCATCGCCTGCTGGGCAGCGATAACGTGGCTGGGCTTGCAGTAGCCGCTCATCAATCAACGGCTCGCCCGTGCTCGAAATGGAGTGCAGCACGGCTTTGCGCGCCCAGAGCAGCGGCGTGTCGGCGCTTTCGATGGCGACGACGAGTTCGTTCGTCTGCGGACGCTTGGCGACGACGACATAGGCCTGCTTGTGCAGCGGACTGGCGACTCCATGCCCCTTGCGCTGGCCGAGGGTATAAAGATGCAGGCCGCGATGCTCGCCGAGCACCTTTCCTTCGAGGTTCACGATGGGGCCGGGTTTATCCGGCACGAAGGTGCGCAGAAAGTCCTCCATTTTGACCTGACCGATGAAACAGATGCCCTGGCTGTCTTTTTTCTCCGCCGTTTTGAGGCCGAACTCGCGGGCGAGATCGCGCAACTCCGGTTTGAGCAGATGACCGATGGGAAACTGCGCGATGCGCACCTGATGCGGCTGCATCATGGCGAGGAAGTAGGTCTGGTCTTTGTTTGGATCGGCGCCACGATAGATTGATGCTGGATGTTGGATGCTGGATGCTGGATCTAGCATCAAGGATCGAGCATCTAGCATCGTCTTGCGGGCGTAATGCCCCGTCGCAATCGCTTCAAAGCCGTGTTCGCTCGCCCAGTCCCACAAGACGCCAAATTTCATCTCGCGATTGCACATCACGTCGGGATTCGGCGTGATGCCGGCCTGATAGCCTTCGAGGAGGTATTTCACCACCTTCTCACGGTATTCGGTCATGAGATTGACGACGCGGAACGGGATGCCGAGCTGTTTGGCGACCGCCTCCGCATCCACGATGTCCTCCTCCCATGGGCAGTGGCCGATGATGTTTTCCTCGTTGATCCAGTTCTTCATGTACACGCCGGACACGTCATGCCCGGCGCGGACGAGCTGCGCGGCGGCCACGCTGCTGTCCACGCCTCCGGACATGGCTGTCAAAATTTTCAATTTTGGTTCAGGGGTTCAAGGTTCAGAGTTCAAGGTTGCGTGTTTGAGGGCGGTCAGGCTTTGTTGGGATCGTTGTTGTCTTTGAGGTAGCGGATGAGGGCGTATAGCTCGTCAAATTTGATCTGGGAGCAGTATTGGCGATCTAGGGCGCGGTAAAGCTGGCTTTGAAGTTCTGTGCCGGAGCGTTTGGCGTACCAGAGGAAGCGGACGAACTCGGGGTTGCTGCTGGCATCGAAGCCTTCGGCGATATTGTCCATGATGGAGCCTGCGGAGCGTGACATCTGGTCGCGCAGTGGAAAATCACTGCCCAGGCCGGTTTTCTTGACCATTTCGTCGATGTGCGTGGAGATGACTCGTCCGAGCTTCCAGCTTTCAATGTCTTCAAAGCGTTTGATCGCCATGTGCGCAATCTAGGCGCTGAATCGCCGCCGCAACCCTGAACGCTGCAATAAAACCTTGAACTTCAAACTTTGAACCTTGAACTTCGACCTCCGAACCTTGAACTACCCCGCATGGCAAAGATCGAAAAAGTTCCAACCGCCGAGTTCCACTCCGGCTACGGCTGCATCATCATGACGGCGGTGGTGGCGGTGGTCGCTTTCATCGTTTGGTGGTCCTGGTATTCGCTGGTGACGATGGACAAGGAAATCGGCCTCCTCACACAACCGACGCCGGTGGTGATGCCGGAGATCGTTCCGCAGCCTGGGCTGGAGCAAAGGCTTGCCGACTTTGCCAAGGCCGCGAACGCGGGCCAGACCGCGGCGTTGAAGCTCTCGGTGGCCGAGTTGAACGCCTTGCTGCTGCTGGCCCCGGATGGCGGCAACGGCACCTACAAGGACATGCTGCGTGTGAAGACGCTCGACGCCGCCAAGGGCCTCATCGTCACCGATGCCAGCCTGCCGATGAACACCGCCAAGTTTTGGGAGGACACGAAGCGTTATCTCGTCGGCGAGATCGACTTCGCCGTCGAAATGACCGCACTTGGGCCGGACACGAAGGTCAGTGCCGTGCGCATCCCCGGCAAAACGGTGCCGGAGGGCATGCTCAAAGGCATGCAGATGTATGGTTACCTGGGACCGTATCAAACGCAACCGACGATCGGGCCGGTGCTGAAAGCGATCAAGCAGGTCAAGATCGAAGCCGACGGGCTGCTATTGAACACTCAACCTTGAACATCGAGCTTTGAACACTGAACTGCCGAACTTCCCGAACCCGTGGCAAATGGTCGCGAGTCGTGAGGCTTATGTGAATCCTTGGATTCGCGTGCGCGAGGATCAGGTCATCAAACCGACAGGCGGACCCGGCATCTATGGCGTGGTTGAATACAAAAACATCGCGGTGGGCGTGATTCCCGTGGATGAGGAGGGCTTCACCTGGCTCGTCGGCCAATGGCGTTACTGCCACGAGCGCTATGAGTGGGAGATCCCCGAAGGCGGCTGTCCGGCGGGTGAATCGACGGAGGATGCCGCGCGCCGTGAGCTGCTGGAGGAAACCGGCATCGTGGCGGAAAAAATCGAGCCGCTGCTCTCCGGCATCCAGCTCTCCAATTCCACCAGCAACGAGACCTGCGACATCTTCATCGCCACCGGTCTCACCTTTGCCCAAGCGCAGCCTGAGGACACGGAGGAACTTGAAGTGCTGCGTTTGCCACTCGCTGATGCGATCCAGATGGCGCGTGACGGCCGGATTCGCGACAGCGTGAGCGTGCTGGCCTTGCTGGCGGTGTCTAACTTGAGTTAAAAGAACCCGTACTCCGCCTTTGACAGGGGGGAGGAGGCATGTATTCTCGCGCCCCTTTTCCCCGGGGAAACGTCGCCATGGCAACCACACAAGTCATTCTCAAAGAAAAAATCAAAGGTCTCGGAGCCGAGGCTGATGTCGTCAAAGTGAAGCGCGGCTTCGCTCGTAACTTCCTGCTGCCGCAAGGCAAGGCCTACGAGGCTTCCAAAGGCAATCTTCGCTACACCGAGCGTCTCAAGGCCGTCCGTGCCGAGCGTGAGGCCAAAGAAGTTGCCGAGGCTGAAAAAGTCGCCAGCAAGCTCAAGAAAACGAAGCTCAAGCTCACCCTCGCCACCGGCCAGGGCGGCAAGGCTTTCGGTGCCATCACGACCATGGACATCGCCAAGGCCATCACCGAGCAGGCTGGCATGGAGATCGACCGTCACCAGATCGTTCTGGAGCGTCCGATCAAGAGCACCGGCGCTTTCGAGATCGAAGTGAAGCTTGGCCACGAAGTGTCCGCGACGATCAAGCTGACCGTCACCGCCGCCGGCGATTCTTCCGCCGAAGGCGAAGACTCCGCCGAGTAAGCTGACAGGACTGTCTTTTCATGAGGCCGCCCCGCGCAAGCGTGGCGGCCTTGTTGTTTACTGCGCTGCCAGGCGAAGCGTCGTGCAGTTCAGCCGCCAAAGGCCGACGAAGGCACGCCCGTGGCACCCGGACGGCAGACGAAGAGACGACCGGCGAGCGGTTCTTCCAAGCCAGGCTTGAGGCCGGTGGTGATGTAGAGATCCTGCAAATCAGGACCGCCGAAGGCGCAGGCGGTGGTTTCGACGCAGGGGAAGTTGATCTGCTGCTCAACTTTCTTCGTGGCGGGGTCGAAGCAGACGACTTTGGCCCCGTGGCAGAAGGCGATCCAGAGCCGGTCTTGATTATCGATGGTCATGCCATCGGGCACAGAGGCATCGGCGCTGGTGTCCCAGATGACGCGCTCGTTGGCGATAGCGCTGGTGGCGGCGTCGAAGTCGAAAGCGCGGATTTTTTTGCTAGGGGTGTCGATGTAGAACATCGTGTCGCCGCCACGGCTCCAGATGATGCCGTTGGAGTTGGTGAGAGGGGAGAATTTCTTTTCGACGCGGAGGTCGGTGTGCAGGCAGTAGAGCGCGGCAGTGGGCTGCTTCTTCAGATTGATCGTGCCCGCCCAGAAACGACCGGCGGGATCGCACTTGCCGTCGTTGAAGCGATTGTCCGGCAAGTCCGGCTCAGGATTGGCGATGGGCGTGCTGAGACCGGTGTCTTCATCCAGGAAGAAGAAGCCGTCATCACCGGCCCAGACGAGTCCGCCTTGCGCACGCGGGACGACGGTGCCGACGCGCTGGCCGACGTTCCAGATTTTTTCCTCACCCGTGGCGGGCGTGAAGGCGATGATCTTGTGCGCCTCGATATCGACGTAGAGGAGGCGGCCCTCGTGCCAGAGCGGGCCTTCGCCCCAGACGGAGATGTGGTTGGAGATGGGTTCGGGGGTCACCGTGAAGAGTTCAATCGAGGTTCAAAGTTCCAAGTTCAAAGTTCCAAGTTCAAAGTTTCAAGTTTCAAGTTCAGTGGGCTACTGCTGGTAGATGACGACGACGCCGGAGGAGGGGCCGGAAGGGGAGAAGTCGTTGCCAAAGCCGATGGTCTGTAGGTTCGCCGAGTCGAGGCCGAGTTCGATCAGGCGCTGGCGCACGGCCTGGGCACGACGCTCGGAGAGGGCCCGAGCATGGTCCTGGGGGAGTTCAGGCGGCGCGTAACCGGCGATGACGAGACGGGGCTTCTTGTTGCTGCCGAGTGTGCTGATGACCTTGCGCAGGGCGTGCTCGTGTGAAGCATCGAGCCGGAAGCCTTCACTGCCGAATTCAAGCGCGGGACAAGCGGGCTTGAGGTTTGTGTTCAAGGGCGACGTGTAACCTTCGCGCGGGCCGAGGGCATAGACGACGGTCTCCTTCGCAGGAGGGGCGAGGAAGGGGATGCTGGCGCAGGAGGAAAGAACGAGCAGCAGGATACTGGATGCTAGATGCTGGATGCTGGATCGAGCATCCAGGATCGAGCAACCAGGCTTGGTGCCAAGAATTGGTGTCGAAAGTGTCATCGCATCCAGCGGGGTTCGGAGATGCGGCCAAAGCCTTTGAGGAGCTGGCGGCGGCTGCCGCTGCTCACGTCATGCACAAACAACCCGCCATGCTGCACATAGGTGAGGAAATGGCCGTTGGGACTCCACGAGGGATGCTGGGCTCCTCCGCTTTGCAGCAGTTTGGCGCCGCCGTTGGGATAGGGCTTGATGGCGACCGCCCATTCTCCGTTCTTGCGGGTGGTGAAGGCGATGTGGCGGCCGTCAGGCGACCACTCGGGATCGGTGCAGAAATGGTAGCCGGTGCGCCAGTGGAAGAGGCGCGTGGACTGCCCTTCTTTTTGCGGCA
Organism: Verrucomicrobiales bacterium; assembly: GCA_003506995.1. Taxonomy (GTDB): domain Bacteria; phylum Verrucomicrobiota; class Verrucomicrobiia; order Verrucomicrobiales; family Verrucomicrobiaceae; genus Prosthecobacter. The sequence goes on from DNXB01000279.1 coordinate 7,825, forward strand.
CCTCGACGATCTGGAGCTTCGGGCCGCGGCCATCATCGTTGGAGAAAACAATTTGCCTGCCATCGGGATGCCAGGAGGGGCTCGAGGGCGCGCCAATGGAATCGCTGACGCATGAGGCGGTGTTGGTGTTCAGATCGCTCACAAAGATCTCGGGATTGCCGATGAAACTCATCACCACGGCAAGGTGGGAACCGTCGGGGGAGAAGGCCGCGCCAAAACTGGTGCCTGAGGTGTCGGTGATGCCACGTTCCCAGCCGGCATGGAGGTCGAGCAGGCTCACCACGGGGAAGCCGCTGCGGTAAGTCGTGAAGGCCACGAGCGAGGAATCTGGCGAGAGCGAGGGCGAGACCGCGCCATGCCGGTCATGGGTGACCTGGCTGACCTCGCCGCCCTCGGCATTGCAGACGTAGATTTGCCGACGGCCAGAGCGGTCGCTCACAAAGACGATGCGGCTGGTCGCCAGGCCGGGCCGGCCGGTGATGGTGAAGATGACATCGTCGGCGAAGGCCTTCAGGTTTTCATCCAGCCCGGGCGCGGCATAGGTGCGCTGGAACAATTCCTTGCCACGGGCGTCGCGCAGCTTGCCGGTGACACGTCCGCCGACGGAGAAACCTTCCAAGGTGAAATCGACCTTCTCCTCCGGGCCTGCGACGAAGAACTCGCGCGAGGCGAGCAGTTCCTTGCGCAGGGCGGCCTGGGCGCTGGTGCCGGTGCCGCCGGTGAAAGGGGCCACGCGGATGCGTGTCATCGTTTTCTTGGCCGCTTCAACCGGCACCTGCTTGCCGCCGCCGAGTCCTGGAATGCCGCCCACCCAGCTCTTGAGCGTCCCCAAGAAGCCGCCTTCTGCCCGGACGCCCGTGGCAGCAAAGGTGAGCAGGAGAAGCAGGAGACGGGGATTCATGCGTGGATCAGGGCAGCAGGAGGAAGTTCAACTCCAGATCGTAGCTGTCTTTGGAATAATTTGAAGGCAGTGTTGCGGGAATTTTTTTCACCTGCGCGGCGGCCTGGATGATGGACTGGTCAAGATCGTGCGAGCCGGAGAACTTGCTCATCTGCGATTTCAAAACTGTGCCGTCCCGGCCGATGGAGATGTTCAGCCGCGCCTCGCGCTGCGCCTCGGGCACGACGGAGATGGGGGGCGCGGTCCAGTGGGCGAGAAAGGCGGCATTGAGCGCCTCATCCACGGCGTCGAGATTCACCTCTGCGTCCGGGTCGCTCACGCTGGCGGGCGCGGGAATCGTGGGATTGGCACGCAGGGTGTTCAGGCGGGCGATGTCCAGCAGCGTGGGGCTGGTCATCGGCGGCGCGGGCTTGCCGGGAGCGGCGGTCACAGCGGATTTCTCCAGGACTCGGCGCAGCGTGATGCTGCGGTTGGCGGCGGGCTTCGGGGCAGGGGAGGCGGGCGCAAAGAGCGGGGGGGCGGTCGTCTCGTTTGGCACCGGCTCCATGCGTTGCGGCTCCGGCGGCGCGGCCACCAGCGTGGCCTTCTGCACCGGTTCTTCAGTGCTTGGGGCCGTCTGGGGCTTGGCCTTGGCGTCGGGGGCTGGCTGACTGCGGGCATGCGTCACGGCAGGGGGCGTGGGCACGGGCATGGCAGCGCTGAAGTCGCCGGGCTTCATCCAGGTCAGCCGGGGTTGGGGCTGGAGTGCTCCATGATCGCGCCACCACCAGGCGATGCCACCGGCGAGCGCCACATGCACCGCCACGACAACAAACATCGAAGCCGAGATCGGCTCCAGCGTGGTGGGGCGGCTGCGTTTCATGGCAGGTCAGGGTTCGTCGGTGTGGGTGGTGACGGCGGTTTTTTGAATGCCGGCCTCCTCAAGGACACGCATGATCTCCACCAATTGCTGCACCGAAAGATCGCGGTGCATGCGCACCTCGACGCCAGTGCCAGGGGCTTTCGCGGCGATCTGCTTCAAGTTGAAGGGCAGCGCCGCGCGCGCGAGCATCGCGCCATCCAGTGTCACGGAAAGATCATGGTTCACCCGCAGCGTGACCGTTTCAGCCGGGGTGGTGCCAGCGGCGGAGGCGGCAGGTTTGGCTTCCGGCAGCCAGGACGGGTGGGTCTTCAGCAGCGGCCCGGCCAGCACAAAGACAAACAACAGCACCAGCACCACATCCATAAACGGGGTGATGCTGATTTCCTGGATCAGGCGCAACTGGCGTTGGTTGGAGATGCGTTTCATGCGCGAACGGCCAGCCCCTGCAGCGATCCGCCGCCGATGCCGCCGAACGTGGGCATCGTTGGGGTGCCGAGCGAGTTCATGCTGGGCAGGGGCTCGGTGGAGAAGCGGTGATCGACGAAGGCACGGTCCAAAGCCGTGCTCAGCTCGCTGGCGAAGTTGTCGAGGCGCACGATCATGCCGCGGATGCGGTTCACGAGGCCGTTGTAGCCCAGCATGCTCGGCACCGCCACCAGCAGCCCCAGCACAGTGGTGACCAGCGCGGTGGTGACGCCCGGTGCCAGCGCGGCCAGGCTGGCGTCCGCTCCGCTCATCGTGCTAAAGGCGTCCAGCAGACCCCACACCGTGCCCAGCAGGCCCAGCAGCGGCGCTGCGCTCAGCGCCAGAGCCGCCCAGCCCATGCGGGCCTCCAGCCTCAGGGCCGCCTCCGCCACGCTGCGCTCCATCGCGTTCTGCACCACGCTCATTTGCGATGGGGTGACGCGTCCCGCGCCCTGCAACCGCGCCGCAAAGGTGTCTCCCGGCTCATCCTCGCCCAGAAGGTGCCAGGCCATCTCACGGCACGCGGCGTGGTAGATGTGGTAAAACGCGGCAAACTCATGGTGCTCGCGCTTTTGAAACAGCTCCAGCGGATGATTGCTCTCGCGGAACTCCCGCAAAAACGAGAGGTTCGCCTTGTGAACACGCGTGATCAGCATCCGCTTGCTCAGGATCACCGCCCAGCTCGTGATGGAGAGCAGCGCCAGCACGCCGCAGATGATCCAGCAGGTCAGGCTGCCATGTTCCAGCCCATAGCGCAGACCGGGAGAAAGGAAAGATTCGAGAGGCGGCATTGCGGGTGAAAAAGTGTCGCTAGTTAAAAGACCTTAAAGGTTCGGCGTCAACCGTCGAGTGTGGGCAGGTGTGACGTGTTATGGGTTATGGGTTATGGGGTATGAGTTCCTGACCTGTCCCTTGACTCATACCCCATAACTTCTAACTGCCTCCCTGGCCGAAGCCCCCCTTGCACCCGGCCCGAATCTTGCTCCCTTCGGGCGCTCAACTCCCAAACACACCCCACAAGAAGATGCCCGTCGCCACCCCCGCCCAATACCGTGCCATGCTCGATGCCGCCCAAAAAGGCGGTTATGCCTATCCGGCCATCAATGTCACCTCCATCACCACCATCAATGGCGCGTTGAAGGCCTTCGCGGAGTCCAAGTCCGACGGCATCATCCAGGTCTCGACCGGCGGCGGTGAGTTCGCCTCCGGCACCGCGGTCAAAGACATGGCCCTTGGCGCCATCGTCCTCGCCGAGGCCACCCACATCCTCGCGGAGCGTTACAACGTCCTCGTCGCCCTCCACACCGACCACTGCCACCCGAAGAACGTCGAGAAATTCCTCAAGCCTCTCCTCGCCGCCACCAAGGCGCGTCGTGACGCCGGCAAAGGCAACCTCTTCAACTCCCACATGTTCGACGGCTCCGAGCTGCCCCTCGAAGAGAACATGAAGATCTCCAAGGAACTCCTCCAGCAGTGCGCCGAGCTCGACATCATCCTCGAAATCGAAGCCGGCGTCGTCGGCGGTGAAGAAGACGGTCACGACACCTCCGGCGTCTCCAACGACAAGCTCTACACGACTCCGGAAGACATGGTCACCGTGTATGAAACCCTCAACGGCGTCGGCCGCTTCATGTTCGCCGCCACCTTTGGCAACGTCC
>DNXB01000242.1 GCA_003506995.1 Verrucomicrobiales bacterium
GCTTGGCCGATTATAACATTTAACGGACAGGCTCTGAGCCATCACGCTGCCTTTGGCACGGAAAAAGGCGGAACGTGGCTCAGGATCAACTTGGATCGAAGGGGGGGCAACATGAGTGGGTTGGCATTGGCATCGTGACATCAGATGATGTTCCGAATGCTTATGGCCTGGATGGTGGACGCAGGCGTCGTTAGAAAATACCCCTTGACGCATCTCTTCAATTTTCATTAAATCGCCATTTATGAATCTCTCGGTTTCCAGGTTCGACGGCTGGACGGCTGGACGGCTTAGTCCGGCGGAACGTCACGTTTGTCTCATCCTCCTTCGGCGGAGCGGCAGCCATGGCATGGAGCGTCCCCTCCTGTGCCACCGTTCTGGCTGCACCGACACCTCATACCGCCGAATTGATTCCCTCCCAGTTTCGGGTTGAGGGCGAACTGGATCTCCAGCGCAGCGCTGCATCCAATCGCCACAAAAAGTTCGAGCCATCTCACAGACTTGGGGGCGGAGTCGCTGCTTCCAGTAGCCAGTCGAAGCACCTGTAACAAAATCCGGCCCTACGGGTATTCAGACTTGAGTCAACAGCTAGCCACATAGCCCATGATGAAGACACAAGGACTAAATCATTCTACAAACCGGAAGAAGACATTCTTCGCCCTGCTGGCTCTAGTCATGACGGCTGGTATTGCGGGGGTCTGGTGGACCGCAACCATTGAAGCGCCTTCCGCAGGCATGAAGATGCAAAGCCTCAAGGCGGTGGATACTCCAGCACAAACCTCAAATGGCACGCTTGCCGCATCTGGCGGTGGTGCTTTGAGGCCAAGCTACGAAATCTCGACTGGAGGCACGAAACGCCATCTCACACTCGTGGCGGATGAGATAGCCGTTAAACAACCCGATGGCCGCCGGACGATCACGAAGTTCTCGGGCACTGATCTTGCCACGGAGGCGAAATCTGTGCGTTCACGCTCGGCACCGGCTTCGGAAGTCGAACTCGTGCTCACAGAGAAGGATGGCGCCCCAAAAGCACACCGTGGTGCCGAAATGGTGCGGCATTATGTCACACGCCATGTGCTGGTGAAGCTCAAGGACGGTGCCACGGGTGAAACGGTGGCAAAAAGCGCTGACGTAAAGATTGCCAGCCAGCCCGGTTATGCGCCGGGTTATGTGATCCTCGACGCCACGACCTCCGAGGGCGCACTGGTGGCGATGGAGATTTTGCGAGCGCAGCCGGATGTCGAAAGCGCCGAGGTTCTGCTGGCCACGCAGAAGGCGAAGAAATTCACGCCGAATGATGCGCTCTTCTCGGAGCAGTGGCACCATCGGAACACGACTCAACTTGGCGGCGCACTGTGGATTGACACGAACATTACCACCGCATGGGACAGCTACAAAGGCGAGGGCATCACCATTGGCATCGTCGATGACGGTGTGGAGCACACGCATCCGGATATTCAGCCGAATTACAACACGGAGATCGATTTTGACTTCAACAGCAACGACGCTGATCCCGCTCCTGTTGATCTCGTGGCGGACTCGCATGGCACGGCTTGTGCCGGTGTCGCTGCTGCGCGCGGGAACAACGGCATCGGTGTCTCCGGTGCGGCACCAGAAGCCACGCTGGCGGGCTTCCGGCTCATTGCCGCAGCCAATACCGATCAAAACGAAGCAGACGCCTTCCTCATCAACAATGATGTCATTCATGTGAAGAGCAATTCGTGGGGGCAGCCTGACGGCACTGGTTACGGCGGCCCTGGCCCATTGGCCACGGCGGCCCTGGAGACTGGCGTCACCAGCGGGCGTGGTGGAAAGGGCGTGATCTACGTCTTTGCAGGCGGCAACGGCCTCTACGACGGGGACAACTCAAACATGGACGGATATGCCAGTTCGCCCTATGTCATCGCAGTAGCCGCTGTGAACGATTTCGGCTTTCAAAGCTACTACAGTGAACCTGGGGCGAATCTCCTCATCTCAGCGCCTTCCAGCGGCGGCGGGCACAATGAGGGCATTCGCACCACCGACCTCACGGGGGAAGGAGGAGACAACAACACCGCCGCTGGCACGAGTGATCTGGCGGATCGCAATTACACCAACAGCTTTGGTGGCACCTCCTCCGCCTGCCCGCTCGTGTCCGGCATCGTTGCGCTCATTCTCCAGGCGAATCCCAACCTCGGCTGGCGCGACGTGCAGGAGATCCTCATTCGCACAGCACGGAAGAACCACCGCACCGACCCGGAATGGGTCACCAATGCTGCGGGACTTTCCTTCAATCACAAATACGGCGCAGGCATGATCGATGCCGCTGCCGCAGTCGTGCTGGCACAACAGTGGACAAACCTCCCCTCAATGACAACGACACAGGTCGTACAAACAGGCCTCGCCGTCGCCATTCCCGACAACAGCGCCACCGGTGTCACGCGCACGCTGAACTTCACCACGACAAACTTCCGTGTCGAGCACGTCACTGTCACTGTTAATGCCACGCACTCGGCGCGGGGAGATCTGGAGGTGACCCTGACCTCCCCCTCTGGCATGGTCAGCAAGCTGGCGAATGCCTACGACGACGGTAGCGACAACCTCTCGTGGACCTACAGCTCCGTGCGGCACTGGGGTGAGTCCGCTGCGGGAAATTGGACCGTGAAGGTAGCCGACCGTATTCCCGGAGACACCGGCACGCTTACTGCCGTCACCATCAAGCTGCATGGCACGACGAATGCAGCCGCACGCATCGCCGGTGCCTCCGCCACCCTCAGCGCGGAAGGAAACCTGCCCGCCAATACCGCCGCCGATCCGGGTGAGACCGTCACCTTCAGCCTTGGGCTGAAAAACATCGGTGCTGCGGCCACCAGCAGCCTCACCGCCACGCTCCAGGCCATCGGCGGCGTGCGCGAGGCTTCCGCGGCGCAGAACTACGGAGTTCTGACGGCTGGCGGAGCTGCGGTTACAAGAACGTTTTCATTCAAGCTCGACGGCGGCTGTGGGACTTCGATACCGCTCGTCTTGAAGCTCGAGGACGGTGCCGCCAACTTAGGTTTCACTAATATCAACATCCCGCTGGGCACCTCGGCCTCTGCCACTTTCACCGGTGGTGCCATCACCATCAATGACAACACTGTCGGATCGCCCTCGCCCTCGAATCTGGCCGTCTCCGGTCTCGTGGGGCGTGTGCAGGACATGACCGCGCAGATCAATGGCTTCACTCATACCTATGTGCGCGATGCTGGCGCGTTGCTGCATGGGCCTGATGCTTTGAAAATCCGCCTTTTCTGCGGCGGCACGACCGGTGCGGCCTCAGCCGCCAACGTGACCTTCGACGACAATGCCGCGCTGATTTTCCCCAAATACGGTAGTGTAACGACCAACTCATACCGCCCGTGGGACTACTACGGGTCTGGCCGCAGCTTCACAGGGGACAGCGCCATCGAACTTGCCTACACAATGAGCGAATACCGTGGTGTGCCGGCCAACGGTACCTGGAAGCTCTACATGCAAGATTTCGCCGCCAATGATTCGGGTTCACTCACCAACTGGAAGCTCTTCTTCACCACCGTCACCTGCACGGACAATGTCATGTTCACTCAGACTGCCACCATCGGTGGCGAGGCTGCGGGCAGCATCGCAGTGTCCGTCACGCGCACGGGTGGAAAGGAAGGCAGCGTCACCGTCAATTACGCCACCAGTGACGGCACCGCCATCGCTGGCAGCGACTACACCACCACCAGCGGCACGCTCACCTTCGCGGCAGGCGAACTGGTCAAGACTTTCTCCATTCCTATTACCAACGACAGCATCAATGAAGGTGATGAAACCATCAATCTAACCTTGAGCTCACCCACGGGAGCCGCAGTTCTTGGGACACAGACGGCTGCGGTATTGACCATCCTCGACGACCCGCCGCCGACGGTGACTGTTTCTCCCCATGGCACCACGACCAACAGTGCGCCTGTTTCCTTTACTCTGACCTTCTCCGAGGCGGTGACGGGCTTGACCGCCAGCGGCATCTCCGTGACCAATGGCAGCAAGGGGGCACTCTCTGGCAGCGGCACCACCTACACTTTGCCCGTGACACCGGGCGATCAAGGCGCGGTGACTTGCCAGGTCATTGCCGCAGCGGCGCAGGATTCCGCAGGTCACGACAATCTCGTCTCCAACGCCGCCTCAGTGACCTATGACACCGTGGTTCCGAGCGTCGCAGTAACGCCTGACGCCATCACCACCAACAATACGCCGATTACATTCACGCTGACCTTCTCTGAATCTGTGACCGGACTCGCGGCAAGTAGCATTGCCGTGACAAACGGCACCAAGGGCGCGTTGTCTGGCAGCGGCACCACTTACACGCTGCCAGTGACGCCGGTCAGCCAGGGCTCAGTGACGTGCCAAGTAACTGCTGAAGCAGCGCAGGATGCGGCGGGCAACAACAACACCGCCTCCAACACGGCGAGCGTGACCTATGCACTCAGCAGTCAGCAAAGCTGGCGGCAGACCCACTTCGGCACCACGAGCAATACCGGCAACGCGGCGGACACCTTTGATTACGACAAAGACGGGCTGGCCAACCTGATGGAGTTTGCCCTCGGCAGCAGTCCGCTGAATACCAGCAGTCCGGCAATGACCCTTGCCAACAATGCAGGCACGCTGGAATTCATATACACGCGCAACAAGGATGCCACGACTCTGGTGGGACCGGGCGTGCATGTCGGGGTCGAATGGAGCGACACCTTGATTAACAACAGTTGGAACGCCTCTGGCGTTACCGAGGTCATTCTCCAGGACAACGGCACCACCCAGCAGGTGAAGGCCACGCTGCCCGCCGGCACTGCCGGGCGAAGATTCGTACGCCTCAGGGCGATCGTCCTGGGAGATGGAGAGGAAATCCCGGTGGATTGAGCACTTCTCAATCCACAAACAGCATCTCATTCCCCGCCAGCAGAGCCTGCGCGTATTGCGACCATACCGCCGCATCCTTTCCCGTCCGCTCACATCCGCCTCACGCGCACTCGGTTTGTGCTCAAACAGCCGCTCGCTGCCGTGACTGCCGGAACCGTCTTCACTGTGGAGTGGAGTGACACGCTGGCCAACGACTGGCAGACGACGGGTGTCAGTGAGTCGATCCTCTCCGACAACGGCACTGTGCAGCAAGTGAAGGCCACGCTGCCCGCCGGCAGCGCCGGCCACCGTTTTGTGCATCTGAAGGTGACGGCACCGCCGTGAGCGCATTCAAACTAGAGGAGAGAAGGCAAGAAAAGAAATCCATCGAAAAGAAATCCATCGGCCGCGTGAACATCCCGCAGGAGGCGTTCATTGAAGTGTTGAAGAACAACTGAGCTCCTCAAGCCGCTAGCGGTTCGTCTCCAGCGCTTTCATGAGGTCGGCGATCTCCGCCGCCACGTCGTCCTTGGACGCCACCGTCTCCCGCACCTCTTTGACCAGCAATTCGCGGCAGGCCCGCAGCAGNNTCCGCAACAGCGCGATGCGCATGGTTCCCGGTTTCATGCCGAGGCTTGAGGCCAGCTCGTCGGTGTCGTGCCCGCGCAGGCTGCCGCCAGCCAGGAGCACGGGCCGCAAGGTGGCGAACAAGAGCGCCTTGCCTTGGGCCGCATAGTCCTCTTCGAGCAGGGCCAGCACGCGCTGGATCATCTGCTCGCTCCACTGCCGGTCGAAGACCACATCGGGGGAATCTTTCACGCTTGCCATTTCCCGCTGGTAGCGCTGCTCCAGTGTTGGATCGAGGGCGAAGTGCGTCTCATCCACCGAGACGTGACGCTCGCTGCGTTTTCGTTCCTGGTGATGCCGGTTGATGAGAAACCGATCAAGTGACTTCGCCAGGAAGGTGCGCAGCCGGCCCTTCTCGGCAGCGAGATCATCGAAGGCGTCCAGCCGCAGAAGCTTGGCCAGAAAATCATGCAGCGCGTCCTCCGCATCGTGATGCGCCAGCTCGCGCCGCCGAATGAAGCAGTAGAGCGGGTAGTGATACTGCGCGCAGAGGTCATCCAGAGCGCGGGCGCTTACCGCCGCATCATCGTTGCGCAGCCGTGCCACCAGCGTCCACTCCGTGGTGGGGAATCTGCCATCGCCTTTGGGTGCGTGTGATCTCATACATTCATTTGGGTGCCGCAAGTTCGATCCACAAAATGCCGCCGATGCCCCCCTCGCGAAAGACGCTGAAGCTTTCATTCTTGTCTGCGTGCAGTTTGGCCAGCGTGCTCTCCACCGCGCCGGGTAGTCCGGTGGACCAGCCTCCATCAAGTCGCTTCCCGATGACTGAATAGCCACCGGAGGCAATGTCCGAAACCGGAAACACCGGGTGCGGTCGGATGGACTCCACTTCCGTCATTGCCTCGCGGCCTGCAGAAGTCAGCATCTTCGCAAGGAAGACACGGCCGTCCGTCTTGTGGAATGCCCATTCACCGCCAGATGGGACGATGGCTTTCACATCCTTGCGGAGATCGTCCGGGAGCCGCACTTCCTTCGTATTCCAGAACCTTGTGCTGCCATCCTCTCTGAGCACCGCGACTCCCGCACCGCCAAGCTCCACGCGCATGACTTTGGGAGGGGGTGGTCAAATCCGGCTTTTCCATCAGGCCAGCCTCGATGCCGGCGGACTCCACATGCCAAAGCCCGTCGAGGCTCCGGTGCGCCGTGATGAGAGTCGCCGGGCTGCCGGGGAGAAAGGGCGGTGCGGAGGCGGAAAAATCGATTGGTGCCAACGAGACTGTCACTGGTCCAGTAAGCAGAACGGGCACGCCACCGGGAAGGATTCGCCACAATGTCCCGGCCTCACTACGCTGAATGGCTATGCAGGCGTCGAAGACGTTGCCGTCGCTGGCGATCACATCCCCCGTGATGCGCAATGCCGCCCACATCAGGCCCGCAGCCTTGTCCGGACGCAGTGCCACGACCTGTACGAAATCGTCATATGGTTCTGCGGCCTTAAGATCGAAGGGCCTGCCTTTGGTGTCCGTGCCCGCCGCACGTAGCCTGCCAGGCTTGCTCCAGCGGGATTTCCAGATGGCATCGACTTTGTCGGCGATGGAATCGTTTGTTGCAGAGACCTTCGGCGGCGCGGCCTCATGCCTGTCCAGCGGCACATACTCGATGTCGCGGAAGTAACTGTTGGCTTTGGCGAAGATCTGGACTTCGCCGGGACCGGGGATGGAGTCATCCTGCACCGTCCCGAGAACCCGGCCCTCGACACTCGGCCTCAGCTCATTGCCGACGATGCGCAAATCCAGTGGCAGCCACTCGTCGGCCTTGTAGGGGCGCGATAGAGGCCATTTCCCCAATTCCCTTGATTGGCTGTCTTCCACCGCCGCGAGGATCACCGCTTTTTGATCTGCCTGCAATCCGAATTGGTAAAAGCGCGAGACAAGGCCCCCATTTCTCATCAGCCGCACACAGATCATCGGATTCAGTGCGTTGGGGTTCATGAGAACCTTTGCGCGCCAGACCAAGTCAGATGATCGAACCTGCTTGGCTTGCAAGGCGGCATGGCCATCCAAGGAGAGCGCTCCATTTTCCCAGCGGGCACCGCTTTGATTCGGAATCTTGTCCGCCGTGTCCCACAGCTTGATGGCGGCTGGCTCGGTGGGAGGATTGCGCGGCGAAGAACTAGCGTTGGTCGCCGATGTTGGAGTGCCCAGCAGCGCGTATTCCAGACGCTCTATGCGCACAAACGCGCTATTGATGAACATGAACATCCCGTCTCGACTTTCGGAGGACTTGTCAATCGCCTCAGCCACCACCTTGCCATTGAGCCGAACAAAAATGTTCGGCCCCAGAGCCGCCATTTCCAAGTCGAAGACTTCACCGACAGGCGGCGCAATAAACTCTCCCAAGACAGAGCGATTTTTCGCCTCTTTGTCTGTTCCAGACGGTGGATCTAATCGCGCAAGCTTCCCACAGTCCTTTTCTGAGACATTTGCCATCATGCCACAGTGAATTCCATCTTTCAGGTTATCACGCAGTGTGATTTGGAGAAAGCCCGGCTTGTTCTTGACCCGCGCCACCCGGACGCGCACCGCATGATCTGGGTCGGTTGCGCAGACCAATGTTCCCGTCAGCCTGCTCGCGTCGATGACTTCTCCGTCCATGGCAAACGCTGATTTCGGCTCCAGGTTTTCCATGGAGGCTGGTGTCAGCTTCTTCCAAGAGGCCGCGTCCAGTCGCTCCATGGCTGAGGCTGGGGTGCGTACCTCCTCCGAGTTGGCAGATCGCTGGCCGGCGTCAGCATCTCGGAAAATCATGTGCGCCAATGCCGCGACCGCTACGACAACCGCAGCAGCCACAATTGGCATGATGCGCTGCTGTTTCGATTTCGCGGCTCGGTCGCCTGATTGATCGGAGCCGACGGGAGTGCCCGCGCTCCTTGTCACGCTCTCCACATCCGTCTTCATCTCGCTCGCGGTGCTGTAGCGCCGCTCACGATCGGTCTGCATCGCCTTGTCCACGATGGCATCGAGACGCGGATCGATCTCCTGCACCACTGCGGAGGGAAGCTGGAACCTCCCACGCGGCACCTTCCCGGTGAGCATCTGGTAGAGCATTACGCCGACCGCATAGATGTCCGCGCGGCCATCCACTCTCATGCTGCCGCCGATGAGCGCCTCCGGGGCGATGAAGTCGGGCGTGCCCATGGCCATGTTTGTACCAGTGAGCAGCGTGTTCTCCAAGTTCACCGCCTTGGCCAAACCGAAATCGGCCACCTTAACCCGGCCCTTTTTGTCCAGCATGATGTTCGAGGGCTTGATGTCGCGGTGGATGATGCCCTCCTCATGGGCAAAGGCCAGCGCCTCGCACACGGCGGTGGTGATGCTCATGGCGCGCTGCGGATCGAGACGGCCCTCGCTGGCGATGAGCTGCTGCACATCCGTGCCCTCGATGAACTCCATCACAAAGTACAGCAGCGTCCCGCCTTCTTTCTGTCTCCCCGTCTCCTCTTCTCCCCCTCTCCTGGTCTTCTCCAGCTCCACCTCCCCAGCGTCATGCACGGCCACAATGTTCGGATGACTCAGCCGGGCCATCGCCTGCGCCTCATGCTTGAAGCGTGCGGCATACTGCATGTCACCATCCTCCATCTCGGGCGGCAGTACCTTGATGGCCACCGTGCGGCGCAGGCTGCGATGCACGCCCTTATAGACAGCGCCCATGCCGCCGCGCGCCACGAATGCCTGCACCTCATACTGCGGCAGCAGGCGCTGGAGATCCTCGACTGAAGGCGGCTGCCATTGCCGCAGATCATGTGTCGCCCCGCTGGCGGCCACGCCCAGGATGTTCAACAGATTCGATGGGGTGATCCGCAGCGTCTCGGCATCTGCTGCTGAGCCGCTGCGTGGATTGCTACCTGCCTCCTCGTCCATTGGTGCGCATGTTTGCGTGGTGGGTCTCTCGAAGTCAAGAGAGAGCTTGAAGTCGAGCGCGAGGTTGGCATCGAGCACGATGTTGGAGTCGAGCCTTCAGGCGATCTGGAAACGCCCCGCCAACACCTCGCGCATGGAAATCGGCTAAAGCCTCGACTCCAACAGACCCCTCTCACATCTCCGCGTCATCCCAGCCCGCGCCGTAGCGCTCGACGGGGTACGTCCGCCACAACCGCTCCACCTCCGCACGTCCGGCCTCCGCCAGATGCCCCGTGGCGCTGGACCAAGGCCAGTCAGTCCACTTGGCGGCGTAGCGATGCTTCACGGGGTTGTGATGCACATAGTTGAGCGTCGCGTAGAAGTGCTCAGCGCTCTTCATCACCGTCTCCACCGCCTTGCACCAGACCTGCCGGCCACGCGTGTGCTCCTCCCCGTTCCAGTGGAAGGACGTGCGGCCATGGAGCTGCCCCAGTGCGGCCAGCAGCGCCAGCACCTCACCGGTGGCCACCAGCGCGTGGTAATGATTCGGCAGCACCACCCAGGCGACGACACGCTGCGTGTGCTCGCCCAGCACCGTCAGCCAGGCCTGCGTGAAGGCGTTCATCCGCTCCGGGGAGAGGCCGATGTGCGCCACATGCTCATAGCACGCCGCAGTGATCAAGTAATGCCGCTGGCCGCTGTCCAGGTGGTGCGGACTGTGCGGAGGCCGCCGCATCTGCTGCCGCCACATGAGTGTCTGGCGGCGCTCCTCGTCACTGAGCTTTCTCCAGCGATACATGGCCGGAAAAGGAACGCTACGGCTGTGGGTGTCGAGTGAAAAGTTGGCATCGAGCGCACGGTTGGAGTCGAGCCTTCAGGCGATCTGGAAGCGCCCCGCCAACACCTCGCGCCCTCGAAATCGGCTCAAGCCTCCACTCCAGCGGATCATCCGCAGCTTTTTTCCCCGCACCCACAAAAGTTGGTAACGCAGGCATAGGTGCCCGGTTTGGCAGGCATGAACTCACCGCCCTCATGTCCGCCTCCCGCGTCATCCCCGGCCCCCCGTGCAATACCGCCTCGCAGGCCGCTGGTGTGCCCGCCGCCCACGACATCCCCGGCGCGCAGGCCGGAAAAGGGGCCGCTCCCGCTTCCAAAGGGATGAATACCTTTGTCAAAGGTAGGGCTACCTCTCCGAAAGGGACGGCCACCTTCGTCGCAGGGATGGCTACCTTCGTCGCAGGGATGGCTACCTTCGTGGAAGGCAGGCTTACCTCCCCAAAAGGTATGGCCACCTTCGTCGCAGGGATGGCTACCTTCGTGGAAGGCAGGCTTACCTTTTCAAAAGGTATGGCCACCTTCGCCGCAGGGATGGCTGCCTTTTGGAAAGGCAGGGCCATTGCTTTGAGGCAAAGGGCTGATTTTGAAGGTGTTCGTGGCCAGACCAACCGCCACCACCGGGACGGAAGCTGGAGTCAAGGCTTTGGCCGGGCAGGCACTCGTCCAGACTCCGCACGCCTTCCTGATCGCCTCAAGGCGCTGCTCCGGCCATCTCAAGCCAACCCCTCCAGCTATCCCTGCAATCAAGAGTACGATTTCAGCGAGCTGTTTCGCTTTCTCCACTTCAGCGCGATCAACGTGGGAGATCCCTTTCACGGCACGAACTACCGTTTCAACACGATGGAGTTCGAGTGCGAGGTGCTGGCCGACTTCGCCCGCTTCACGCGTGCGCCTACGGATGAGTGGTGGGGCTACGTCACCCATGGTGGCACCGAGGGCAACATGTACGGCCTGTATGTGGCGCGGGAGCTGTTGCCTGAGGGCATCTGCTACTTCAGCGAGGAAACGCACTACAGCGTGGCCAAGGTGATGCGCCTCCAGCACACACGGAACATCATGATCAAAGGCCAGCCGGACGGCCAGATGGACTATGATGATCTCCGTGAGACGTTGCGCATTCACCGCGACGTGCCGCCCATCATCTTTGCCAACATCGGCACCACGATGAAGGGGGCGGTGGACGATCTGGCGCGCATCCGGGCCATTCTTGACGATCTTGCCATCGCCAATGCCTACATTCATGCCGACGCGGCGCTGAGCGGCATGATCCTGCCGTTTGTGGACGCGCCACAGTCATGGAACTTTGCCGATGGAGCGGACAGCATCTCCATCAGCGGCCACAAGATGCTCGGTGCTCCCATTCCCTGCGGCGTGGTGCTCGCCCGCAAGGCCCATGTGGATCGAATCGCCCGCTCGATCGAGTACATTGGCGCGTTGGACACGACCATCGCCGGCTCCCGCAGCGCCTTTGCCCCGCTCATGCTCTGGTACCGGCTGCGCGCGCTCGGAGACGACGGGCTGCGCGCCATGGTGCAGGGCAGCCTCCAGCGTGCGGGCTACGCCGTCGAGCAGCTCCGTGCTCGCGGCATCGACGCCTGGCGGCACCCGAATTCCATCACGGTCGTGTTTCCGCGTCCACCGCAGGCATTGATGGAGAAATGGACCATCGCACCGCGTAAAAACATCGCACATCTCATCGTCATGCCTCATGTGACGACGGCGATCATCGAAGAATTTGCCGCTGATTTCGCCGCCGCTGTGAACAGCGAATCGAGAACCGCGAACCAGGAACCATCGTCATGAAACAGCTCACCGTTCTTGTGCCGAACGAGCTTGGCGTCGCCGCCAGGCTCACCTCATGCCTCGCAGCGCGTGGTATCAACATTGAGGAGATCGACATCGAAGGCATGGAAGATCATGGCATCGTCGTTCTCAGTGTGGATCGCTACGATGAGGCGCTGCGCACTCTCAGCGACGCTGGTTTTCGTGTCATCACCCAGGATACCCTGCTAGTGCGGCTGGAGGACCGGCCTGGCGCCCTCGCCACGGTCGCGATGCGGCTCAAGGAAGCGGGGATCGGCCTCCGGTCGATGCATATCCTGCGGCGGGACGCCTCCGGCACGACGGCCAGTCTCGTGTGCTCTGACAATGCCAGGGCGGCCGGGGTGCTGCGGGATGTGATCGTGGGCGAACCGCCGGATTGAAGCCCCGAGGTGCGTGGATGAACGCTTGAGCATTGCCCGGTGTGTCCTAGTATCGGGCCGATTCCACCATGTTTTTCCTCACGCCCCGCTATCTCAAGCACGCCAAACTCCTGCACAAGGGGGTGACCCGTTTCATCAACTACAAGCGCGACGTGCTGCCGGTCGCCAAACTGGAGGAGATCACCACCCTGCGCACCAGCCTGGAGGATGCGATGCGCTCCAAGGACCGGTCGCGCATCGACACGCTCACCACCGAGATCAACAACACCTGCGAGCGGGCTTTGCCGCATGCCGCGACCTCCGAGATCGCGGACAACATCGAGGTGTTTTTCGTCGCCATCGTCATCGCGCTGGGCATTCGCAGCTACATCGCCCAGCCCTTCAAGATTCCCACCGGCTCCATGCAGCCCACGTTGTACGGATTGGTGGCGGAGCACACCGAGGAAGATCCGACGCCCAACATTTTCGCCCGCTGTAGAGACTGGGCGACGGGCCGCAGCTACTTCAACGTGGTGGCGAACCATACCGGGGTCCTGCGTGACCGGGAACCGCTCACCGAGCACAGCTTCCTGGGTTTCTTTGCCCACTGCCGGCTGCATTTTGAAGATGGCGAAACGCAGTGGATATGGGCGCCCAAGGCCCAGCTCACCACCGTACGGCACAATCTGGGCCTGTTTCAATACGCAGGGGCGGCACCGAAGGAGAATCCGATGTACACCCCGGACAACAGCCGGCGCTACTATGAAGGCTCGCTGGCCGGCAAAACCATCACCCAAGGCCAGCTTCTGGCGCGTGGCACATTGGACACTGGCGACCATGTGCTGGTGAACAAATTTGCCTACCACTTCCGCCGCCCTGTGCGCGGGGAGGTGTTCGTCTTCACCACGAACAACATCAGTGCCATCGGAGTGCCGGAAGAGCAGGGTTCACAGCACTACATCAAGCGCCTGGCCGCGGTGCCTGGGGATGAGCTGGAGGTCGATTCACCCCTGCTGAAGATCAACGGCAAGGTGGCCGAGGAAGCGGGCTTCAAGCGTGTAATGAGCGGCACAGAAAACCAGCCGGTGAATGGCTACAAAGGCTACGGCCCTGCCGCCAGTGTGGGCGGCTCATATGAGCATGTCAGGCTGCGCCTCGACCAGTATTTCGCCATGGGAGACAACAGCTACAACAGCTCCGACAGCCGCGTCTGGGGCGCGGTGCCGGAGCGCAACCTCGTGGGCCCGGCACTGTTCTGCTATTTCCCGCTGGGAAGAAACTGGGGCGTGATTCGCTGAGCGGCCGAAGCCTTGGTGTTTTACCCAAGGTCCGCGATTTTCACCGGCTTGCCTCCCAGCTCAGCGCTCTTGTCGGAGGCGAAGATGACCTCGAAGCTCTTGAGCGATTCGGTGAAGCTCGTCAGCGGCATGTCCTTGCCCTCGTCCAGGGCGTCGAAGAAGGCCTGGAACTGGCTTTGATACGGATGATCGGACACGT
>DNXB01000081.1 GCA_003506995.1 Verrucomicrobiales bacterium
TAGTGCATCCCTTTCTGTCTGCAATTTACCTTTACGATGGAGCTGCCAGGAATGCTGGAAGTGAGCAGCGCCAGAAGCAGGGATGTTTTCTCCCCGTCGTGAACGAAACGCTGGCTTGAACCGTGGAGGCGTGGCAGGATAGTCGCGCATCCCCTCTCCCATCGCCCTCATGTCGGAGCCGAGTCAATTCAGGCATTATCAAATCATCCAGGACGCCGACGGCAACAACGTCGAGCTGGTGCGCAATGCCGAGCAGGTGGCGGTGCTGGCTTTTGACGTGCAACGGCTGGAGTATGTCCACTGCCATGTGCTGCTGGAGCCGCTGGCAAACCGCGCGGCGTTCGAGGAGGCGTGCAAATCTCTGCAAAAGCGCGGCCATCCCGCGCTGGCGCGGATGATTGAGTTTGGCGAGGACGAGGGGAACCCGTTTTACATCACCAGCAACATCGACGGCGAGCCCTTGCGGCCCTACCTGGCGCGGCAGCAGGAGATTCCAGGGTGGCTGGCCATCATGCTTGCCTGCCGGGCGCTGGAGACGGCGGTGGCGGTGTGTGAGCGCGGTGAATTTCTCACCGAGTCGCCTTTGGACAGCCTGCGGATCGTGCAAAACGCGCCACAGGCCGTGCAGGTGCTGGCGGCGGATTTTCGCGTGCTGGACAACCCCGCCGGCAAGAAACGGGCGTTGAAGTCCGGCTTTGAAAAGCAGGCCAAATTTCTGCGCGCCTTTCTCTCCGAGCAGGGCGGGGGACCGACGCTGCCGGACCAGTCGCTACCGGCGGCGGATTTTACGGAACTGCTCGGCTCCTGCCTCGCGAGCGCCGCCGTGGGTGTCATAGCGCCGATGCGGGAACTGCGCAATGCCTTGCAAAAACTCGCGCCGGATCATCTTTCTGGCGAGATCCCGACCGCGCAGAAGCCGCGCGCCTTGCTGGCACCGCTGCTGGCGAGTTATCAGGAGGTCGCTCGCGGGCTGGTCAATCTCGTGCGCATTCAAAGCCAGCGGCTCGACATGGCGAATCCCTACAGCATGCGCGGCACGCTGACCAAGACCGGCCGCGCGGTGCTCATCGAGCAGGTGCCAGCTTCACGCACGGCCTGTGCGCGCGTCAAAGAGGTCGATGATTCCGCCTTCAAGATCACCAAGCAGCGCGACAACTCCGGGCTCGTCACCCTCGCGCTGGTGAATGAGGCCGAGGACATCACCTGCCTGGCTGAGGAGATCGTCGAGGGCATCAGCCTGGCGGACTTGATGCGCGAGCGGCGCTGGCTGGATGTGCAGGAGGCTTATCTGGTTCTCGCCGGACTCGACTCCGCCCTCACTCAGCTCGACAACTCCAAACTGCCCGTCAGCAAACTGCGGCTGGAGGACATTTTCCTGCTCACCGGCTTTGCGCGTGAGGACTCGCGCAGCACGAAACTGCTCGTGTCAAAACTGAACGAGTGGCCGGCTTTCAACATCATCGTGCGCGCGCATCCGACGCTGGCCGCCATGTCGGGCCGTGGGACCAACCCCGCCGTGCTGCTGCCGCCGTCACGCGCCGACACCGCCACAACGTGGCATGCGGGCTGGCTCGCGGCCTTGTGCAAATTTTTGCTCGGCCTCGAAACGCCCGCCGGTCTCATCGCGGAGCCGGAAGGTTCCGCGCGGGAGCGTGAGACCCTGGCCCGGCTGCTCGATGACGAGATCACCAAGGTGGCGGAGTCGAAACCCGCGCAACGTTCCGATTTTCTGGGCCGTTACGCCCGTGTCATTCAGCATTACGATCTCGTCAAACCAGTGTCCGATCCGTTCAGGAAGGCTGGCACAGAACCTGCGGCAGAGGTGGCCTTGAAGCCGCGTTCCAAAACCCTGCCTGTCACCCAGTCGCCCGTGAGGCGTGAGTTCTCCGCCTCCGCCGTGGCGCTGACCACGGGAGGCGCGGCGAAGAGCGAAGAAGCGACCATCGGCTTTGCGGAGCTGTTGTTTAAGAACTCCGGCAACGAGCCTTCGCCACCCGACGCGCCGGACTGGGCTCGCGCCGCCGCCAGCGCCCCGCCGACATTGCCAGCACATCTGATCGAAAGCGACGACGTGCCCATGTGGTTGAAGGCCGCGGTCTTCATCGGCGGCTCCATGGTCATCGGAGCGATGTCCGCGCACCTATCCGGCTCCGCGTTGTGGCAGAAAAAACGCGGACCTGTTCCTGCGCAGACCGCCAAGGGCCAGTCCTCCATCATCATGCCTGTGCCGAAGGCAGTGCCTGAAACCAGCGTGCCGAAGGCCGTTCCCGTCATCGAGACGCCAGTGGTGAACGCGCCGCCTGAGAACCTTCCGCCGAGTCGCGGTGTCACGCTCTCGCTGCCTCCTGGCGCGGGCGGTTTGCGCGAGCAACTGGCCCCGGAGGTGAATCCGACCAAGCCACCGCCATGAACCCCGTGTTGCTCCGACTGTGCGCCTGCGTCCTGCTTGCCTGCGCCTTGAGCGCCTGCCCGGAAACCACGGTGAACGAAGACTTCGGCCTGAAACCTTCGGTGCTAAAGACGGGCGACTGGAACGGGCTGTGGATGCCTTTGGATGACGACAACCAGATTCAATTCACCGTCACCGATGCCGCGAAGGGCGTTCTGCAAATGACCGAGCCGGATGAGAAGAAGGACAAGCCCATGAGCTTCCACCTGCGCCGTGCCAGCGCTGACGACAAGATGAAGCTCTGCTTCGCCCTCACGCGTGACCAGGCCGCCAGGGAGCCCAAGACGCAGGTCTATCTCCTCCGCATGCCTGAAGAGGGCGTGATTCTGGCCTGGATGCTTGACGATTTGGCAGTCGAAAAGGCGATCAAGTCCGGCCAGCTCAAAGGCTCCACCCAGCGCGTCAAAGACGATCCACACAACCACCTCGACTCCGATGCATCCAACTACACCCGGCTGCTGGAGCCGCAGTTCTGGAACTGGTCGGAGCCTTCGATCCTGAAACGCACGCAGCCATGATTTTGCCGCAAAAGCTCTCACGCCGCCATTTTCTCACCAGTGCCGCGTCGCTCACTGGAGCCGCCGGTCTTTTGAACGATGCTCAGGCCGCGTCCGCTGCGTCCAAGCCGTTCTCCTTCGTCTTTTTCACCGATCCGCATGTGCAGCCGGAGCAAGGAGCCGTGGAGGGCGTGAAGCTGGCCTTTGCCAAGGTCAACGCATTGGAGCAGAAGCCTGAATTCGTCATCACCGGCGGTGATTTGATCATGGACGCGCTCGAAGTCGGCATCGACCGCGTGGAGACGCAGTGGCAGCTCTGGGATGAGTGCCTCAAGACGCTCGAAACGCCTTCCTACCACACCGTCGGCAATCATGACGTGGCTGGCTGGTCACCCAAGGCGATGATCAAGCCCGGTGAGAGCGCCTACGGCAAGGCGGTCTTTGCCGACCGCTACGGGCATGGCAAAACCTACCGCAGCTTTGATCACGGCGGCTGGCACTTCATCATCCTGGATTCCATCGGCCTCGACAAGGCCACCAACGACTACATGGGCTGGATCGACGACGATCAGCTTGCCTGGCTCCAGGCCGATCTCGAAAAGACCGGCAAACAGACGCCCATCATCCTCGTCACGCACATTCCGTTCTACAGCGTCTGGCATCAGGTCATCCTTGGCCCGAAGATCAACATTGGCGGGAAGGCGCTCGTGAACAACGTCCACGACTTCCGCAAAATGCTCGGTCAATACAACCTCAAGCTCGTCCTCAGCGGCCACGGCCACATCTCCGAGCGCATCCAGTTCGACAAAGTCGTCTATCTTCAGGGCGGCGCTGTTTGCGGCATGTGGTGGAAAGGCCCGGTGCATGGCAATCCCGAGGGCTTCCTCCAGGTCGAATGCCGCCCCGACGGCACCTTCAGCGATCAGTACATCGGCTATGGCTGGCAGGCGCGGAAGTGAGTGTTTCCACGGGATGCCGTGAGCCAAATAAAAAAGGCACGCTGCCGAAGCCGCGTGCTCTTTTGAAAAGAGTCCCGGTCTGCCTTACCGCGCCATCGAGGTGTCCAGCGTGCGGTAGGAGGTCATGAAGCTGGCGGCGTCCTCGGAGGCCGTTTCGCTCATGGCGGCAGCCACTTGGTTTTGCAGCTCATCGCGCAGACGGCTCACGAGCTCCAGTCCACGGGAGGTGATGCGGACCAACACCTTGCGGCGGTCGTCGATGGCGTGGGTGCGCTCCATGTAGCCGAGTTTCTCCAGGCGGTCCACGAGACCTGTGGCAGCAGCGGTGGAGTGGCCCATTTTGCGTGCGATGTCCGTCATGGTCAGCTCCTTCGATGTGGCGAGGTAACCGAGCAGGAAAAACTGAGCGAAGGAGATATTATCCCGATTCAGCTCGCGGGAGAGATTCAGCAGAAACTCACGCTGACTGAACAGAATGAAATCTGCCAGCTTGGCATGGTCTTTTGCTAATGGTTGGGTTCCGGTGATCATGAAGTTGTTTCCTTAGAGCTATGGGTTTCGGGAATGTCTCGAATTATGGGTAATGTAACGAATACCAAAGGTAGGTTCAAGATAAATTCATAGAATCCATAAATTTTCACTCAGGTCCGCTATGCATTTCTTATTTGTGAGAGGTTAATATGGGTGAATTATTATCCACGAAAAGCTTTGAGGCAAGAAAAGATTGCTAGGCTCGCCGAAGTTGGAAGTACCTGGGACTACTGGAGCGTGTGACCCTTGGTTTCTGGGGCAAACCAGACCAAAACCATGCCGATCACATAGACGCAGGACAGCACGGAGAAGGCATTGGCCTCCACCTGAAGCTGCATGATCCGGCGGGCGTCGCCCTCCAACTGGGTGACTTTTTCGGACCCGAACAGACTCATGAGATTCACAAACTGCAGGGAGCCAATCGCGGCGATGAGGCGGCCGAAGTTGAAACAAAACCCCTGTCCGGTGGCACGGACGCTGGTGGGGAACAGCTCTGGGAAGTAAAGCGGGAAGAAGCCGTAGAAAGAGGCGGTGAGGCCGCCTAGCAGGAAGGCGCTGATCACCAGCCAGGTGGGCATGCTGGTGCCGGTGTAAGAACCGTTGGTCTGGAAGAAGACAATGGCCGAACCCAAGGCCAACACACATAGCAGGAAGTAAGTCACGCGGCGCCCCAGTTTGTCCGCCACCAAAGGGGTGATGATGGTGACGAGAATGGCTCCCAGTGCTGTGGCAATTACGACGTACTCAATGATGCCGGACTTGGTGCCGTCCGGCGAGAGGAAGGAGGCCCACTTGGCCGCTTGTTGGGCCGAACCCCAAGTGCCCATGAGCGCCACGGCTGCCAGACCGGCGCCGATCATAAGATTGCGCATGATGACGGCGCGTTCGGCAGTCTGCACGCTGCCGCCGGCCTGGGCGCGGGTCATGTAACGACGCACCGGGTGCAGATAGCCCCACAAAGCGATACCCAAGCCCACCACGGTCACCGGCAGCGCCACGGCGTTGCCCACTTTGTCGAACACCTGCGGCGTCCACACCGCGATGATGCCCAGCGCCGCCACGGCCGCTATCAGGACGCCTAGCAGATCGATCGTGGCCCAGTGCGAAGTGCTGCCAGACTTCTTTTCCGCCTCCCACTTGTGGGATTCTGGCACGTAGATCAGGATGAAGAAATTGATCAGCGCTGGCAAAGCGCTGCTGACGGCGATGAAGCGCCAAGCGCGGTTGTGGAGCAGGTATTCCGTGTTCTCCGCCGACAGGCCAAAGGCGTGAATCCAGCCCGTGACGATGTCCAGGCTGGCGTTGAGTTGCCAACTGATGAGTCCGGTCAGCAGGAAACCGATGTTGGAGGCGGCACCAATCATGCCAGCGATCCAGGCGCGGTTGCGCCCACCCCAGATTTCATTCACCAAGGCCACGCCGAGCGCCCACTCGCCGCCCATGCCCAGCGAGGCGATGAAGCGCAGCCCCGCGAACTGCCACGCCTCCGTGACGAAGGCGCACAGGCCGCTGAAGATGGCGTAGGTGAAGATGGCCAGCGTCATGGCCTTCACGCGGCCCAGTTTGTCGCCCAGCCAGCCAAACAGCACGCCACCCGTCGCCGCGCCGACGAGGAACACCGCGATGATCACCGTGAACCACTGGCCCTGCTGTGCCGCCGTCGAGGTGGGCAGCAGATCCTGCAGCGCCGGTTTGCCGATCAGCGGGAACAAACCCATTTCAAAACCATCGAAGAGCCAGCCGAGGAACGCGGCGATCAGGGCGGCGACAGCGCCTTTGGGTGCGGGAGAGGAGGGTGTGGTCATGGTGAAAACGAGGTCGAAGCAAACGGCAGCATGAGCGCACTTCTACAGTCATGGCGAGCAAAAAGTAGTATCGAGCTTCAGCTCGTTCTGAAAACGCGCCGCACTCTCTGCCAGCTTAAGCTCGCCACGCCTGATCCGCTTATTCCTTCGCCACGCCGTTGTTCCAGGCGGCGAACATTTCTTCCACCGTCGGAATTTCCAATGGACGCACGATGCGGAAGCCCAGCCAGGTCGCGTCGGTCAGATACCAGATGCTTTTCGGCAGTTGCGGGTCCTGCTGCTTCCAGAGCTGATCAGAAGCTTTGCGGGCCGCGCTGCGGCAAAGCTCTGGATCGTCATCATAGGTGCCGCCACGAGCGACGTGAGGGTAGGGGGTCTTCGAGGGCACCCAGGCGTTGCCAAGGATCGCGGCGGCTGGAGTGGTCGGGGTGTATTGGTCCAGGCACCATTCACACACGTTGCCGTAGATGTCATACAGACCCCAGGGGTTCGGCTTCTTGGCGCCGACCTTCGAGTACTGGAAGTTCGGGGCGTTGTCGAAGTACCACGCGTAGTCTTTAAGCTGCGTGGCATCGTCGCCAAAGAAATACGCGGTCTTGGTGCCGGCGCGGGCGGCATATTCCCACTCCGCTTCCGTCGGCAGGCGGTAGAAATGGCCGGTTTGGGCGCTGAGCCACTGGCAGTACTTGTTCGCCGCGTGCTGCGTCATGCAGATCGCGGGGAAACGTTCACGGCCCATGCCGAAATCCATCGGCTGGTAAGGCGGCGTGGGCTGGGAGATCAGATCCTCCGGCTTGTCGGTCGGCTTCCACACCTGGCGGGAGCCGTCCTTGTTGCGGCCTTCGCTGGTGAGCTGGAAGGGCTCGTACTCATCCCACGTCACCTCATACTTGCCCATCCAGAAGGGCTTCACGGTCTTCTTCACCTGCGGGCCTTCGTCGTCACCGCGATCCGCCTCGCTGTCCGGGCTGCCCATCAGGAACTCACCGCCCTTGATCGTCACCATGCTGTAGGGAGCGCCCGTCTTCGGAATCTTCGAGTCGTAGGGCTTCATGTCGGCCTCGGCCTTCTCTTTCGAGGTCTGCACGATGAGAGCGTGGATCTTCTTCACCAGCTCCAGGTTGTCCGGGTTGTTGCTCTCCGGCCCTTTCTTCTCCTTGGCCGTCAGCTTCAGATCATCCGGCCAGGGGGCTCCCTGCTCGATCCACAGCTTGAGGAAGTTGATATCCTCCTTGCTCAAGGGGCCGCCGCTTTTCTTCGGCGGCATCAGATCGTCCTCGTCCGCTGCCAGTGTGGTCAGATGATAAATTGCGCTCTGTTTCAGGTCGAAGGGCACGATGTTGGGCGCGTTTTCGCCGCTCTCGAAGGCTTCCTTCTTCGTGGTGATGATCCAGTCGCCCTTGGCCTTCTCCTTGTTGTGACAGGACACACAGTTCTGCTCCAGAATCGGCTGGATGTGCTTTTCGAACTTGATGCGTGGTGTCTGCTCCAGCACCACGCCCGCAGGCCAGTCCGCCCCTTGCTCGATCCAATTTTTAAGCACCTCAATTTGCGACTTCTCCAGCAGACCCTCCTTCTTCGGCGGCATCACCATGTCGTCTTCCACATCCAGCAGCAGGGTCGCGTAAATCGCGCTCTTCTTCAAATCTCCGGGAACCAGGCCTGGGCCGTTCTCGTTGCCTTTTTTGAGGTCTTCCAGCGTGTGCATGCGGAAGTCGCCCTTGTCTTCCTTGGCACCGTGGCAGTGCGTGCAGGCGCCTTCGAGCAAAGGCTTCACCTGCTTGTTGAAATCAATCTTCTCCGCGGCGCAAAGCAGCGCGGGAGCCAGAGCGAGGGCGGCAATGAATGGTCGGGCGGAAAACATGGGGCGTGCGGATAGCATAAGCTGGCGAGGATGTCCAATGCGAGGAAGCAGCCGCCGCTGCTCAGCCAGGGCTTGCGCATCAAAATCACAGAGGATGCCCTGATTGGGTATCTAATAGGAGGATCAAGATGAAATCAACCCAGCGGAAGGCTTCCAAACCAACGCGAATGAAAAAGAATGACACGCGAATGACCGCAAATCCGGCTTCTCCACCTTATTCATGGTCATTCGCGGCCCATTCGGCTTGGATTCGCGTTATCCACCATCAACAGTTGCTCATTTCATGCGTCAGCCTGGAAGTGTCGCTCACAAACCTCCAGCAGTCCTGATCGGGTCGTGCAGCGCCGCATCTCATTGAGAAACCCCTCTGAATCCTCCAGCGCAGGGCTGAAGAAGTTGAGGTGCTTTTTAATACGGTTCACCTGGTCGAGTTCACGCGTGTTCGGAAGGGTGACGGTCTCGTAAAGCTCCTCGACGTAAGCCAGTTTGTCAGCGGCGCTGGGCTGGAAGACAGGCCCACCGCGAACGTGCTGGCGGATTTGATCAAACAACCACGGATTGCGAATGGCACCGCGACCGAGCATGTGGCCGCGCACGCCCGTCTGCCGGGTGACGGTCTCCGCGTCAAGATGTGAGCCGATGTTGCCGTTGGCAAGCACGGGGCAGGGGAGATTCGCCGTGGCGGAGCCGATCAAATCGTAGCGCACGCCTTCGCGATACATCTGCGTGACCGTGCGGCCATGGATGGTGACCAAATC
The DNA here is from genome assembly GCA_003506995.1 of Verrucomicrobiales bacterium. GTDB lineage: Bacteria > Verrucomicrobiota > Verrucomicrobiia > Verrucomicrobiales > Verrucomicrobiaceae > Prosthecobacter. The sequence goes on from DNXB01000081.1 coordinate 8,864, forward strand.
AACGCCGTGCTTCACAAACAACGGCACCAGCGCGTCGATGGTCTCGGTGTCATCGAAGCCGAGGCGGGTCTTCACCGTGAACTTCACCGTCACCGCCTCGCGCAGTGCCCCAAGAATGCCCTCGATGCGCGGCACATCCCGCAGCAGGCCGCCACCGGCGCATTTTTTATAAACGATGGGCGCGGGGCAGCCGAGATTGAGGTCCACCGCCGCGATCTCGTGCTGCTGCAGCTCTTTGGCGCTGCGCACGAGGGAAGGGATGTCATTACCGATCATCTGCGCCACCACCGGCCTGCCGGTGGGATTCTGCGTGATGGAGGCGAGGATCGGCTTGTCGAGGTGCGAATCGGGATGCACGCGGAAATACTCCGTGTAATACACGTCCGCCCCGCCATACCGCGTCATCAGCCGCCAGAAGGCCAGGTCCGTGACATCCTGCATCGGCGCCAGCGCCAGCAGCGGTTCAGGCCGGGCCAGCAGGGCGTCCAGATGTTCGGTGGGAGTCACAGAAGTCCCTTATCCATGATTCCAGATTCCAACAGGAGATAACGAAGAAAACCGAGATCGCAGAAACTTCCTCGGCGACGCGTTTGATCCGAAGACTCGGGAGTGATTCAATCCCGTGACGGCCGCAGGTCATCCAGCAGCGGCGTGATCGCCACCTCGTCCGAACGTTGCGTCTCCTCCTCCATCACGCGCAAGCGGTTCAAAATCTGAGCTTCCAGATCCAACGGGCGGCCAAACAAGCCGGTCCACAGGTCTTTCACATTCAGGCGGAAGTAATGACTCTTCGCTGTTCTGAGTGGGCGCCTTGGGGAGTAGATGGAGGCCGAAGACTGGCCGTTCGGCTGGTTTTAGGGGCAAGCACTGCATTCCTCTCGAAGCTC
>DNXB01000401.1:0-258 GCA_003506995.1 Verrucomicrobiales bacterium
AACGGCACCGGCGTCATCCACGGCCTGCGCCCGACGAACATGGCTCCAGCCAACATCGCCCGTGCCGCCGTGGAAGGAGCCACCCTCGGCCTCGCCTATGGATTGAAGCGCTTCCGTGATCTCGGCATGAACCCCACCGAGATCCGCCTCACCGGCGGTGGCAGCAAGAGCGGCGTGTGGCGTCAAATCGCCGCTGATTGTTTCAATGCCGAAGTCGTCACGCTCAGCACCAGCGAAGGCGCCGCGCTCGGCGGAGCC
>DNXB01000401.1:269-2734 GCA_003506995.1 Verrucomicrobiales bacterium
CGCCCTCTACGCCGTCCAGCTCGAAAAACAGATGGAGCTCACCGGTCGTCTGAATCAAACCGGCTGGCTGTAACTCGAGATGGCCAGGATTCGCATCAAGAACACCGGGAAGATCATCGCATGGCTCATGCGCGCCATCGGCATGACCCTGCGCTGGGACATCCGGGACCACGCGGATGTGTTCAACACCTCGCGCTCATGCACCATCTGGGCGTTCTGGCACAACAGCATGTTTCTCATCCCCTGGCTGCACCGCGAGTGGTTCGGGCACATTCCCGGCACCGTTTTGACCAGCCCCAGCGGCGACGGTCAAATCATCGCCGACATCTGCGCGAGCTTTGGCATCAAGGCCGCGCGTGGCTCCAGCTCGCGGCCGGAGAAGGGCATGAGCGCGTTGATCGCCCTCGCCGAAAAAGCCCGCCAAGGTTACGACATCGGCATCACGCCGGACGGGCCGCGCGGCCCGCGGCATCGTGTGCAGCCCGGCGTGGTGAAGCTGGCGCAGCTCACCGGCGTGCCGCTCATCCCGGTGAACATCCACTACAGCCGCTGCATCAAGTTCAAGACCTGGGACCAGTTCATGATCCCGCTGCCGTTTGCGAAGGTCACGATGACTTTTCATCCCGCGCTGGTCATCCCGCGCCGCATGACGGAGGAGGCGTTTGAGGAAAAACGCGCCGCCTTGGAAGACGTGCTGCGCGCCGGAACCGATCTTGAAAAATTTCGCGACGCCGCTTAGCCTCGCGTCATGGAAACGCTCTCCATCCGTTGCAATCACTGTGGTGCCCCGCTGCAGGTGGCCGGGAACACCCGCTTCGTCACCTGCCAGTTCTGCCTGAGCAATCTGGAAGTGAAGCGCACAGATTCCTCCGTCTTCACCGAGGAGGTCGCCAAGATCGCCGCGAACACCGGAATGATGGCCGAGAGCCTCGAAGTCCTCACTTTGCAGAACGAAATCGAGCGGCTGGATCGCGAATGGGGCATCGAGCAGACCAACCATCTGGTGCAAGGACGCACCGGACCACGAATGCCGGGCAATCCACTGTTCGGGCTCGCGTTCACCATCTTTTTTGCCGTGGTCTGCTTCGGCATGGCCTCCTTCGCGGGCTCTTTTGACGCGCCGGGCATCTTCTTGCTGGTTCCCATCGGCATGGGCCTGTTCGCCCTCACAGCGGGCATCATGGGCGTGGCGAAAGGGCAGACGCGTGAAACCGCGCGTTCACAATACCAAATGCGCCGGGCAGAAATGACGCAGATGCTCGAGGCATTGAAGCAAAAGTAATGCTCATCGCCTTCCACAAGCCCTTCGATGTGCTCTCCCAGTTCACGCAGGAGCATCCCTCGCATCGCACCCTCGCCGAGTTCGGCTTTCCTCCGCATGTGTATGCCATCGGTCGCCTGGATCGTGATTCCGAAGGCCTTCTTCTGCTCAGCGACGAGGCGCATTGGAACGACCGTCTCCTCAATCCCCGCCACGCCCACCCGCGCAGCTACCACGCGCAGGTCGAAGGCGAGATCAGCGACGAAGCGCTGCGCCAACTCCGCTCTGGCGTCGATTTGAAGGAATTCCGGTCCCTCCCGTGCCAAGCGCAGCGCCTCGACACCGAACCCGCCCACCCGCCGCGTGATCCGCCCATCCGCTACCGCAAAAACATCCCCACAAGCTGGCTCGAACTCACCCTCACTGAAGGCAAGAACCGCCAGGTCCGCCGCATGACTGCCGCCGTCGGTTTCCCGACGCTGCGCCTCGTGCGCGTGAGCATCGGCGGGCTGAGGCTGACGGATTTGGGTGTTAAGGCCGGTGAATGGCGGGAATTGTCCGCCGAGGAGCAGCGGCAGGTGATCCAGCCGTCAAGATAGAGTCAAGCATGGTCAAGGCAGTCAAGAAGACCACCTTGACCACTTCTTGACCTCTTGACTCCTTGACCTCTCCCCCCCCATTTCCGTCCTTGCACCCCCGGCCCCGCGTGCCACTTTCCGCGCCCTTTCCCCAACCCCCAGCATGGCCCTCATCGTCCAGAAATACGGCGGCACCTCCGTCGGCAATCCCGAGCGCATCCGCAATTGCGCGCGTCGCATCCTGGAAACGCAGCGCGCGGGCAATCAGGTCGTCGCCGTCGTCTCCGCCATGTCCGGCGTGACTGACACGCTCATCAAGTTGGCGAAGGAAGTCTCCCCGGAGTGCGATCCCATCGAGCGTGAGATGGATGTGCTCCTCGCCACGGGTGAGCAGACCACCATCGCCCTCACCGCCATGGCCATCAACGCCCTCGGCGGCAAGGCGGTGTCCCTCACGGGTGCTCAGGCGGGCATTTCCACCGACCGCGTCCACACCAAGGCCCGCATCGTCAACATCACGCCCGACGCCGTGAAGAAAATGCTCGATGAAGACAACATCGTCATGCTGGCCGGCTTCCAGGGCGAGACTGCCAGCGGTGAAATCACCACGCTGGGCCGTGGCGGCA
>DNXB01000401.1:2786-5579 GCA_003506995.1 Verrucomicrobiales bacterium
ACGAGGAGATGCTCGAAATGGCCTCCTCCGGCTCCAAGGTGATGCAGAGCCGCAGCGTCGAGTTTGCGAATAAATTTGGTGTGCGCTTCGAAGTGCGCAACAGCATGAACAACAACCCTGGAACCATCGTGAAAGAAGAAACCCCCGGCATGGAGTCCGTCGTCGTCCGCGGCGTCAGCCTCGAGCGCAACCAGGCCAAGGTCACCATCGACGACGTCGCCGACCGCCCCGGCATCAGCGCCGCCATCTTCGGAGCCATCGCCAGCGCGAATGTCATCATCGACATGATCGTGCAGAACGTCAGTTACGAAAACATCACCGACATCTCCTTCACCCTCAGCGCCACCGATCTCGCCAAGGCAGAGTCGGCGCTCAAGGCCATCCTGCCAACCCTCGGAGATGAGGCCACGCTCCGCACCCAGAGCAGCATCGCCAAGCTCAGCGTCGTCGGCATCGGCATGCGCAGCCACAGCGGGGTCGCCGCCAAGATGTTCAAGGCCCTCGCGGATGCGAAGATCAACATCCAGATGATCTCCACCAGCGAGATCAAGACCGCCGTCATCGTGGAAGAAAGCGAGATCGAAAACGCCGCCCGCGTCGTCCACACGGCGTTTGGATTGGACGCCTGAGGAGCGCGGAATTTTATTCCGCAGCACTCCGCCACATCCAAGCCACCGATTTTTCCAAAGCGCGACCTTTCTTCGACGACCCGCTGCGGATTAAAAATCCGCGCTCCAGTCACCTCGCGTGCTTCGCGATGAATTCAACGATCGGCGTCGAGTCATCCAGACCATGCGGATGATGTCCCACGCCCGGCTTGCGGATCATCGTGATGATCCCGCCAAGCGCCTTGTAACGTGATTCGATCAAGCCGGTGTTTTCTTCCCACGGCACAACGTCATCCGCATCACCAAAGACATGCAGCAGTGGCACGCCGGCCTTCGCGAGCGGAGCGAGGCTGTCCACCGGATTGCCTTTGTAGGCAAGCGCCTCGGCCTCGTCTTTGAAGCCCCACAGCTTCAGCACAAAGCCCCAGTTACGCGGATCACCTTTGCCTTTACCTTTGCCGCCGGGCCAGCTCTTGAAGTCGCACACAGGCGCGTCGCCGTAGATGCAGGAGACCTTGTCCGGGTTCGACGTGGCCCAGTTGTAACAATACAAGCCGCCACGGCTGAGGCCGACGAGCGCCGGTTTCATGCTCAAGCCGTAGCTCGTGGTGAGCTCGGCATGGCATTGATTCCACAGCTTCACCGCATCAGGGCAGCCGAGCATGTCGTTGATCTTCATATAAACGATGTGGAAGCCCTTGCCGAGCAACGCGATGTCTGGCGCGGGCTTGTGGCCGAAGAACTCGCCATGCCACACCCACGGGCGACCTGCGGCGGCGGTTTTCGGCGCGACGACGGTCACGGACTTGCCCGCGATGTTCAGCTCGTGCTTCGCATAGCCGTTCCACTCACCGGTTTGATTCGGAAAGACGATCTCCTTCGAGTTCGCGAGCTTGCGGGCCTCGGCGTCGAATTCCACCGCCTTTTTCAGTGCTTCTTCCATCGGCAGGCCGGGCGCATTGCCCGGACGCTTGTGCCCCACATGACTCAGCCACGCCGGACGCAGAATGGCGTGTTTCTTTTTGATCACGGCAAGGATCGCCGCGCCATTCGGATGATCCGGCGTGCCATCCGCCTTCACTTTGAGGTCCCAGGCATCAAGAACAGCCTGCGCCATGATGAGATGACCTTCAGGGCCGGGATGCACGCCATCTTTCGCCAAGGTGAACTCGGGATCGGTCTTCCGCTTTTCAGCGATGGCCGCGTTCATCGGCCCGTGGATGTCGAGCACGGACCATTTCGCCTCATCACGCATGTCGAGCAGCCAGTCGGAATAGAAGTCGAGCACCTCATTGTAGCCCTGGTAGGGCTTCTCATACTTGTCGAGGCCGGGCGGCAACACGCGCTCCTTGATCGGCACCGGATCAAAAACCGGCGGCGTGAGATGAATGATGCGAGCGCCGGCGGCGGTGACTTTGTCATGCAGCTTCTTCATGCCGTTTTGAAACGCCTTGGTGCGTTCCGCGCCAAGCGGCAGGTAAATGCCGTCGTTCATGCCGTAGCAGGCAAAGACGAGCTGCGGCTTGGCTTTCTCCAGCGCACGGTCGAGCCGCTCATGCAGATCGGGCCGCGGAAACTTGCCACCCGCATGCCCGTCCTCGCTCAAACCGCTCACCGTCTCGCTGCTAAGACCGAGCGGGATGATGATCTTGTCCGAATCGGGATGCTGCGCGATGAGCGCCGCCTCGATGATCTCGATGTAACCGCCGCCCTGCGTGATGGAATCACCGAGGAAGAGGATGCGTTGTTCTTTGGGCAGTTCCCCGGCGCTGAGGCCGACGGCGAGGAGGAGGGAGAGAAGGAGAGGACGCATGAGATGAATTTAGATGCCGGTGAGTTCGCGCATCGGCGTGCCGGAGTCGGTCACAGGACGCGGGCGCTGGATGGGATCAAGGAATTCGTGATTCGGACGGATACCGAGCAGATGAAACATCGTCGCGGCCAGATCCGGTGGCCGCACGGGCCTGTCCGCCGGGAAAGCGCCGATTTTGTCGCTCGCCCCGATGATTTGACCGCCCGCGATGCCCGCACCGGCCATGGCGACGGAAAACACATTGCCCCAGTGATCGCGGCCACCGCTCTTGTTGATCGTGGGCGAGCGCCCGAACTCGCCCATGACGACGACGAGCGTCTCATCGAGCAGGCCACGCGACTGCAAATCCTGGATCAGCGCCGAATAGGCCAC
>DNXB01000401.1:5660-18010 GCA_003506995.1 Verrucomicrobiales bacterium
CCCCGCTTCGACCAGGCGACGCGCCAGCAGCACGCTCTGGCCGAATTTGCCACGCCCGTAGCGGTCCCGCATCACCGCCGGCTCACGCTCGATCTCCAGCGCGGCACGGCTGGCCTCGGAGTGGATCAAATCAAAGGCGCGATTCTGCATGGCGCCGGTCTCTTCGAGCAGCGGATTGGCAAGCGAGCGTCGGAATTTTTCGTCCATCTGCCGCAGCAGGCTGCCTCGCTCGGAAAAGCGCAGATCGGTCATGCCATCGGCCAAACTCATGCCCTCAATGCGCATGCGCTCCGCCGCCGGATCACACTTGATGAGCTGCGGATGCCACGGAGCGCCCATGAAGCCGCCGTTCTGGCCCGGCCACACGATGTTGCCGTTGTTCTCGATGCGTTCCGGCAAAACGACCGCAGACAGCGGCGAGCGCTCGCTCGGTTTCAGCGCGCCGACCGCCGCCGCGATGCTCGGCCAGTCGTTGCCACTCGGCGGCACGCTCTCCGCCTTTGTAGCCGGCTCGTAGCCCGTCAGCATGAACGCGCCGCTGGTCGAGTGCGCATTGATGCCCGTGGTCATCGACCGGATCACCGCGATCTGATGCATCCGTTTCGCCGTGCGTGGCAGAGTCTCCGAGAAATGCACGCCCGGCACCGAGGTCGGGATCGACTTGAAGTCCCCGCGAATCTCCAGCGGTGCCTCCGACTTCGGATCAAAGGTCTCATGCTGCGGTGGCCCGCCGCTGAGAAACAGGATGATGCAGCTTTTTGCCCGGCCAAACGAGCCGTCCTTGCTCTTCAATCCCTTCGCTTGAAGCAACGACGGCAGCGATAGCCCCAAACAGCCCAATCCGCCCACGCGAAGCCATTCGCGGCGGTTGAAGGGCGTGGTGGGGCGGGCAGAAAACATGAACGTTATCCACTACGCCCAGCCCCGGGAGCCTCTCTCACACTCGCCGCAGCTTGTACGGATACACCTGGTCCGCGTTCCACTGGCAGGCATACAAATCACCCGCGTCATCGACGCACACATCATGCACGTTTCGGAAGACCGGCTGGTCCTGCAGCAGCAGTCCCACTTGATCGCCCTCATATTTCGGCTGCTGACCGCCCGGCGCGGAAATGACGCGATTATTTTTGTCCAGAATGATGATGAACCCGCGTTCGCGCCACATGCGGAAATCGTTCGGCTTCATGCCAAAGCACACTCCGGAGAGCAGCAAATCTCCCGCGATCACCGGACGGCTCATGAACGCTCCCGGCAGGTAAACCGAGTGCGAGTAGGTGCCGTCGAGCTTGTACCAGTGAAACTCATTGCGCACTCGCTCCGTGCATAGCACCAGCGGCTCTGGTCCGCGTTGATCAATCGTCACACCATGCGCCTGCATGAACTTGCCCGCGTTCATCGCCTGCGTGCTAATACCACCGAATTTGCGGATGAATTTCCCGCCCGCATCGAAATGCAGGATGAACTGCGAGCCGTAGCCGTCCGCCACATAGATGTCGCCGTTCGGAGCCGCCACGGCCTCCGTCGGCGCATACTTCATCACCGCGTCATAGGCACCGCAATCCTTCGCATGCGGCAGTTCCAGCAAGATCTCGCCTGTCAGGGTGGTTTTGACCACACGACCGCCGCTCGGATCGCAAAGCAGCAGCGTCTCCTTGCCATCGCGCGCATCCAAACTCAGCCCGTGACCGCCGCGCAGCTTCAAAGTCCACGCATGGAGCACCTTCCCGTCCTTGTCGAAGATCAGGATGTTGTTCTTCGCCTCGTTCGTGATCATGATCAGCCGCTTCTGCGCATCCATGACCATCTCATGGCAGTCCTTCACCGGATGCACCTCCCGCTTCACCTTGCACCACTCCAGATCGACCCGATACCGATGCTCCCCATGCCCGATGATCGCCCCGTTGAGTGAAGTCTTGCTCTGCGCCCTCACAAACGGAGCGGCAAGGGCGGCGGCAGCAGTCGTGGCGAAAAAATGGCGGCGGTTCATGACGATTGAACGAATTACACGCTCTCACTATTGCGAGGATGAAACTGAACTGATTCGGCAATTGCCGTGGCTTGTCCAAGCTCAGACTGAAATGCCTCACTTTGATCATTCGTCGAAGTGTAGGTGACGAAGGCAATGCTCATCCCGTCAGTGACATACCAAACTCGGATAAACTCCGACGGCTGGTCGTAGTCACAAGAGATGCCGAATGTGCCGTCTCCGTGAAATTGGATGACTTCATGAACGCGCCCCAGATCCTGCGCATCCTCGAAATAATACAGCAATTGCTCCAAATGAACTCGCTCGATGTTCGTGGGCTTTCCCCTGGAGTATTGCGCAATGCTAAATTGAAGAGCACCGATGCCACCTTCGAGTGCCAACGTCGGAGTCGTGCCGACAGGGAGAGTGTCGGTGATGTCACACCAGTCGCTTTCCAAGTCTAGTTGGACTCCAGCGAATGAAACAGTTTGGCCCATATTACAAGTTAAGAGGGATCATGCCGATTTCGGCTCCGATACGTCGGCAGCCGCAGCCGCCAGCGCATCGCCGCGAGTCGCAGCACCAAAATGACCGTCATGCCGATGTAGCGATGGCTTTCCGACACTGGCAGCCATTTTTGCAGCAGCACAAACACCAGTGCGCCGACAAACACCGCCGTTGCATACAGATTCACATCCGGCTGAAACACCTGCGGCAGCTCGCCGCGCAGCACATCGCGCAATATGCCGCCTGCCACGCCGGTGACGATGCCCAGCAGGATCGCCACGATGCCGGGCGCACCAAACGCCAACGCTTTTTCCGTGCCGGCGATGCCGAACAAGGCCAAACCGAACGCATCGGCGATGGAAAGCACCTTTTCAGGCATGTGAACGAACCGCGCCGCCACAAACGTCACGACCGCCGCGATCAGCGCCGTCCAGACGTGATGCGGCTGCTCGATCCAAAACACTGGTCGCGCACCGAGACACAAATCACGAATGGTTCCTCCACCGACCGCCGTCACCAGCGCCAGCACCATCACGCCAAACAAATCCATCCGCTTCCCCTCCGCTGCGAGAACAGCGGCGATCGCACACACGGCGACAGCGAAGTATTCGATCCAAGCAGGCATGACGTCAGTGTTTCAAATAGTGCTCGATGCCGTTCAGAAACATCTGCACGGCCACCATAACCAGCAGCATGCCCATGAGGCGCTCAACCGCCAGAGAGCCTTTCTCTTTGAGCACTCGCGCAATGGCTGGTGCGCACAACAAAACAGCCGCCGTGATGCCCCAGGCGATCAACAGCGCAGCAAACCAATTCCAAAGCTTATCCGGCTGCGTGCTGACCAAAACCAGCAGCGTCGCCAGCACGGACGGTCCCGCAACCATCGGCGTGGCCAGCGGCACGATGAACGGCTCGACCTGCGGCTCGTCAGCCTCATGTCGCGACGGTGGGAAAATCATCTTCAGCGCGATCAAGAACAGCACGATGCCCCCGCTGATGAACAACGCCTCCTGCTTCAAATGCAGCAGTCCCAGCAGCCACGGCCCCGCGAACAAAAACACAACCAGAATCACCAGCGCAATGACAAGCTCCCGCGCGATCACTCGCAACCGCCTCTCCGGCGGCACCGGCCGCAACCCCGCCACAAACGTCGCCACGTTCCCGAGCGGGTCCATGATCGTCAGCAGCAGCAGCGTGGCGGAAAGAGTGTCCATGCTGGAATCAGCCTGCATTTGCCTGCGGCGCAACCAACGGCGAGCGAATCTCGGTCGCCCGTGCTCCGAGGTTGCCGTAGCGATGATAATCGAAGCTCACACTTTGCTCCTGCACATACCAAAGCAGCTCCACGCGGCCTTCGGCAAGCACGGGTGCGTCCGCGATGAATATCTGGCTCTCTGCGGCAGCACGGCGAACTGCCAGGGGCACCACTTCGGGCGAGGCATAGCGCACTCGGTCACATTGGTGGGTGAGAATGGCCTCCACCAACTGCTCATCGTCTTCCTCGATGAATTCGAGTGGATTGGCCCACCCGTGGGATGCCTCGTGAGCACGATGGAGCGGTCGTGGATCGACTCCAGGCGCAAGGCTCATCGTAATCCTGCATCCGACGATTCTTGCGGCTGTGAACCTCGCAAAAACGCTGAAGGGAGTGTCGTGCGGAGTGATTCGCAGACGGATGTCTCGCACTAGCAGATAACGTCGCGCGTTGTCCTGCCCGACCAGCTTGAAATGATCGTGTTCAACACCAAACTCGTCACGCCACCATCGCTCATAACTCGAAATGGCCACGACAAGCGCAGGCCACGCCTCAAGACCCTCTTTATTCCAATCCTCAAGCACCTCATGAAGCCCTCGCAGCATCGAATCTGCGGGGAATCGTTCCCATTCTTCATTCGTCATTCTGGTTTCGTCATTCTTCGCGTCAGCGAAGTCCATGAACTGCGCCACATAGTTCGGCCCGCCTGCTTTGAGTCCCGGCCCAAACGCGCTCTTGCCCATGCCGCCGAAGGGTTGCCGCAAAACGATGGCCCCGGTGGTGCTGCGGTTGATGTAGAGATTCCCGGCGCGGATGCTCGCACGCCATTCGGCCTGCTCACGATCATCCAGGCTCTCCAGGCCGCTGGTGAGACCAAAGCCGGTCTGGTTCACCATCGCGATGGCGTCATGCAGCTTCTCATATCGCATCACGCCGAGCACCGGGCCAAAAAACTCCGTCATGTGCGTGTAGCTGCCGCGATGCACGCCCCACTTGATGCCGGGGCTCCACAAGCAGTCGTTGCCATCGAGCTTGCGCGGCATCAGCGCCCACGATTCACCGGATTCGAGCGTGAGCAATGCGTTTTGGAGATCACCAGATGGCGGACGGATCACCGGGCCAATCTTCGTCTTCAAATCCCACGCGGAGCCGACGGTGAGGCTCTCCGCCGCCTCGACGAGCGCACGTTTGAACTCAGGATCATCGTAAATCTCCGCCTCCAACAGCAGCAGCGATGTTGCGGAGCATTTTTGCCCCGCGTGGCCGAACGCTGAGTGCAGCACGTTCTTGATCGCGAGATCGCGATCAGCCATCGCGGTGACGATGGTGGCGTTCTTGCCCCCGGTTTCTGCGCTGAGCGGCAGATCCGGTTTCGCACGCAGCATGGCGAGCGCCGTCTCGGTGCCGCCCGTGAGGATGACCGCGCTGACCTGTGGATGTTGCACGAGTTGCGCGCCTTCTTTGCCGCCGGAGCACGGCACGAATTGCAGCGCCTTCTTCGACACACCACCGCGCCAGAAGCACTGGCACATCTCCCACGCGGGCAGCACCGCATCCGATGCTGGTTTCAAAATGACCGTGTTGCCTGCGGCGAGTGCCGCTGCGATGCCGCCGCATGGAATCGCGATGGGAAAGTTCCATGGCGAGACGACCACCACGACGCCCTTGCCGCGTGCGACAAAGTGGTCCGCACAGTCCCCTGTGCGGCGCTCCGCAAACAGTTGAAGCTCCGAGTCATCTTCATCCAAGCATGGAGCGTGAGGTGTCATCGGCACGCCGCACAGAGGACTGTGCGGACCACTATGGGCGGACTTGCGTCCGCAGCCTTCCATGAACCAACGCGCCGTCTCCGCGTAGAACACGACAAAATCGACCGCTTCGCTCACCTCAGGATCAGATTCGGCCAGGGTCTTTCCTGTGTTTGCCAGCGCAGCACCCATCAAATCAGCGCGTGCGCGCCGCAATTCCTCGGCGACACCGCGCATCACCTGCTTGCGCGCTTTCGGAGACATCGCGCGCCAGCCATCGTCATCGCGTGCCGCGCATTCGACGGCGCGGGTGATGTCGTCGGCATTTGCTTGTCGATAATGCCCCACCACGGCCCCTGGACGTGAAGGATCGAGGCAATCGCGCGTGGCACGGCCATCGCTCAATTCCTCACCCGCGATGACGAGCGACACCTCGGTGCTGCGGTCTTTCCACGCGATGACGATGCTCTGCGCCCACTCGGCGTGATGCGGCAGTGACCAGTCGGTGTCGGGTTCGTTGACGAACNNCTGGCTTCGGACAGGCTGGCAGCCTGTCTCACGTTTCGCCGATCCTGCGTCCTTCTCGGCGCATTGCTGAGCGTCTCAAGCCGCTCAAACGACGCCACAAAGCCCTTTTCCAGCTCATTCCACTCGGTACTGCCGGGCACGAGCTTGAAGGTGTGACGCAGAAAATTGTCCGGGCCGGTGTTTTCATCGAGGCGGCGGATCAGATAGCCGATGGCGCTCAAGAAGTGCTCCTTGTGGCACACGGGCGAGTAGAGCAGCAAATTGGACGCCTCCTCAAAGAGAGCGCGGCGTTGATGGTTCGCCATGCCTTCGAGCATCTCAAACTGCACGCGCTGCATCGCCTGACGCTCCTGCGTGAGCACGAGCGCGTAGGCGACATCGAACAAGTTGTGCGAGGCGATGCCGAGCCGCGCGGCGGCGAGATTTTTCGGCTCGAAGCCGGTGTGCAGCATGCGTTTGTAGTTCGCGTCAGTGTCCAGCTTCGAGTCGAACGGCGCCTGCGGCCAGCCTTTGGTGGAGGCCTCGTGGCGCTCCATCTCCATGTTCGCGCCTTTGACGATTCGCATGGTGATCTCCGCGCCGCTTGCGGCCACGCGCTGCCGCGCCCATTTGAGCAATTTGAGCTGCCAGCGATGCGAATCCGGGATGTATGCCTGTAGCACGATGCCCGCGCTGGTTTTTTCCAATCCACGCCGCTCCAGCGTGCGCATGAAGACCTCGCAGGTCAGGCTGAGGTCGCGATACTCCTCCATGTCGNNGAGATCGTCAGGTCGAGGTCGCGATACTCCTCCATGTCGAGGTAGATGAACTTCGGCACGCGGGTGCCGTCGTGTCGCGTGAAGGTGGCGCGTGCCGCGCTACGATACAGGCGCTCCAGGCGGTCGCACAGCGTCGCGATCGTATGCTCACGCGCGATGGGCGACATTTGCGAGTAGAGCGTGGAGATCTTCACGGAAAACACCTCCGTCTCCGGCTGCTGCAACGCTTCGAGATAAAGCGTGAGCCGACGTTCGGCCTCCGCCTCGCTCAGGATCGCCTCGCCGAGAAAGTTCACGTTCATGCGCACGCCTTGTGCGGTGCGCTGGCGCAGATGCTCCGCGAGCAGTTCGCGCTCGGCGGGCAGGATCACATTCGCCGTCTCCTGCCGCATGTGCTCCTTCACCATCGGCACCGACACGCCCGGCAGCCAGCCACCGAAGGTTTGGAAACCGCGCAGCATCGCACGGTCGAGCGGGCTGAAGAAACGCGGCACGCCCTGCACATCGAGAATGTGCGTGAACTGATCCGCCACACGTGCTGCCGACTTCGCGCGAAAGGCATGGTCCGTGAGCTGCACGAGCGTGGCTTTGTCCGAAGGCGTTTGCAGCATGCGATCCAGCTCCGCCTGCTGCCGCTTCTCCGCCGGTGTTTGCAGCTCGGTGGCACGAAGCTGAAGCTTCCGCGCCAAGGCGATGGCTTTGGCGATAAGATCGGTGTTCATGGCTTCGAGGGGATGGTTTCAAGGAACAGTTTCCACAGTTCATCGACCGTCTTGCCAGTCAGTTGCTGCCACAAGGCGTCCCGATACTCGCCTTTCCGCAACGCCGCGTTCAGTTTCACGACAAGGCCTGCCGCGTGATGCTTTTCGATCCATTCGAGAAACATCGCTGTCGTCTTGTAGGCATCATTGTAGCTCGCCAGACGAGTCAGCTTCGGTCGCGGAGCCTGCGGCTCAAAATGCACGATGCGGATGTAGTCCGCGATGCCCTCCACCAGCCATCCAGGCCCGCCCGCAGGATACGATTGCACCACATGCGTCAGTTCATGAACCACCATGTCCCAGTCATCAGGATGCGCCCGCGCAATGGCTGCCGAGATGGTGATTTTGCCGTTCGCCGCATGAGCCACGCCCTTCATCGCCGGATCAAAATAGAGCGTCACCTCTTTCGGAGCCTCGAAAACTTCGCTAGGCAGCAGCGCGGCGATTTTCGGGAACCATTCCACACACAGTGTTCCCGCCTTGCTTCCCCACTCCTTCAAATCAACGGCGTCATTCGTGTCCACGAGTGCTGTGGCATCCTTGGAGCTAATTTTCGACACCGTGCGCGGTTTGGAACCAAACACCAGATCATGCCGCCGTTTCGCCTCATCACGTTTGAAAATGGGGCCGACCTCCGCCACGCAGTTTTCGCCCTCGGCCTTCACCCAGGCACAATCTGGCGAGTCAGGACCGCCCTTGTCGGGATAATAAGCATGAGCCTTTTTGAGCGGTACCTTCTGTCCATTCAGTCGCGGCCAGCCAAACGTGACGTTCACTTTGGGAATGCCGGACTTCGGGATTTTGGACGTGCTGTACACCTCCACAAAGGCGCTGTGCTTCTCCCAGAAGGTGAAATCGCTGCCTTCAAAGCGAAGACTGCCCACCTCATGCACGCTGCCCTTCGCATCGCGGATCGTGCAGGTGAACCAGGTGCTTTCACCTTCAGTCGCACCTTTCGTGATGCACCAGGAGTAGGTGCCCTTTGTCCACGCATACGGCCTGCGCACACTCGCGAACTCTCCTTCGTAGCCCGCGCTCTCGACGAGGCAGTCCGTCGCCGCTGTGCGCACATGATCGAGGCCGATGGGCGTCGTTTTGTCGCTCGACCAGTGTGAGAAAATGCCGCCCTTGCCACGATGCACACGCTCGCGGCTCTCCTTGTTCGCCCAGCCGTTGATATTGGTCTGGATGCCGCCGCAAAATTGCAGCCCATTGATCTTCGCGATGCAGTAGGGCGAGATATAGAGATTGTAATCGCTCGGCACATCGCGGTCGATGGTCACATCGTCCTCCAGCGACGCGAAATGCTCCACCGGCTTCTCAAAGTCCCACCACACATTCGCCACATGCCACGGTAGTGGCGGCAGATTCACCCCTGCCGCCTTCGCCATCTCCTCCGGGGAAGGTTGTTTGCACAAGTCCTCCGCATGAGCCGAGACCGTGATGAACAGGAGAAGGCTGAGGAGCTTGAAGCACATAATCATTGTGGAGAGGTTCGAGGATGTGCAGATCGGAAATCCTTTCGTCTTGGATTTCAGGCATTCATCCGCACGCATTGACGACTCCCGGCCTGTCTGGTAGTCTCCGGGCATGACAGCGACCATCTCGGCCAACGGTTTCATTGAAATCCCTCCCCTGTTCCGCGAATCAGATCGCGTGCGGGATGGGCAGATCTGCGATATTGAGCGGCTCGGACGCGGCGAATACCGGCTTCGTGTTCGTGCAGATGAAGAGCCTGCCCGCCAAAGCCAGTCCTGGCTCGACATTCTCTTTGACTGCCCGGTGCGTGATTGGTTTGAGCCCGCTGCCCGCCGCCAAACAACGGATGAACTGCCAGCGTCCTGCTTCGAATGAAGTTCCTTGTCGATGTCAACGTGCTGTGCGAGCCGACCAAGTCACTCGCCAGTGACAAAGTGAAAGCGTGGCTCAAGGCCAACCGCGATGACTGTGTCGTCGATGCCATTGTGATGGCCGAAATCTGGCGTGGCATAGTGGCGCTGCCGGACGGGCAGAAGAAGCGCGACCTCTCCATGTGGTTCGCTCGGTTGAAGGCCGAGATTCCATGTCTCGATTGGACTCTTGAAACCGCTCTGGAGTGGGGACCCGTCGTCACCAAGGTCAAGCGCTCCGGCTTCACCATTGAAATTCGCGACACGCTGATCGCGGCGAATGCCAAACGGCACAACCTCACCGTTGCCACACGCAACGTGGATGATTTCACACGTTGCGGCGCCAAAGTCGTCAATCCATTCGTCTGAGGCTTCATGGCTGGCGCTCGGTGGCTCTGATGAGTTTCGGCTGCGGGCGCTTCTTCCAGGAGGTCACGTCCTGCTTCAGCATCTCGACGGCTTTGTCGAGCTGGCGGTCGATTTTGTCACCTGGCTGCGGCCAGACAATGTGATCGGGCTTCGCGCCCATCAGCTCCCTGTCCTGGCCGTTCGAGAGCACATACCAGCCGCGGAATGGCAGGCGCAGTGTGTCGACGTCCATGATGCTCGTCGCGCCGGTGCTGATGGCGCCGCCCGCTGTCTGCACGCCGACGAGCTGGCCGCGTTTCAGCGTCTTGATCGCATGGCTGAAGACCTCCGCGTTGCTGTAGCTGTTTTGATTGCACAGCACGACGATGGGCTTCTGCCATGTCGCGTAAATGATGCGGTCCTGCGGATAACCTGACGTCTGGCTGCCGCGTGGAATGGCGATGGCGTGACGCGGCTGCGTGAGCGCGGTGAGCAGATGATCGGTGGTGGAGCCGCCGCCGTTCTCGCGTACATCAATGATGAGGCCGTCCTTGCCCGCGCCAGCATGGTAAAGCTCCTCCTGGAACTTTTGGAAGCTCGCGTCATCCATCGCGCTGATGTGCAGGTAGCCCAAAGTGCCGCCGGAGGCTTTTTCGACCTCCGTGCGGTTGTTTTCGATCCACGCATCATAGAGCAGCCGCCGCGCCATCGTGTAGTTGATCGGTCTCAGGATTATCTCGCGTGTCTTGTCGCCGTTTTGCACGATGAGTACGACATCGCGCTCCATCGGGCCATTGAGCACGCTGCTGGCATCCATCGCGGAGGTAACGTCCTTGCCATCCACTTTCAAAACGACCTCGCCAGCCTCCACGCGGCTCTCTTTGCGGCTCGCGGGCGATTTCGGGATCACATCCCGCACCTTCCAGCCGGGGCCGGCAAAGGTGGCATCAAAGCGCAGACCAAGATGCGCCGTCTCCTCGCGCCAGCCGCTCATCGTGTTGCTGGCACCCATCGTGAAGCCGAGGTGTGAGCCATTCAGCTCGCCGAGTATGAGCCACACGCACTCCACCGCGCCTTTCATGTCTGGTGACTCCGCCGCCATGTCGCGATACTTCGCGCGGACGGCGCTCCAGTCGCGATTGCCGAGCTTATCATCGTAAAAACGATCGCGCATGACCTGCCAGCACTGGTCAAAAACCGCGCGCAGTTTCTCCGCGCGTGAATACGCCTGCTGGGCACGGAAGGACATCGTTTTAGGCGCACCCGTCTTCACGTTGATGCTGGCAGGTTTGCCATCCAGCAGGCCGACGATCTGATCGTCCGCCTTGAGCCAGGCCGCGTTCGTCAGCGCGACTGTGCCGAGTTGCTTCGGCGTCAGCTCATCGGGAAACTCAACCGTGCGCGTGAGCTTCTTCTCCACGCTCTGCGACTGAAATGCCAGCCTCTTCGAGTCCGGCGACCACACCAGCGAATGTTCCGTCGAATCGGCGATTTTGAGGCGATGCACGCGCTCGTGGATGCCCTCCAAGTCGATCTGGAGCGGCTTTGGCTTGGGTGCTTCCTTCTTGGGCTCCTCGGGCTTCTTTTCCTCTGCTTTTGCGACTGTATCGGCTGGTTTGTCGTCCTTCTTCGGCTCCGCTTTCGGCGGTTCTTCTTTCTTCGGCGCTGCCGCTGGTTTTGCACTCTTGGCGATCTTTTCACGCGCTTTCACCAGCGTGCGTTCGCGTTTCGTTTTCTCGTCATCCTCGGCGCGGAGATTCACATAAAAGACATCCACTTCACGTATTTCCCGCTGACCAGTCCAGGCGATCATTTTACCGTCCGGCGACCACACGGGCCGCGAGTCGTTGTCAGGATGACGCGAGAGGTTGTAGGGCGGTTTTGAGCCATCCAGCGGCATCAGCCAGATGTCGTCATTGAACCACTCGTCCGCCTGTGAGTAGGCGATCCATGTTCCATCAGGAGAAAAGGTCACGCTGACCGGATTCCATGATTCGAGCACGCGTTTCGCGTTCTTCCCATCCGCATCGGCGATGCAGCCGTCGGTGTGAAACGTGAGCTGCTTCGGCTCGCCACCGCCCGCAGGCATCGTGTAGAGCATTTTGAAGCCCTCGCGCTCGCTGTTGAAGGCGATCTGTTTTCCATCTGATGAAAACGCCGCGCCCGAGTCCAGCGCTGCATGCGTCGTCAGCCGCGTGGCACGCCCGCCACTCGTCGGAGCCGTCCAGATGTCACCCTGCCAGCCAAACGCGACCGTTTTGCCATCCGGCGAAAGCGCAGGCTCGTGGACGAGGAATCGGGAGGTCATGACGCGGATGATAACGGTCTCAGCATTCGGTGACGTTCACGGCAAGACCACCGCGTGAGGTTTCTTTGTATTTCGTGCTCATGTCCGCGCCGGTCTGGCGCATGGTTTTGATCACTTTGTCGAGCGAGACACGGTGCGTGCCGTCGCCGCGCAGGGCGAGACGAGCGGCATTGATGGCCTTTACGGCACCCATCGCATTGCGCTCAATGCACGGCACCTGCACCAGGCCGCCGATGGGATCGCAGGTGAGTCCGAGATTGTGCTCCATGCCGATCTCCGCGG
>DNXB01000360.1 GCA_003506995.1 Verrucomicrobiales bacterium
CAGCATTGTGATGATCTCCCCCCTCGTGCTGCGGAAAGCATGCTCCCAATTATCCGGCATGGAGAGACCGCCGGTCTTCACATATCGCAGGCGTGGGTCGTTAAAGCCCACAACGACCTCCTGCGTGGCACCAGTGTCGTCGTTGTCCGCAACGACCAGCTCAATATTCAGGTAGGACTGGTCCAGGGCGCAACGAATGCAATCAGCGAGCAGAAAAGCCCGGTTTTTGGTCGGCAGAGCGATGGAAACAAGCGGCTGCGGCATGAGAACTGAAGACGTGTGGAAAATATCGCGGCTCAGCGGCGGCGCAGCCATGCACCCGGCCAGTGCGTGATCTGGAAGTCCAAGGTGCTTTCATTGAAGACGAAGGGCAGCTTGGTTAGCTCAAACTCGGGATGCGCGGCGGCGAATTCATGTGCGGCGGCGGTGGGATTGTCATCAATCCAACTCGGCGTCCCACGCGGCACATCCGCCACCTCCTGCATCACGCCATCCGTGGCCACGATATAGGAGCCTGGGCCCACGAGGTCGCAGTAGGCCTCCAGTTCGGCCCGCACATGGTCGCGCAAATGATTGGAATCGAGGATCACGAGCACCTTGTCTCCTTTGGCGATGAGGGCTTTGGCCTTGGCCACCGTTTCAGCGGCCACCGAGGAACCCTCGATGAGGGTGATGCGGTCAAACAGCGGATGCGCCTCAATGGCGGCGCGGTTGTGCGGTCGAATTTCGATGTCGATGCCGATCACCCGGCCCTGGCAGCGCATGGCCTCGAACAGTGAGGCGTAAAAAATCAAGGAGCCGCCGTGGGCGACGCCCGTTTCGAGGATCACGTCCGGCTTGAGCTGAAAAATCACTTCCTGCACGCGCAGCACATCTTCCGGGAGCTGGATGATGGGCCGCCCCATCCAGGAGAAGGTGTAGGGATACTTGGCGTTCCAGCCGGTCTTCACCCACAGGTCGGAGATGACCTTGAAAGCGGCGTCACTGTAGAGCGGCAGGGAGCTTTCACCGTCCGCGCTTTTGCAGACCAATGTGTTCGTGTCGGAGTCGATGATGAGTTGCATGAAAAAAGGCGCCCTGGGCGGACACGGAAAGTTCCCCCTATGTTCTTTGCGGCAGGCTGTCAATCAGGCACTGCAAGCCACCCTCAAGACGCACACCTGGCTGCCAGCCGATTTGCTTGAGTCTATTCGTGTTCGCAAGGATCACCGGTGTGGGATCAGGTGTGGCGACGGGATTTTTTTGGATCAAGCTCGGATCGACCTGCAACAGGGTGGCGAGGTTTCTGCCAAGGTCGGCGATGGTGATGCCAGAGCCTGTGCCGATGTTGATCGCACCCGTGGCGCGCACCTCAATGGCCTGACAAAACGCGGCAGCGGCATCGCGGATCTCGATGTAGTCGCGCACACTGTCCGGCGTGTTCATGGCAAGTGTTTTGCCCTCCCGCAACTGGCGTACCATGATGCTGGTGTAGCGGTTTGGCTGCTCGCCAGCACCGTAGGGGTAAAAAACACGGAACCACGACCAATCGACTCCCGAAAGACCACGCAGCCACTCCAACAGGGCCACTTTGGCTTTAGAATACGGAAACTGCGGATTGAGTGGCGAGCGCTCCTCATGCAGCGGTTCGTTTGAGGCAGCGTATTCAATGCAGGTGCCAGTTCCGGCGATGTAAGGCACGCCGAGGTCGATCAGACGGCGGAACCATGTCTTGCTCAGTTCGAGCCACTCTTCGTTTTCCGGTGAGTTCAGATACACGCCCGGCTCTGCGATCCAGGCGAGGTGCAGCGCTGCATCTGGCGCAAAACGGGACACCTGCTCCCAGGGAGTGTTAGCGAGGCTGCCGACGGCGATTTCGACTTCGGGAGCGATTTGGGCGGCTGGATCACGCGTGAGCGCCAGGATGCGATAACCGCGCCGGACGGCTTCCAGGCAAAAAGCGCGGCCAATGAAGCCGGTGGCACCTGTGACGAGGATTTTCATGCCAGTTCAGCCAATCCTGGCAACGCCGAATCACGCGGAGAAAGGTTCAAAACAGGCAGTGGCCATGCGATGCCAACCTTCGCGTCATCTGCGCGCAAACCACGCGCCATGTCCGGCTGGTAAAACTCGGACATCAGATAAAAGAGGTCACAAACCTCTTCCTGACACTGGAAACCGTGAGCAAAGCCCGCCGGGATGTAGAGCGCACGCATGTTTTCCGCAGAAAGCTCCTCTGCATGCCACTTTCCGAAGCTCGGCGAGCCGGGGCGCACATCGACGACGACATCGAGAACACGCCCAGCGAGGCAGCGCACCAGTTTGATCTCCGGTAGTGGTTCCGCCTGCCAGTGCATGCCCCGCACGCTGCCTTTTTGGCGCGTCGAGGTGTGATTCTGCTGCACCCAGCGCGTGTTAAGGCCATGCGCGGAAAATTCACGCTCGCAACACGTTCTGGCCAGGAAGCCGCGCTCGTCGCGGCGCGGCTCCGGTTCAACGATGAGGACGCCTTCGAGCGCGGTGGGGATGAATTTCATGCCACGGTCAGTTGGGGCAGCGGAATGACAAATCGACCGCCTTTGGCGCGGAACTCATGCTGCTGCGCCATGACTTCCTCGGCAAAATTCCATACCAGCAGCACCGCGTAGTCAGGACACCGGGCAGCGAGTTCCTCGGCGGCAACGATGGGCACATGCAGGCCGGGACTGAGGCGCCCCTGCTTGTAAGTGCTGCGATCCGCGATGAATTCGAGGCTCTTCGCGGCATCGCCAACGTAGTTGAGCAGCGTGCTGCCCTTCGCGGAAGCTCCGTAGGCTGCGACGCTCTTGCCGGCCTGCCGCTGCGCATCAAGGAAAGCGATCAAATCGGACTTCACTCGGGCAGCCTGCTCGCTAAAACGCTGGTAATAGCCCGCGCTGCTCACGCCCTGGGCGGTTTCCGCCTCCAGCGTTTGTCTCACGGAATCGCGGATGGCCTCGACACCTTTTTTGCAGGCATAGAGGCGAAGCGAACCACCATGGATGGGCAGGCGCTCCACATGAAAGACATCCATGCCATGACGGGCAAACAGCGGGATGAGCGGGGTGAGCGTGAAATAATAGACATGCTCGTGGTAGATCGTGTCGAACTCCACCTTGTCGATCATTTCGACGCCATACGGGAACTCGAAGACCACCCAGCCATCCGGCTTGAGCAGTTCCGCTGCGCCAGCGACGAAGTCATTCGTATCCGGGGCGTGAGCGAAGACGTTGTTGCCCAAAATGAGGTCCGCCTGGTCTTTTTGGCTGCGCAGAGTCTCAGCCGTGGCTTTGCCGAAGAACTCACAATGCGTCTCAACACCGTTCTTCCGCGCCACCTCGGCGATGTTGGCCGCAGGTTCGAATCCGAGACAAGGCACGCCAGCCTCAACGAAGTTTTTGAGCAGGTAACCGTCATTGCTGGCGATCTCGATGACGAAGCTGCCCTTGCCGAGTTTTTTCTCCGCGATGTGCTGCTGCACGGCGGCACGGGCGTGGCACAGCATGGCGTCGGAGAAGGATGAGAAGTAGATGTAGTCGCTGAAGAGATCGACGGGAGGCACGGTATCCGTGATCTGCATGAGCCAGCAATCACCGCAGACGAAGACGGCCAGCGGGAAGCGTGGCTCCGGCTTTCCGAGGTCTTCAGGACGCAGCAGATTGTTCGCCAGCGGCTGAAGGCCGAGGTCGATGACGGGCAGGGAGCGGGTGGAGCCGCAGGAACGGCAGCGATGGGCAGCGGGCATGTTCGGGATCAGTTGGTCCACGCGAGGCCCGCTTTCCGGGCCTGCGCGGCGTATTCCATGATTTGATGGCGGGTGAAAGCCAGCATGTCCGCCTCTTTTTCCGTGTGGCGGGTGCGATACCAGGCAGCGGTGGCCTCGGTGGCCGCCTGGAAGTCCCACACGGGACGCCAGCCAAGCAGGCGCGTGGCTTTTTCATGGCTCAAAGTCAGCCGTGTGGCTTCGGGCAGGGCATTGGGATCGGGTCGTGCCTCCCAGCGGCCTGGCCAGGCTTCAAAGAAGGCCTTTACCACCTCGCCCACGCTACGTTCGGACTCGGGAGCGGGCCCAAAATTGAGGTTGAGCAGCTCTTTGGAAGAAGGATCGGCAAACAGGTGCTGGCCCACGCTCAAGTAACCGCTGAGGCACTCCAGCACATGCTGCCAGGGCCGTGTGGCGTTCGGATTGCGTAGAATGACCGGCTCTCCGGCGACTTGCGCACGCACGCAATCCGGCAGGATGCGATCCGCGGCATAATCACCGCCGCCGATGACATTTCCAGCTCGCACGGATGCGAGGCTTCCCCTGCCCTCTTCACGGGCGAAGAACGAGGCATGCCACGCTGCGACGACGAGTTCCGTGGCCGCTTTGCTCATCGAATAGACATCATGCCCGCCGAGCGGATCATCCTCGGAGAACGGACGGCCAAGGTTTTGGTTGAGGTAACATTTGTCACTGGTGACGACGATGACCGGCGCGGTGCAGTTCGTGGCACGCACGGTTTCGAGCAGCAGCGCCGTGCCCCAGGCGTTCACAGAGAAAGTCTCCAGCGGCTCCGCATAAGACAGACGCACCAGCGGCTGCGCAGCGAGATGCATGATGAGGTTCGGCCGAGCGGTCTCGATGGCCTTTGTCAGCGTGTCGCGATCCCGCAGATCGGCGATCCACTCGTGCTCCAGCACGTCACGCGGGATGAAGTGCTTCAAATCCTCCGCATGCAACGGCGCGAGAGCATAGCCGCTGACCTTCGCGCCGAGGGCATGCAGCCAGAGCGTGAGCCAGGAGCCTTTGAAGCCGGTGTGGCCGGTCACGAGCACGCGTTTGCCTTGATAGGTGGATCCGAACATCACCAGACTTTCCAGGGCGCGTTGCCGCTGTCCCACATTTTGTTGAGCATCTCAAACTCACGGTAGGTGTCCATGCACTGCCAGAAGCCGTCGTGGCAATACGCCTTCAACAGGCCCGTCTCCGCCAGCTTTTGGAGCGGTGCGCGTTCGAAGACACAGTCGTCACCGGTTAGGAAATCACGCACGGATTTGTCGAGCACCATGTAGCCGCCATTGATAAAGCCTGATTCCTGCTCCGGTTTCTCGTTGAAGGACTGCACCGTCAAACCATCGAGCCCCAGCTCGCCGAAACGTCCGGCAGGGCGCACCGCTGTCATGGTGACGAGGGCCTTTTGCTCGTAGTGCAAACGCACTGATGCGCTGATGTCAGAGTCTGTCAGTCCATCCCCATAGGTCAGGAGCACATCCTCGTCACCGACATGCTGCATGGCACGGAGCAAACGCCCGCCAGTCATGGTGTTCATGCCGGTTTCCAGCAGCGTGACGGTCCAGTCCTCCTCATCGTGGGCATTGTGATAAATGATTTGAGGACTGCGTCCGAGCTTGAGCGTCACATCGCTGCGGTTCCAGAGGTAATTGCGGAAGTAGTCCTTGATGCTCTCCCCTTTATAGCCCAGGCAAAGGACGAAATCTTTGAAGCCGTGCTGCGCATAGGACTTCATGATGTGCCAGACGATGGGCTGGCCGCCGATGGGCACCATGGGCTTGGGACGGTATTCGGTTTCTTCTCGCAGACGGGTGCCGAGACCGCCGCAGAGGATGATGGCTTTCATGAGAAGTGAAGGTGGGTGGGTGATTGATGCAGCGTGACTTGGTCCAAAACCAGTGCCGTCAGCCGGTCAACACATTCATCCAGCGTGTCCAGGTCCGTGCGCAGCTCCGCCTCGGGCTGCGCGGGCGCCTCGTAGGGCGAGTCGATGCCTGTGAAACCGGGGATGAAGCCAGCGCGCGCGCGCTGGTAGAGCTGCTTGGGATCACGCTGCTCGCACACTGAGAGCGGGGCGTTCACAAAGACCTCCATGAAGCGAATGGCGGCGCTCCCACAGTTTTCCCGAACCTTGTGGCGGTCAGCGGCAAATGGGGAGATCAGGGCGCAGATCACAATCAGCCCCGCCTCGGCCATGAGCTGTGCCACCTCGCCGGCGCGCCGGATGTTTTCGCGGCGATCTGCGTCCGTGAACTTGAGATCGGCGCACAGGCCATGGCGGAGATTGTCCCCGTCGAGAATGAAGGAACGCAGCCCCTGCCGGTTCAGTTGCTGGTCCAGGCCGATGGCGATGCTCGACTTACCCGACCCTGAAAAGCCCGTGAGCCACACCACAATGCCATGATGGCCGGTAAGATGAGCACGCGCTGATGGTGCTGTGAGGAACTTCGTCCGGGTAAGGTTTGAGCTGGAATCCGCAGGCGGCATGGCGTGGTAAAACTGTTGGTCTGACGCAGAGCTGCCACCATGGATTTTACCACCACCCCACGCAACGAAGAAAGACACTTCTTTATGAACTCAAGCCAGCAGGCATATTTTTTGCTTTATTTTGGACGTGGTGGAGGACATGGAACGCCTTGTTGCAAACCACAGTCTCTCCCCTGCCCTCCCGCCCCGCCTGGCGCATCCTTCATTCCGAGGCCTCCCGCGGCTGGGGAGGCCAGGAGCATCGTGTGATGGCGGAGTTGAGCGGATTTCAAAAACGCGGCTGCCCGGTCTGGCTGGTGGCACATCCGCAAAGCCAGGTTCTCAAGCGTGCCCGGGACGCCGGGATGGGAACACGCGAATGTCTGTTTGACCGTCGGCTGCTGCCGCTGGACGCGGTGCGGCTGGCGTTGTGGCTTCGTCGCGAACGGATTCAGATCGTGAACACGCACAGTTCGCGGGATGGCTGGCTGCTGGGGATTGCGGCGCGGCTGGCACGGACACCGCTGCTCATCCGCAGCCGCCACATCGATGTGAGCTATCCCAATCCGCGCGTCAGCAGACATGCCTTCAGCACTTTTGCCGATCATGTGCTGACCACGAGCCAGAAGATCACTGATCACTTTCAAGAAATCTTCCATCTGACCAGTGACCGCATCACAACGCTTCCCACCGGCATTGATGTGACGCGCTTTCATCCCACCGGAGCCAAGGCGGAGCTGCCGGTCCGGCAGGAGCCGGGCGCGCCGCCGGTGATCGGCATGGTGTCGGTGCTGCGCTCGTGGAAAGGACACTTGGTGTTCTTTGAGGCGGTGCGTAAACTCCGTGACGCTGGACAGGACTTTCAGTGCGTCGTCGTCGGTGGTGGAGCGCCAGTGGAAGTTTTTGCCGGCATGGCACGGCAGCATGGCGTTGAGGACCAAGTGAAGTTTGCCGGCCATCGCGAGGATGTGCCGGAGGTGCTCCGGGCGCTGGATGTGCTGTGCATTCCCTCGGTGAAGCACGAGGGCGTCCCGCAGATCGGACTTCAGGCCCTGGCCTGCGGCACCGCCGTGGTTGGGAGCGACTGCGGCGGCATTCCGGAGATCATACAGGAAGGAATCACCGGGCGCATTGCCCCGGCGGGCGATGCGTCAGCGCTCGCGGCCAGAATCGCCGAGACTTTGACGCAAAAAGAAGCCACGGCACGCATGTGCCGCGCAGGACGTGAAATGGTCGAGAAAAAACATAGCCTGGATTTCATGCTGGACCGGCTGGAGGAAATTTACAGCTCGCGCCATCATGGCTTGTGACCTTGAGTGTGCTCACTCAACGAAAAATCGACCATCTCGTCTGTAAAATCAGCCAAGAAGCGCAGCACCCGACAGAGTCAGAAACGCTTATTTCCAATATGTCTCCACCGCCGCCACGAGGCCGGGGATGTTGTTCTCCTTGGCCTCGACATCAACCGTGAGGCCGCGCTCGGTGATGGCGGCGCTGGTGACGGGGCCGATGCTGGCGATTTTGATGCCCTCGGGCAGGGCGACTTTGAGATTGAGGAAATGCTCGACCGTGGAAGCGCTGGTGAAAGTGATCATGTCGGCGCCTTCGGCCTTCAGGCGGGCGAGGGCTTCGAGATTGTCCTCGGTTTCGGCGACGGTGCGGTAGGCGATGGCCTCATCGACGATGGCTCCCATGCCAGTGAGCTCGTTGGCGATCACTTCGCGTGTTTCCTCGGCGCGGACCCAGAGGACTTTGACGTTTTCCATGGCCTGATGATCTTTGAAGGCTTTGACGAGACCTTCGGCGACGAAGTTCTTTTCGGGCATCAAATCAATGGCCAGGAAGCGTGCTTTCACCTTGTCAGCCGTGCCGGGGCCAATGCAGGCGATGCGGACGCCGCCGATGCAGCGTGCGTCGTTGAACAGCTTGTCGAACATGGTGAAGAAAGCGTCCACGCCGTTCGGGCTGGTGAAGATGATCCAGTCGTAGGTGTGGCACTCGTTCACGAGTTCGCCGAACGCTTTCTGATCGGTGGCGGGCTCGGTGCGAATGGTGGGCAGCTCGATGACATCGGCTCCGAGCTGCGCGAGCTTTTTGCTGAGCACTCCGGCCTGCTGGCGCGTGCGGGTGACGACGATCTTCTTGCCAAACAACGGGCGGCCTTCAAACCAGTTCAACTGTGGCCGTTCGGTGACGACATCGCCGATGATGGCGACGGCGGGCGCTTTGAAGCCTGCTGCTTTCACTTTGGCGGCGATGTCGGCCAGGGTGCCGACGAGGGTCTGCTGATGGCTGTGCGTGGCCCAGCGCACCAGAGCGACGGGCGTCTCCGGCTTCGCGCCGTGTTTCAAGAACTGCTGGGTGATCTCGTCGATGCGCTCCACGCCCATGAGGAAGACTTTGGTGCCGTCCGCCTGCGCGAGTTTGGCGTAGTTGAGCGATGTGTCGGGCTTCATCGGGTCTTCGTGGCCGGTGAAGATGGTGAGCTGGGACGCATGCGAACGATGCGTGACCGGAATGCCCGCATACGCCGGTCCGGCGATGGCGGAGGTGATGCCTGGCACGATTTCAAACTTCACACCCGCCTCATAAAGCTCGGCTGCTTCTTCCGCGCCGCGTCCGAACAAGACAGGATCGCCGCCCTTCAAGCGCGTGACCGTTTTGCCTTCCTGGGTGAGCTTGACGATGAGCTTGTTGATCTCCTCCTGCGGCAGGGTGTGATCGCCCGCCTTCTTGCCGACGTAGATGCGNNGATCGCCGGGACCGGCGCCGACGAGGTAACAGATGCCAGGGGTGGTTTTCTTGGAGGCCATGGTGGGAAAAGGGCGGCCAAGGTGTCGAGAGTGTGGGGAATCGCAAGGACGGGCGTTGGGAGTCCACGTTTGGAGACCCGCTCGGAGTTCCGCCTTGAGGCGGCAA
>DNXB01000607.1 GCA_003506995.1 Verrucomicrobiales bacterium
CGATCAAGTCCGAGTCGCTGAGCGGAATGGCAAAGTAGACCGTACGGACGTCTTTTTGCTCGATAATGTCGAGCATGTTCTCCAGGCGCCCAATTACTTCTGTTTCCTTGAGGGCTGCAAAGTCGGAGCCGTGGAACATTGCCGATGTAGATCTGCCTCCGCGCTGCGTATGGTCGGCGGGCAGCTCCAGGCAGCCCACCACCTGCTGGTTGAGCCAAGGGTTGCCTGAGATTTTTTCTTGCAGGTAGCTCGCCAGTTTGCCGGTGCCGATGATGAGGGCGTTCTCGACGGGTACAGCCCGACGCATGACGCGCGACTGTATTTCGCGGCTGAGGTAGTGCAGCAGCACCTGTAGCAAGTAACCCAGCAGGTAGAGCTGGGCGAGCAGCAGGCGCGAATAGGCATCTGTCTGTTTGGTGGCGAAACCCACTACGAGTAAGAATGCGAAGGCCAGCGACCAAGACTTAAACAAGGTGAGGGCCTTGCGTGCGAAGCTACTGTTGCTTCGGTAAACACCGAACTGGTCATAGGCAAACAACATTCCGATCGCCAGCAGGAACAAAAGTATGGAGTAGGCCCCAGAAAGCTCTCCAATCTGCTGGTAAATCAGGATGTAGGCCAGTCCTAAAACGCCCGACAGATCCAGCACTGTTTGAACAGCGGTTGAGATACTGCCTCGGCGCTTGAGAATAGAACGAGGGGAACGCTTGGGGAGCACCATGGCTGAAGTATAGGTTTGATCAGAACTCCTGCGTCTGACAGTGCTCACATGGGCAGATCACAATGAAAGCCCTAGCTTGCTCTTCTTTCAGAGCGTTCCAGGTTTCGCTTCCAAAGCAGAACACTGCTGTGTAAGTTCAAGCGCGTGCGTCGCCCCAGATGATGGGTATGTTTTCATCGCCTACGTAAAGGGTGTTGCCATGTCGGTCGACGCAGTATTGAGGCGACAGGATGCGCTCGCTGGCTACCTGCGCGGTGCCGATGCGGGTGTACTCAAACAGCACGCTGCGCTCGACGGTGCAGCCAGCGCGCAGATGGCAGCCGTGACCGATCCACGTGGGGCCGGTGACGCGGGTGCCAGCCTCGATCCGCGTCCCCGATCCGATGTAAACCGGGCCCTCGATTTCAACCGAGTCCCAGTCCACCGAGGTGTTGAGTCCCACCCATACCCCTGGGCGAACTTGTTTGCCCGGCATTTCCATTTGGGCAATTTCACCGCGCATCACCCGTTGAAGCACGAGCCAATAGTCGGAAAGGCGGCCGATGTCGATCCAGTTGAAGAAGCGTTTCTGGGAAAAAAATGGGAGGTCTCGCTCGACCAGCATCGGAAACAGTTCGCTGCCGATATCAAATGGCCGACCCGACGGCACCAACGACAGCACCGCTGGTTCAAAAATATAGATCCCAGTGCTGGCCGAAGTCGAGAGCGCTTCTTGCGGTGTGGGTTTCTCCTGGAAGGAGCGAACACGTCCCAGTTCGTCAGCCACCACCACGCCGTAGCTCTGCACCTGGTCTCTTGGTACGTCAAGCGTGACCACACTGGCCAGAGCCTGCTTGTGACGGTGTTCATTCAGCGCGGCACCGATGTCCAGGTCGACGATGGCGTCGCCGCACATCACCAACGTGGTCTCATCAAAGAATCCACCGAAGTCCTGTATCTTGCGCATGCCACCGGCTGAACCCATTGAGCGGGGCACGATGTCACCGTGTTCTCGGGCTCCTTCATAGGAGTAACCAATGTCGACGCCCCAGCGCCGCCCATCCCCAAAATAATTCTCGATTTTGTAGTGGTTGAAGGCAACGTTGATCATGATTTCACGTATGCCATACCGGGCCAAGTGTTCGACCAGGTATTCGAGGACCGGCTTGCCCAAGATGGGCACCATAGGTTTGGGTGTTTTTTGCGTCAGCGGACGCACGCGGGTTCCTTGGCCCGCTGCCAGGATCATGCCTTTGGCCATCTACTTCTCCTAAAACCCGCTTGTGACGTGCGGCGCCATTGTCGTGAATGTCACTTCTTTTGGGCTACGCCGGTCTTGGGATAGCTGGTGACCACCGACCAGACCACCTCGCTCATCAGCCGGAACAGCTCTGGGCTGGGTGGAGGCATGGTGGTTCCGTCGGCACGAATGATGGGGGGTGGCACGACAGGGGGCGGGCGGTGATAAAGAACAGCGTAATGGGTGAGGGCTACCAGGAAGTTGCCTAACTCGCTGAGGTGGATCATGTCTCGCTCACCCTTTTCACTGAGATAGAAGAGGTCTTCGCGGGAGCGCATCTCTCCAACGCCACCCCGCGCCTCGACCTCGCGGGCCAAACGGCCCAAAACCTGTCCGGCCGGAATCACGTGGACTGGGCCGCCCGTATCGCCGTGGGCCAATCCCTGGGCCAGCAAGACGCCCTCCCAGTACAAGCCAAGGTCTTCGTCGAGTCGCTCCAGCCATCCCTTGGGATCGTTGAGGTGGTGCCAGAGTTCGTAGAGGTAAACGCGAATCTGTGGGTTGGCAGCCCGGGCGGCTCGGGTCCACTCGCGGATATATCTCGGGCTGTCGTTGTGCTTGATCGAATCCTTGATTTCGACCGCTTCGGTCAGCACCAGCACATCAAACTCACCGCTGGCAACCGCTTTCCTGGCGTCTTGGTAACGTTCATGGGCGTTCTCAACCTCAAACCCGTTGATGGGAACACTGGGCTCCCAATGGGATTTCAATGATGCACCCCATCCGAGCTGGGAGCGATGTTCATGCCCGGGGCCGGCCAAATTCTCCAACATCAGCGGCATCTGGCGGTTGACCAGGCTGTGACCGATATGAAAGACCCTCAGAGGCTTGTCTGGTGGTGACAGTGGCTCGCTGTAAAGCTGCGTCAGCGCTTCTGGCTCCAGAGATTTATGCCAATTGCAGGCTCCCAACAAAAGAACCAAACCCAGGCTGATAAAATGAAATGGATACTTCATATTTGACAATTGCAATGGATGGGCAGGCTGAAAATATTTCCGTTAAATGGTTTACGTTTTAGGGCGAGCAATAAAGCTTGTCCCTTTGAAGTTATCGATATCATCCAGTTCAAATTCATCAATGGGAAATTCATTCCCGTTGTGTTCGTCAATCTGAAATAGAGCATAATTCAATTGTTGAAACTCTTTGGCGAGTGATTTGGCTGTTGATCGATTTTCATCGCAAGTAATCTCATCATGGCGCACCCGGTGCACAACTCCTGAAAAGTTTGGTAATACCTCAAAAATCACAGGGGGGCGTAATTGACGAAGTGTATCACGTAGTCCTTGAATGACTTGTAGTTCCGCGCCCTCTACATCAATCTTGATAGCTGCAATGGAGTCAATTTTCATTTCAGAGAGTACCTCGTCACCCACTCTGCACTGCACATATTCACCATCTTGCGCTGAATTTCGTCCGGAGACCAAGCTGGCGCATTCGTCAGCCTGTCCCTTGGCCATAAATAGTGATAAATTGTTGGAATTACTCAAGGCGATTGGAATAATCCTTGAGTTTGAAAGATGGTTGGCGCGAATGAATTGATCAACGTTGAAGCAGCAAGACATCTGCGGCTCGAATCCAATATAGATTCGGGATTTTTCTATTGCCAACACCTTTGTAAACGTTTGACCAATGTTGACACCCACATCTATAAATGCACCTTGGCGCTCTGCCAGCAACCTTTTGACGACAATTTTCATGAATGGCTCATGTTTGTCGTTTGGAAGTGCAATACGCCCAGAGTGATATCCGATGACTTTGTAGCTATTGGGTCCGAAATGTGCTCGTAGCCCTAATTGAAACAGACAGCGAGTAACATGCCAAATAATTCGATCTAGCATTTATTGCTCCTTGTTTTTGCTTTATAGGGTGTGATCAGAGGCATAACTGACACTCGCTGCATTCATTCTGAGACCTAAAAGAAGCCTCGCGTGCTGCATCCTTGCCGTGAACTCTGATTCAAAGGTATGCTCTTTCGCAAATGCCAAGCCAATGCGTGCAATTTTTAGCAACTCATCAGGGGAGTGAGCGAGTTCTGCGATTGTATGGGCCATGGCCACCCAATCATCCATGACCACGGCTTGCCCGGCAGGGCAGATTCGAAGTAGGCCTTGGAACGCTTCATTGTCATAGCCAACTATTGGTACACCGCAGGCCAATGTTTCTAGGTATGTGCACGAGGGATCACCCTGCCTGTGACAGCACACAAATAGGTCTATCTCTTGGCGTATGCGTGGCATAAGCTCGGACGCGAAGTCCAGCACTCCTCCCAGTATCACTTCTTTTTCGAGTCCATGGCTTTTGATCTCCTCGGCCATGCTCTGCGCAAGTGGTCCGTCGCCATAGATATCGAATCGGAAAGGGACTCCGAGCTGGCGAAGTGACACCGCCACCTTCACCAGATGATCGGCCCCCTTCATGGGGCTCAATCGCCCGCTGAAGGCGAGACGCAAGGGGCGCTGCGCATTGAACTGCAAACTGCGGCTGGCGAGACCGGGCTCAGACGGAATCATGTCCCGCACCACCCGATTGTCAAAGTACAGCAAGGTGTTGGCGTTGAGTTCGCGATAGGCTTCAAAGGTTGGTGTGCCATTGCATTGCAATCCGGCTGCCCGGCGTATGGACGCAACAGTTGCTTTCTCCTGCCTCATTTGCCATAGGCGCCTGCGCCAGCGACGCCAGAAAACCATGTTGTCGGCATCCACGATCTGCAGGCGCGTCTTTAGGCTGTACTCGGTGACCATCACGAATGGAACCCCGGCATCCCTGCAGGTTGCCGCTGCATGATTCATGCGGTGATCTGGCCCACCCATCACCACCCCAGCGCTGACCATGGTCTGTTTCGCGGTCTCCGAATCGAATCGGGCCACCACAACCTGAAAGGGAAGCCCATCCAAGCGAACCCATACATCGTCCAGATTGCCCGAGTGCTCGTTGTAGTCCGGTTCAATCAGGACTGTCACCGGTCCGTCCCAGCGGTCGATGTAAGCCTGCATGCCTGACACGAACTTGCCGGTCAGCCGGATCTGGTCGGGTCGACCGATACCTGCCCCCAGACTGGGTGCCACAACGAGTGAGCGATTCATGGTGTGCTTAGGCTGTCAGTGAATCATCAGGCAGAGCACCAAGCCCTGCGCCACAGTCAATGTGCCCTCTATTGAGGGAGGGGTTGCTTTCTGAGCTACATGCTTCAAAGACCGTACGGAAAATTTGGTATCTTCAAGCATGGGATCCATTTCGATGACCACGTCATGAAAATCCAGGATGGTTTGAATGCGAGGGTACACCCACTTGTAATACGCCTCCTTGGCGCAGAAGACGCGCGTTACCCACCGCCCTTGATTCGCAGCCGGGATCTGGCGAACGCGCCTGAGCTCGTCTGGGCCACAGATGGAACCCCACAGTTCGCAGGGCATACCTTGATCAGGTTCCACGTCCACACCCACCGACTGCCATGAACGATCCAGCCCGACCACTGCAACGCAGGTGGTTCGACAGTGCGTGATCGAGCCTACAAGGCCTGATGGCCAGCACGGTGACCGGTCGGGGTTTGCAGGTATCGCTTCTTCACCTCTGCCCAAGCGACGCATCGCCTCACGGGCGGCGNNGGCCGCAAACTCTCGCTGCCGATGTTCTACAGCTGATGAAACAGCCATTTTTTCGGACGGTACCAAGGTGTTCGTGTCGCCCTCGCTCGTGCTGAGGCAGGCCAGAGCGACATCTTGCCCGAGCAAGGCCTGCAGCCTGCTTTCAAGCCGGCGATGGTCCACGGGCAGGAATTCCACGTTCAGGTTGTGCTTCCATGTCCGGCACGCATTGCCCGCCGCCGCGACATGGCATCAGCGCGAAGCTGAGCCCGCTCGGCTGTGCCGGCGACGGCCGTAGACGTGTCCTCGGGTCGGTCGTCAAGATGCCTGGCCAAGGCCTCCAGCACCGGGAACCGGAAAATGTCGGTGATGCTGAGCTTGGTGATCCCCAAGGCTTGCCGGATTTCCCGGTGTGCCTGCACCGCCAGCAGCGAATNNAGCGGAAGATGTCGGTGATCGACAGATGCCGCGCGCCAAGGCTGTCGCGGATCTCGCGATGTGCCTGCACCGCCAGCAGCGAATGGCCGCCCAGGGCGAAGAAGTTGTCTTTGGAGCCCACGCGCGGCACGCCCAGCACCTTGACCCAGATCTCGGCGATCTTTTGCTCAATCTCGTTTTCAGGGGCCTCATACATCTCGGCCGTGGCGCGCTGCGGGCCAGCACTCGGCGCAGGCAGAGCCTTGCGGTCAACCTTGCGATTGGGGGTCAGGGGGAACTCGTCGACCGTCACGAAATGGGCTGGCACCATGTGCTCGGGCAGTTGCGCTGCAATGGCTTCACGAATTGCCTCGATGGACAGTCCCGGATCTGCACGGAGGTAGGCCACCAGCCTGATATCGCCCGGATTGTCTTCGCGGGCGGCCACCACCGCCTGGCGCACGCCCGGTTGGCCTTCGATCACCGCCTCGATCTCGCCGAGTTCGATCCGGTAGCCGCGGATCTTGACCTGGAAGTCTGCGCGTCCGAGGAAGTCGATGCGGCCATCGGGGCGCCAGCGCGCCAGATCGCCTGTGCGGTACATCCTCGCACCTCCCGCGGCTGTGCAATCTGGTTTCACATAGGGATCGGTCGGGAAGCGCTCGGCGGTGAGGTCGGGCCGGTGCCAGTAGCCGCGCGTGACGCCGTCACCCCCAATGTACAGCTCGCCCGGCACGCCCACAGGCACTGGTTCCTGGTGTTCGTCCAGCACGTACATCTGGGTGTTGGCGATCGGGCGACCAATGTTGACGACGGTCTCGCTGGTGCCGGCGGTCTCGGTGGATGACCAGATCGTGGTCTCGGTCGGGCCGTACATGTTTTCGATCGCAACATTCCCAAGTTGGGCAAGCTCGGCCACGAGGGTGCCAGGCAGGGCTTCGCCGCCGATCATCAGGTGCTGCACCTTGCCCAGAGCCTGGCAGGCTTCATCGTTCATTGCGATCATCCGGGCCATGCTGGGTGTGCACTGCAGGTGCGTGACACCGTGGCGAACGATCTGTGCTGCGATGGAGAAGTCGTCTTCGGCCGGGCCTTCGCCGGCGTTCGAGCGACGCAACACCTCGGCCAGCGGGTAAAGCCCTTCCATCACCTTCTCGGAGGCAATGCCGTAGTCGATCAGGCAAGCGACTTCACCCACGCCGATGCGTTTGAGTTGTTCCACCCGGTCCAGGCAGTCTTCGACGGTGCCGAACAGTCCGGAGTCTTCGAAATAGCGCTCAAAGGCGAAGTCCAGGATCGCTTCCAACTCTTCGGTGTCCAGGCTCTGGATGTCGATCTCCGCAGGGTTGGAAATGCCCTTGGGTTTCTTGAATGCCGGGAACGCCCAGGCGTACTGCTTGATCAGCCCCGCCGCACTGCGCAGGTAGTCTTTCATCGGGCCTCGCGAGGTCGCGCGCGCTTGCTCGCGGTCACGTGCCACATACGTGTGCAGCATCAGGGTGACCGTGAATTGGGCAGGATCGTGACCGGCCAACCGAAGTGCTTCGTGGTACAGCTTGATCTTCTCGGCCACCTCTTCGATCGTCTGGCCCAGCAAATGGGTCAGCACGTTGGCGCCGACCCGCCCAGCATCGCGCCAGGTTTCCGGGTTGCCGGCGGTGGTGACCCAAACGGCCAACTCCTTGGAAACCGGACGCGGCTGCGTCTTGACCGAGAAGGTGCCGGTCTTCGTCGGGAAGTCGACTGCTTCACCGCGCCACAGGCGGCGAATCTGCTCGGTCGCGTCGAACAGTGCCTGCCGGTTGGCCGGCGGCGTGTTCTCGGGACGCAGCACGAAGTCGTCCGGATGCCAGCCCGATGCGACCGCGATGCCAGCACGGCCGTTGGTCAGGTTGTCGATCACCGCCCATTCTTCGGCGATTCGCGCCGGGTGGTGCAAAGGCACCACGCAGCTGCCTGCGCGCACACCGATGTTTTTGGTGACAGCCGCCACCGCCGCACCGGTCACCGAGGGGTTGGGGTAGGGACCTCCAAAAGCGTGAAAGTGCCGCTCGGGAGTCCAGACAGCGCAGAAGCCGTGTGTATCCGCAAACTTGGCGCCTTCGAGCAGGAGCTCGTACTTTTTGGGGCCGATGCCGTCGTCGTTGCCCCAGTAGTAAATGGAGAAATCCATTTTTTGGGCGATGGTCATGCGGCCGGCTGACACCAGTGCACGGTTCTCGTCGCTGCTGAGCACCAGCTTGAAGCCGCGTGACAGGGTGTAGAACAGCTCGAGCACCGAGATGTCGAAGGACAGGCTGGTGACTGCGAGCCAGACCCCGGGCGGGTCGTGGCGGATGCGGTCGTCCATGCCGCGAAAGAAGTTGGCCACGTTGCGGTGCTCGACCATCACGCCCTTGGGCCGTCCGGTGGACCCCGAGGTGTAGATCATGTAGGCGATGTCGGACGGGCTCACGCCGCTGGACGGATCGGTGTCGGGCTGGCTGGCGATGGCGCTGTCTTGGTCGATCACCAGCACCTGGGCCTGGTGGGGTGGCAGGCTGTCCAGAAGAGTCGACTGCGCGATGATCACGGGCGCGCCGCTGTCTTCGATGTAGAGGGCAATGCGGTCGGGCGGGTAGGCAGGATCCAGCGGCACGTAGCCACCGCCGGCTTTCTGAATGGCCAGGGCGCCCACCAGCAGGTCCAGGGAGCGCGGTGTGTACAGGCCCACCAGCGTGCCGGGCACCACACCCATGACGGCGAGCCGGTGCGCCACGCGGTTGGCGCGGCGGTTGAGTTGGGCATAGCTCAGCGCTTCGCCTTCGAACACCACGGCGGTGGCATCGGGTGTGCGCTGCACCTGCTGCTCGAAGAACTGGTGCACGCAGGTCTGGCGTTCGTAGTCACACTGGGTGTTGTTCCAGCCATAGAGCACCTGTTCGCGTTCGGCTGCGCTCATCACTGGCAAGCGGCCAATGGTCATGTCGAGTGCGACAGGGTCGGCCAGCGCATCGAGCACCCGCTGCAGGCGCTGTGCGAGGGTCGCCGCGGCTTCACCGGTCATTCGGGTATCGTCGTGCAAAAGCGTCAGTGCGCCCATGTCCGACACCTGGACCGTGATCGCACTGCCTTCGATGCCCGCCGTGGCAGTGCCCGTGGCCAGGCCGACCTGGGGCACGGTCAGCGACTGGATGGCGGGGTCGCGTGCGACGATGTCGAGCGCGAAGGCGGGTGCCTTGCGAGCCGCGTCGAGGCCTTCTGTGCACTGGGCCACCAAAGCAGAAAACGGGGTGTCGCCACTGGCCGCCAGCCGCAGCGGCACCCAGGTGGACAGCATTCCAAGGGGCGACGGTGCGTGGGCATCGCGGTAGGCTAGATCGAAGCTGCTCTTGCCACTGACCCGTGCGACCCACGCGGCCACCGCAGCGAGCAGGCGATCGCCCGACAGTCCAGGCGGTGCCGCCAGCGCGGTTGCGCGCCATTGGCTGGGCTGGGTCGCGGCGGCCACATTTGGCATGTCGATGCCTTCGGGCGCCTGCAGCAAGCGGCGCCAGCGGGCCTCGCCGGCCACCACACGGGCCATGGCATCTGTGAGCGTCTGGGCGGTCTGGACATCGAGCAGCGGCAGGCGACCACCGGCCTTCGCCACGGTGGATGGACAGGTTGCGGCGCCTTGAAGGTCTCGCAGGCCGGTGAGGCGAACCGGTACCGTTCCCGTGCCCACCACCAGGCCACCCATGCTGGCTTCCACCACCTCGCCCGGCGCTGCCGCTGCCAACCCCGGTTCGAAGTTGGCGGCAGACACCAGCAAGACCCGCTCACCCACGAGAAGCTTGGGGCAGGTCATCGGGTTCCAGTAACTGCCGTGGTCCAGGGCAGCCACCATTGCCACGACTGCCTCAGCCGGTCGGCTCAAATCGAGGCGGGCTGCTGCGGCGGGGCGGTCGAAGCGGGCGTGGTAGCTGCGCAGGCTCAAATCCTGCGGTTGGCGATGCGGGCCGGGGCCGCGCAGATCGAGCAGCAGCTCGGAGAAGCTGTCCATGGCAGCCTCGTAGCAGCGGGTGTTCAAGGTCAGCGCGGTTTCGTTCGGTGCCATGTCGAACAGGTGCTGCTTGACGATGTCGCCTTCGTCGATGCCGCCTTCGATCATGTGCCAGGTCACACCGTGCTGCTTCTCACCCTGCAGAATGGCCCACACCGGTGCATTCAGGCCGGCGTGGCGGGGCAGGGGGCCGTCGTGGAAGTTGATGGCGCCGCGTGCGGCCTGGGCCAGCACCGCCTGGGGAATGACGGAGAGGTTGGCGATGCTGAACAGCCAGTCGAAAGTCACGCCAGACAGGCGATCGGCAAGGCCCTCGCCGGGTGCTTCCACCCGCAGTCCCCGCGCCATCGCCCAGGAGCGGATGTCTGCGTTGCGGGTGATCACGGCATGGATCTTGTCGCCACCCTGGATCAAACGTTCCGCGCACTGGATCAGGAGGGACTCGTTGCCCATCACCACACAGGAAAAATTGCTCATGGGGAACTCCGGAGATTGCGAAAACTTGGACTGTCAGTTGGATGCCATGCCGGACCGTCCGACCAGACGACGGTGCCAGGCGCAGCGAAGTGCGTGGGAGACGAGATCTCCAGTGAAGTGCTTCGGTCCGCTGGCCGCCCGGTTCCCGACCAGCGCCCGGAACCAGGAAATCGCCGCACCAGCAAGGTAAGCCAGCGTGGCCACGGCCGCATAGACCACACCGTAGTTCTTGGTGTAGTACCAGAGCCGTGAATCGAACCAGTAGGGTGGCATGCGTTTCCAGGTCTTCATGCCGGTGGAGACCGAGCCGATGTGCATGATGCGGCTCCCGGGCAGATAGACACTGGTCCACCCCAGCCGGCGGGCGCGCAGGCACAGGTCGGTTTCTTCGAAGTAGAGAAAGAAGCGCTCATCGAAGCCCCCGGTCTGTTCAAACGCCGGATACCTGACCATCAGGCTGGCCCCAGCCATCCAGTCCACCACCAAGGGCTCCACTGGCTCAGGGATCGCCACGATGTAGCGCTTGAGCAGGCGGGAGATCGGACTCGTGGCAGCAGCGCTTTCGAATTCACTGAAGGCGGTGGGGAAACGGAACGCGGTCTGGTGATAGCCACCGTCCTCCCCATGGATGCGACTGCCGGTGAACCCGACTTCGGGGTGCGCCAGAAGGTACTCCAGCAGGAGCCAAATGGCGCCCGCCTCGGGGAAAGCATCCGAATTGAGGATGTAAACAAAATCTGGCACTGAACCGTCGGGCAGGCCTTGACGAATGCCGAAGTTGTTGCCAGCCCCGAAACCGCCGTTGTGTCCCGACTGCAGCACCCGTACCCGGTTCCAGCCGCGCTCACGAACCGCCTGGGTCAGGGTTTCATACGACCCGTCACCGGAATCGTTGTCAACCACGGTGATGGCGCCCACAAGTCCTTCCATGGCGACCAATGCCGCCTCGACCGCACGCAGCGTCAAAGCAGGCGTGCGGTAATTCAGCACGACAGTCAATACAGCGGGAGATCTGGGAGCGCTCACACCAAGTCCCGTTCAGCTTCAGCCTTGACGATGCATTCCTTCATGAGGCTTGCAAGCACGCGCACATTTGGCTCTAACACCATGGAGTCGTGATCGCCAGGCACCTCAAACACCTGGAGGGCAGGCATGAACTGGCTCCAGTTGTTGTCAGGATAGACCAATTCGCGATCGGTATTCACCCATCTTCCTCCGGAAACCTTCCACCGAAAGTCAAGCGAGGGGCGGAACAAAACGGCAGCGCCGCTCCAGAGCGCTACCCGATAGCGGGGCAGCGCGTTGCGGAAGGCTGCTTCGATCGCCGAGTTGTGCAGTTGGTTTGAGGACTCTTGGGAGACGGGACGCAGCCTCTTTTCACGCTTCTGCAGTTCCCAGGCCCAGCGCTGACGAATCCAGCGCACGAGATAGCTTGAACCTTGCTCTCGCATTGCAGCGAGCTTGATGACGGCTTTGTCCAGGCGGCTCAGCGATGGAGACTGTGGCAAGGGGGTATCCAGCATGATCAATGTGCTGACGCGCTCTCCCGATGCCTCCAGCTGCCGGACGATCTCGTAGGCGGTGATGCCACCGCCCGAGAACCCACCCAGCAGGTACGGGCCATGGGGCTGGACCTGGCGCATTTCAGCGATGTAATCGGTGGCGGCCTCCTCGAAGGTCTCATGCGGTGCCTGATCGCCGTAAAGCCCACGTGCCTGCATGCCGTAGAACGGGCGATCAGCCCCCAGAAGGCGCGCCAGGTGCCGCAGGTTGAGCACGTTGCCGAACATGCCGGCCACCAGGAAGAAGGGCGTGCGCTCTCCGCCCTCACCGTCGTGCATGGCCACCAGGTGGGTGAAGCGTTTGCGGGGGGCTTTGGGCGCCAACGGTGCCGAACCGTCGGCGGGTCCATCGGCCGTGTCGCCCAGGCGTTCGCGGATCAGGGCCGCGCTCAGGGCAATGGTGGGCGCCTCGAACAGCACCGAGATCGG
>DNXB01000426.1 GCA_003506995.1 Verrucomicrobiales bacterium
CGATGGCGCGATTGCGGTGGCCGGTCTCGCTCTCGCTCTGATAGATGGTGTGGTTGATTGGCAGCGGCCTGCCGGCAAAGCCGCCGAGGTATCCGACCACACGGTCGATGCGGCTCTGGCCGTCCTTCTTCAAGATCTGCCCGCTGGTGGCGATGGCCCCGGCGTTGATCATCGGATTGAAGGGAGCGCCGGTGCCCTCCTTCAGGCTGATGGCGTTGAAGGCTTCCCCTGACGGCTCCACCCCGATGCGGGACAAGACATGCTCCTCTCCCCGGTCTTCCAGGGCCAGTCCATAAGTCAGCGCTTTGGAAATGGACTGAATGGTGAATGCCTGGCGGGTGTCCCCGACCTCATAGACATGACCGTCGCGGGTGGCGATGCAGATGCCAAAGAGGCGCGGATCGGCCTTGGCGAGTTCTGGAATGTAGTCCGCGACCTGGCCCTCCATCACGGACGCGTAGCGAGAGTACAGTTGTTCGACATACTCTTGGATGGGAGAGATCATCAAATGCGAGTAAGCACGCGGCGTGCCGGGTGCGCATGTTTTCCGGGCAAGTAGTGCTTTCTGGTTTATCCGGGAAGTTGGTGTGAAAGCTGGGGGCATCTGTGCCCCTCACCTAACCTCTCCCCGCAGGGGAGACGGGAGATCACGCGCGCCTTGAGCGGGGAGAGGGACGGCCTTTCCTGCCCTCATGGCTCAAGACTTTGACGTGGCAGGCTCTCGCCGTGCCCTGACCTTGGTTAGGCGGGCTGGAGGTGTCCCTCTCCCCGCTGAGGACGTGGTTAGCTCATGGATGTGTTTGCGGGGAGAGGTTAGGTGAGGGGAACTTCCAGCTTCTCGGCAAGGTGGGCAGACCAACTTTCCCGAATGAACCTGCTTTCTGATGTTCAAAGGCGAATCATTTGGCTAAAAAGCAGCGTTTCTTATGCCTTCACCCTGTCACACCATGTTCCGCCTCCTCTTCTTCTCCCTTCTTCTCCCCATTCTCGCTCATGCTGACAGAATCGTCCTCATCGCCGGTGGCGATCAGGACTCTGTGGGCATTCCCGCCGTGCAGGCGAAGCTGAAAGAGCCCTTTGGCACCGAGTTCGACGCGGCGGGCAACCTGTGGATCATCGAGATGGTTTCCGGCAACCGCCTGCTCAAAGTGGATGCGAGTGGTGTGCTCACCCATGTCGCCGGACAGCCCAAGCCCGGCTTCAGCGGCGATGGCGGCCCGGCTTTGCAGGCGCAGTTCAACGGCCCGCACAATCTC
The DNA here is from genome assembly GCA_003506995.1 of Verrucomicrobiales bacterium. Lineage (GTDB taxonomy): Bacteria > Verrucomicrobiota > Verrucomicrobiia > Verrucomicrobiales > Verrucomicrobiaceae > Prosthecobacter. Next base: position 1,257 of record DNXB01000426.1, read on the forward strand.
GCCGTGCTGCCTGACGGTGACATCCTCATCGGCGACACCTGGAACGGCTGCGTGCGCAAGGTGTCCGTCAAAACCGGCATCGTGTCGTTGCTTCCTGGCTTCAAGGCACCCGAGGGCAAGGAGCGCGGCAACGGACCTTACTGCATCACGCTAGACTTCACCGGCACGAAGCTCTACGTCGCCAATTTGAGCCGTGTTTATGTCGTCGATCTCGCCAGCGGTGAGGCGAAGGTTGTCGCGGGCAATGGCAAGAAGGGCAAGCCCGAGGACGGAGCTGTCGCCGTCGATGCGCCGCTGGTTGATCCACGCGCCGTTGCTCCCGACCGCCTCGGCAACGTGTACATTCTCGAACGCGGTGGCAACGCGCTGCGCGTGGTCGATCAGGAAGGCCGCATCCGCACCGTGGTGAACGCCAGTGGCAAAAAAGGCGGGGAAGGGGACGGCGGTCCTGCTCTGGAAGCCACCATGAACGGCCCGAAACATCTCTGTGTGGACAAGGACAACAGCGTGCTTATCGCCGATGCGGAGGCGCATCTCGTGCGTCGTTATGTTCCTGCCACCGGCAAGATGGAACGCATCGCCGGCACCGGCAAAAACGGCAGTGCCGGAGTGGGGGGCGATCCCAAACAATGCCAGCTCGCGCGGCCACACGGCGTCACGGTGCATCCGCAGACTGGTGAGTTGTTCATCACCGACAGCTACAACAACCGTGTGCTGAAGATCGTGAAGGAGTGAGCCGTAGGACGGGTGTTGGCGACAGCCCGCCCGTCTCATGGCGGCAACAAAACGGCCCGTGTGCGCGCCAAGAGTCGGGCGGTGCTGCGAGGCAGGCCGGGAAGCTGCGAATGATCTCCGGCGCAGCACCCACCCAACCTACGCCCGGCGGCGTGTTTTCCGCCGCTCATTCCAACAACCCAGTGACAGCGAAGCGGTGAAAAGCGCCACAAAGATGAAAAACACCACCCACAGCGGCTGCGTCATGCCAATGAGATGCCGCAATGTCTGCCGTGGCAGCGGCACGGCATGAATCAGCATCAGATGTGCGACATAGAGCAATAGTGATTCACGGCCTGCGAGCCGCAGCCAGCCGNNGTGGCGACGTTGATTTGATCTGCCGTGCAGGCCACCAAGACGGCCGCCATCATCACCCAGCCGAGGCGTTCCAGGAAGAACGCCGGCGCACCGCCCGGCCAGGGTGAATACGGCTGTGCAAAGGCCAGCAGTGCTCCCAACACGAAGATCAGGGCCGCGCCACGATTGACCGTGCCATCCCAAAGCCGACGTGACAAAAATCCTGCCAGACCAAAACCCACCCAGGGAAACAGCGCGAACCACGAGCCTTGGCTTTGATT
>DNXB01000330.1 GCA_003506995.1 Verrucomicrobiales bacterium
GCATGAGTTTTATGTGCGCGAGGCGAGGCGCATCACGGGGCGCTACATCTTCACGCAACACGACGCGATGCTCGCCGATGGCCTGGAGCGTGCGCCAGTGCATGAGGACAGCATCGGGGTGACGGAATGGTATCTCGACACGCACGCCTGCACGCCGCGCCGGATCGAAGGTGCGCTGGAGGAAGGTAAGATGATGCTCGATGTGGAGACCTTTCCCGGACAGGTGCCGTATCGGGCGATCTTGCCTCAAGGCGTGGACAATCTGCTCGTGCCCGTTTGTCTGAGCAGCACGCACGTCGCCTGGGGCACGATCCGATTGGAGCCGACGTGGATGAACCTCTGCGAATCTGCCGGGTATGCGGCTGCGTTGTCGATTCAAAACAAAATCACGCCCGCGCAGCTCGATCCTGAGCTGCTGCTGCTCAAACTCGCCGCGAGTCATGTGATGCTGAGCTTTTTCAACGATGTGGATGTCGCGTCCGATGATCCACGAGTCGCCGCCGCGCAGTATTTTGCCACAAAGGGCTTCTTTGCCGACTACAACGCCCGAATCGACGAACCGCTCACCGAAAGCGTCCGCGCCGCCTGGGGCAAGGGACTCACCGCGATGCGTGAAGGCACGCTGAAGCCGATGGAACTCATCAAAGTGGTGCGCGATGCCGAAGCAGCCGCTTCAAAGCCGATGGAACGAACACGCGGCGAGGCGCTGCTGGGCATGTGGAAGACTCTTTCGACGGCGAAGGCTGCTCCGAAGCCGCGATCGAAGCTCACAGTGCAACCGGTGCGCTCCAGCACGGCGGCGAAAGTGAATGGGAAGACCTATGATCTCGTGGTCGTCGGTGGCACGCCGGGTGGCATCGCGTGCGCGGTGCGTGGAGCGCGTGAGGGGCTGAGCGTGCTGCTGGTGCAGCACAACCAGCACATCGGCGGCATGTTGACGAACGGTCTCATGCAATGGGACGCGCTCTACGGCGGGCCGAGGTCGCCTGTGTTCAATGAATACGCGAAGATGATCGAAGACTACTATCGCGAGACCTTCGGCGAGGAGTCACGGCAATACAGCGCGGCACGCTACACGCAGACGCATTACCCAATGAGCCGGTTTGAGCCGTCGGTGGCGGAGCATTTGTTCAACCAGCTCGTTTCGGCGGAGAAGAACATCACGACGCTACTCTTGCATTATCCGGCAGTGATCCAACGAGATGGCGAGATGCTGAAAGCGCTGACGCTACGCGAATATGGAACGACGAAGGACATCACCGTGACCGGCAGCACCTATGTCGATGCCACTTATGAAGGCGATCTCGCCGCGCTGGCGAAGGTGCCGTATCGCGTGGGCCGCGAGAGCCGCGAGGAGTTTGGTGAGCCTCATGCAGGCAAGGTTTTCACCAACATCAGCGGCGAGAAGGGGCCGAAGGACGTGCTTGAGGGAAAGCTCAACTTGCACACTTACGGGCACGTTCAGGGCAGCATTGATCCGACAAGTCCCTTCACCGCCGATGGAGCGATTCAGGCATTCAATCACCGCTTCTGCCTCAGCAACGAACCGGGCAACATCCGCCTGCCAGAGAAGCCACCGGGCTACAACCGCGACGAGTATGTGAACTACAATCGCAAGGGCATGAACGCGGGCGGACTCAATGGCAAGAGCACCTTCAACAGCGCCATCCTGCCCGGCGAGAACCACGCGTATCCCGACGCGACATGGCCGGAGCGCGAGAAGATCATCGCTCGACACACGAATTTCGCGCTCGGCCTGATGTGGTTCCTCCAAAACGACGAATCCGTGCCTGCGGCGAAGCGTGAAGGCTTCCGCCGCATCGGTCTGCCGCTCGATGAATACCCGGACAGCCACAACCTGCCGTATGAACTCTATGTTCGTGAGGCACGCCGCATTGTGGGCCGTCATGTCTTCACCCAGCATGACAACATGGCCGCCTCCGGCCAGACACGCACCCCGATCCACGCCGACAGCATCGCCTTCACCGACTGGTCCATGGATTCGCACGACTGCACGACGGATCGCCGCCCCGGCTATGCTTACGACGGCAAACTCATCCTCACCGAGGAAACCCGCCCAGCACAGATCCCATATCGCTGCCTGCTGCCACAAGGAGTCGATAACTTGCTCGTCCCCGTCTGCCTCAGCGCCACGCATGTGGCGTGGGGTGCGGTGAGACTGGAACCCGTGTGGATGCAAACCGGCGAAGCGGCTGGTTTTGCCGCCGCGCTGGCGAAAAAGCATCAAACCACACCAGGAAAGCTCGATTCTGACCTGCTGGTGCGCACGCTGGTGACGAACAAACACTTCGTGACCTTCTTCAACGAACTGCAAAAGCATGCCGATCATCCCGCGATGCCTGCGGCGCAGTATTTTGGGACAAAAGGCAGTTTCCCCGGCTACGACGCAAAACTAGAGGAGCGCGGCAAAGGCTTGCAGCAGCAGTTTGAGGCCGGTCTTTAGAAAAGACGCGGCTCACTTCGGCGTGTGCGGCACCAACACGTCCGGTGACTCATTCGCCTGGCGCGCGCGTTTGATCATTTCTTTGGCGAACTGCTCCTGGGAGCGGCGGGACTTTGCGGCGGTGACGTGAGGGAGGTACCAGGTGCCGTCGGCTTTGAGGGTGCGGCCGCGGGCGGTGTCGGCGAAGTGGGTCTCCAGGATGTGATGGAGGCGTTTGCGGGCCTCCCTGTCCTCGACGGGTGTCAGCAGCTCGACGCGCTTCGAGAGATTGCGGTTCATGAAGTCAGCGCTGGCGATGAAGACGACCGGTTTGCCGCCCTGGCGGAACCAGAAGACGCGGGCGTGCTCCAGGTAGCGGTCGATGATGCTGACGACGCTGATGTTCTCGCTGATGCCCTTGAGGCCGGGACGCAGGCAGCAGATGCCGCGCACGTTGAGGCGGACCTTCACACCGGCCTGGGATGCCTCGTAGAGCGCCTCGATCATCTGGCGGTCCTCGAGCGCGTTCATCTTGAGCATGATCTCGGCGGCCTCGCCCTGGCGGGCGCGGGCGGTCTCGCTGCGGATCATGGAGACGAGCCTCTCGCGCAGGCCGTAGGGTGCCATGCTGAGCTTGTTGAAATGCACGAAGCGGGAGCGGCCGGTGACGGTGTTGAAGAAGGCGGAGGCGTCCGCGCCGAACTCGGCGCGGCAGGTGAGCAGGCTGATGTCGGTGTAGAGCTTGGAGGTGGCCTCGTTGTAGTTGCCGGTGCCGAAGTGCATGTAGCGCGTCATGTGGCCGGATTCGCGGCGCATGACGAGACAGACCTTCGCATGCGTCTTCAAACCGGCGACTCCGTAGATGATCTGGGCGCCCGCGTTGACGAGATCGGCGGCACGTTCGAGATTGCGGGCCTCATCAAAACGGGCCTTCAGCTCCACAAGCACGGTGACGTGCTTGCCGGCCTGCGCGGCGCGGATCAGGGCGGAGATGATGCGGCTGTTTTTCGCGGTGCGGTAGAGGATCTGCTTGATGGCGATGACGTTCGGATCGGCGGCGGCTTCTTCCACCAGCGCGAGCACGGGGTCAAAGCTCTCATAGGGATGGTGCAGAAGGATGTCGCCGCGTTTGATCGCGTCGAAAATGCTCTCTCCGGGCGTGATGGAAGTGCTGGGGTGGCTGTCCCACGCCTCGACCTTCAATTCGTCGAAACCGGAGATGCTGGCGATCTGGAAGCAGGCGCGGAGGTCGAGCTCGCCGGGGATGTCATAGACCTGCGCGGTTTTTGCGCCGCAAAGATCACGGATGATGCGTGTGTGATCGCGCGAGGCTCGGGATTCGATCTCGATGCGGATGGCGGGGCTTTTCAGCCGAGCTTCGAGCACTTCCTCCATCTCGCTGGCGAGGTCGAAGGCGCTTTCGTCATCGATGGTGATGTCCGTGTTGCGGCTGACTCGGAAGCGGGCGGGGGCGGAGACTTTTTCAGAAGGGAAGAACTCGCTGATGAAGAGGGTGACGACGTCCTCAAGGTTCACATAGAGATGCTGGCCGGCATCGGGGTCAGGAACGACGACATGGCGCGGCAGATTGGCCGGGAGGGGCAGCAGGACATGGCGCTTTTCAGCATTACCCTGGTCCTCGCTGGTGACGGTGCAGAGCAGGATGATGTTCAGCGCGGGAATGGCCGCGCGGGCGCCCGCGTCATCGACGACAACGGGTGAAAGCACCGGGAAGATGTGCTCGGCAAAGTACTCGCGCAGGTGCGTGCGCTGAGCGGGCGTGAGATCGGCGATGACGAGGCGGCGGATGCCCTTTCCCTTCAGCAGCGGCATGAGCTGCTGGTTGAGGATGTTGTACTGCCGCGCCACGAAGGCGGCGGCATGCTGGTGGATCTGCTCCCACTGCTGCGTGGGCGTGAGCCCGGCGCTGTCACGCGCGCGGAGACCCTGCTCGCGCAAGAGCTGGAGGCCGCCGACACGGACCATGAAAAACTCATCAAGGTTCGAGGCGGTGATGGCGAGGAACTTCACACGTTCAAGCACGGGCAGGTCGGCGCGCGCGGCCTCGTCGAGCACACGCGAGTTGAAGGCCAGCCAGCTCAGCTCGCGGTTGATGAAATGCTCCTCGGTCAGGCGCAGCTTCGGTGGTGCGGGAGGGGCTTCGGAATGAAGTGATTTCTCTTTCAAAGGCATGGGCGCATGATGCGAGGGCAGGCGCGGGCCGCAAGCAACGTTCGCCAGTCTGCATGCCGCAAAAGCGGCTGCGGCACCCGCAGGGGCGTCTCGAACCGCTGCAAGAGCGTCTCAAACCGTTGCAAAAACGCCTGCAACTGCTGCAATTCAGCCGCCAACGCCTGCAACGGGAGCAAAACGGCTGCTGAAAGCCTCGCTGGCGGCTGCAAAAGAGCATCAAAGTCTGCAAAGCAGCTGCAGTTCGCTGGAATCAGGGTGAAAAACGCTGTAAATGCGCCTCAATACGCTGCAATCAAGCCGCCGAGCTTTGCAAAAAGCCCGAAAAGTTCTGCAATGGCCCTTTTGGGAGTCTGCGCGGGCTTTCGGCGTGCTGACGCCCGCCGCTACGGAGTTGGGGCGGGAGCTGGCTCCTCTTTTCCGGGGCGACGACCACGGTCGTTGATGGTGCGGGACTCTTGATATTTGGCGACGAAGATGGCTCCTGCCAGAGTGCGGCGCAGCGGCAGGAGGAGGTCGTCGATTTCCTGGAGCTGGTCCTCGAAGGCGGCAAAGGCGGGACGCACCTGCTTGGTGGTGGCGGCTTTGCCGCCGATGGCGTCGTCGGGCGCGGCGATGAGGGCGGCGTAGTCGTCGGCTTCTTTTTTGAGAGCTGCGACGGCGGCGGGGGTGATGCCGTAGTCGGTTCCGAGGGGAGTCGCGGAGAGCGCACCTGCCTTGGCCTCCAGATTGCGGGCGGTTTGGAGCAGGATTTCATCCCGCATGCGCCGCCAGCCGGAGAGCGGAAGGTCGTAGGTGGCGATGGATGTTTCATCTCCTTGAACTCGGCAGCAGCGGACCACGAGGCGGGCCAGTTCATGAGCGGCGTCTTCGAGTTCCTTTTCCTCACGGCGTTTGTCGGCGGCAGTGCCGGTGATCACCTGGGTTTGGGCCTGGGCCAGGGTTTCGAGTCCGGCGAGTTTGGCACGCGCCTCTCCTATGGCTGTGGTCAGGCGGAGCGGGGGCTGGTTCTGCCAGAGAGGCAGGTGATCGGCGTGGTCGAGGCAGGCAAAGACCTTGCGGCCCATGTTGAGGCGGTTGAGGTAATAGTCATTCATGGCATTTTGCTTTTACGACATTTGGATTGAAAAGCTCAACAACAAAATATTAACCTGAATGAGAAAAACACATCCTTGAGGGTGGACAAGGGCGCGGATATTTGCGTTGATGGCACGCCGCACCTGTCTTCCTCATGGCACCTACCGAACATCACCGAAACTCCCTCATCGTGATCGGCAACGGCACCTCGCTCATTGAGAAGGAGCATGGTGCTCTCATCGACGCGTTTGACGATGTGCTGCGTTTCAACGCCTACAAAACCGAAGGACATGAGGCATGCACGGGCACCAAGACCACGATCTGGTTCAATGTCATTCCATTTCAGAACAAGCGTCATCCGCTGATTCTCAAGCCATACCGTAGCGTGTATTTGCACTCCTGGCAGTGGGACCGGGAGAAGTGCAAGCTGTGGCAGGCCCTCTCTCCCGTGTTTTCCTGTCCTGTCTCGAAGGTGGAACGTGGCACGATTCTTGAGCTGCAAGAGTATGCCCAGGACCAGGATTATTTCCCCTACTCGAGCGGCATGATCGCCATCTGGCTCATGTTGAAGTCACACCCAAGGATCACGATCACCGGCTTTGACTGGTGGGAGCGTGAAAAGCACCACTATTCGGACAATGCGGTCCGGGGAACCCTGCACAAACCTGAGAAGGAGTTCCGGGTGATTCAAAAACTTCAGAGAGACGGGCGGCTAGAGTTTTTGAAGGAGGAATGACACGTCCCGGCAGGTTTTGAACGCCCCTCTGCGCGACTCCTTCAGGATCGTGAATCGTTCTGAGATGAGATTCATGAGCTGGCTTCTGCTGCCGATGCCTGGGTGTCCCATGTGCGGCTTTTCGTGCAGGTCGGTGTTCGTTGTTATTCCATGTCATCGAGTTCCTGAAACACCCGGGACCAACTGGCCTTGGATTGCTCCAGCCCGCCAAGTTCCCTGCCGCGCAGACGGGCGTTGTGGGCGATCTCGCGGCGGAGTTCAGGCTCGTAGGCCATTTTGCTGGCGTAGTAGATAAAGTCGCGCTCGTGCTTGCAGAGAAAGCCGGTCTTGCCGTGCTCGATCATCTGCTGCCAGCCGCCCCGGTCATCGACGATGAGGACGCTGCCGCTGGCCATGGCCTCGAAGCCGACGCGGGGCCAGTTCTCGGTGGTGTCGCTGGGTTGGAGAACGATCTGGCAGTGCTTGTAAAAATCCTGCTGGCTGATGATGGAGCTGTCACAGGCGGTGGTGATCCAGGAAAAGGGACGACCGATCTTCTTCTCACTTCGGGCGTCGAAGCCGAGGAAGAGTCCGCGTTTGAGGACCGGGGCGACGAAGTACTCGTAGATGTGGAGGGTGTTGGCGGCAAATTTGTCGGCATCCTGGCGGGAGATGCGACCGCAGCCGAAGTGATCTTCCGCCCGCTCCTCAATGAAAGGGAAAAGACTGTCATCGAAGTAGGGGCTGAAGGTGAGATGCTTGACACGAGGGTCGGGATTGAGAGCCTGGAGCAGCGGCCTGTTTTTCTGAAGCACCTGCTCATTCTGGTAGAGGAACATGCGGATCATGCCCTCCTTCATCCGACGCTTTTCATCCTCAAAGAGCCAAGTCATGCAGTTGATGAAGACGGTCTTGCGCGTGCGCTGGAAAATCTCCGGCAGGTGTTTGAGGAACTCGGCGTTGCAGAACGACAGCACGACATCCTCCGGGCCAAGACAGTCCCATTCGTTGTGGGGGTGAATGACGACCCCTGCGTTCGTCATGGCCTTGAACAGCGGCTCACGCTCCGCATGCGGGCTGGTGGGAATCAGGTGTACCTCCAGTCCCATCGACAGCCAAAGAACGATCTGATGATGGAGTTCCGTGCCCGCGCCGCCGTATTTGGCAGGGA
>DNXB01000649.1 GCA_003506995.1 Verrucomicrobiales bacterium
GACAACAAGGACAAGCCCTTCTTCCTCTACTGGCCCACCACCGTGCCTCACGTCGCGCTCCAGGTGCCAGACGACTCTCTCAACGAGTACATCGGCAAGTTCGACGACCCGCCCTATCCAGGCGGCAAAGGCTACATCCCTCATTTCAAGCCCAAGGCCGCCTATGCCGCCATGATCACGCGCATGGATCGTGAGATCGGCCGCCTGATGATGCTCATCACCGAGCTGGGTCTGGATGACGACACGATCTTCGTCTTCGTCAGTGACAATGGCCCGCTCAACGGCACCCACCAGGGCCTCGCTGGTACGGACTGTGAGTTCTTCAACTCCAACGAGAACCGCCGCGATGGCAAAGGCACGCTCTACGAGGGCGGCATCCGCTCCCCCGGCATCGTGCGCTGGAAAGGGAAAATCAAAGCGGGCAGCGTCAGCGACCACGTCACCGGTTTCGAGGACTGGATGCCCACGCTTGCCGAACTCGTCGGCGCGAAGGAAAAATCATCCTCCAGCAGCGACGGCATCAGCTTCGCCGCGACACTGCTCGGGGAAAAGCAGCCTGAGCGCGAGTTTCTCTACCGCGAGTTCCACGGCTACGGCGGCCAGCAAAGTCTGCGCATGGGGGATTGGAAGCTCCTGCGCATGAACCTCATGAGCAGCGGCAAAGCCAAGGCCAAAGCCACCCTGAGCGAGGAACTTTACAACATCGCCACTGATCCCGCCGAGACGAAGAACGTCGCCGCCGAGCATCCCGATCTCGTGGCAAAGATGAAAGCCATCATGGCCGCCCAACGCACGCCCAGCGCCGATTTTCCGATGGCAGTTCTCGATCAGTAGCTTTGCCGTGGTTAATCCATCCTGGGGTTCTTGTGTCCACGCTTTCGCTACAGGCTGCGGGCGGCTTTTACATTCTGCTTACAACTCATTTACGCCTGTCTGACGCATCGTTTTTGTCTTGTGACAGAATGCCATCAGACAACGAACTGGAGACGGTTCAGTCGCAAATTTCAAAGAGGTGTTCCTTCTGGCTGTTGGTACCTTCTCAAATGCAACGGGGCGGATCGGGTGATCCGCCCCGTTCGTTGGTGGAAACAAGTCTGCGGGGCTTGCGTTGACCCTGTGCGGCGCCTTCGTATGCCGAAATGCTTGATTTCCCTGCGCATGTCCCGAAGATGGGCCATCGCCGACCAACCTAGACGATGAAATTTGCCATTTTCGGAGACATTCACGCCAACCTGGAAGCCCTGCAGACCGTCCTGTGGGACGCCCAGGAGCAGGGTTGTTCCAATTACGTCTGCCTGGGCGACATTGTCGGCTACGCGGCCAATCCGGTGGAGTGCCTGCAAACGGTGCAGGACCTGGGCTGCCCCGTGGTGCGCGGGAACCACGACGAGGGAGCCGCTTGCGAGAGCACGCTCGAAGAACTGAACCCCCTGGCCCAGAACGCCCTGCTCTGGACCCGCCAGCAGCTCAGCGACGAGCAGCGCCAGTGGCTGCGCGACCTGAAGCTCGTGCGCCAGGTGCGTGATTTCACCATCGTCCACGCCACGCTCGACTCCCCCGGCAACTGGGGCTACGTGACCAACCGCTTCGACGCGATGGCCAGCTTCAGCTACCAGTTCACCCAGGTCTGCTTCTACGGCCACACCCATGTGCCACGCATTTTTGAAAAAGACGACGCCGTCCGCGCCGCCCGTGGCACCGATGTGATCATCCAGCGCGGCGTGAAGTATTTCGTCAATGTCGGCAGTGTCGGCCAGCCGCGTGATGGTGACTGGCGCGCCGCCTACGCCATCTACGACGTGCAGGCCCAGACCATCACCATCCGTCGTCTCGAATACGACATCGAGACCGCGCAGGCAAAAATCCGCGCCGCCGGCCTGCCCTCGTTGCTCGCCGATCGACTTGCGCTGGGGAAATGAGCGTTCATCCCGCCATGAGGGCCAAACGCCACTGGACGGAAATGAAAAGAACATGGTTTGTCATTTGGCTGCTGGATTTCATGCTCTGGCTAAGTCTGCCTGTGCGATATGGCGACAGCAAGATCTCTCTACAGCTTCAGGAAGGCGGAGCTCCTGGCAAAATCATCGTGACGGTTCTCGACATGCACAAAAAACCAGTGCCAGGCATCAAAGTCTTATCCAGCAGCCACTCAGGAACAGGCCCGGCTGCATTTACCGACGCAACGGGACGAGCAATAATCGATCCCGCAGAAAGCGAAGTCACTTCACTCTGGGTGGATGGACGGGGGTTCGACTTCGAAAATAGATTTATCAATTTGGCATTGCGGCAACTGCCGTTGTGCGAAAACGGCCTGACCATTCACGCAACGTTTAAATCGCGATGAACGAGGGGAAACAACGGATGAGATCCATATCACTTCCCAGCCTGAGCGACTTCCGTTCTGCGCTCATCGTCAAACCAAGCTCACTGGGCGACATCGTTCACACTCTGCCTGCTGTGAAAGCGCTGCGTGATGCGCATCCGCATCTGAAGATTCGCTGGCTCGCCAACACCGAATGGATGCCGATCCTGCAAGGCAGCCCGTTGATTGACGAGGTCATCCCGTTCCCTCGCAAAACCTTTCGCGGCCTTGTTGGTCTGCTGCGTTTCTGGAACTGGCGGCGCACCTGGATGTGCCTGCCGCGCGAGGAGCCGGAGATCGTGCTCGATTTCCAAGGCCTGCTGCGCAGCGGCCTCGCGAGCAGTTGGCGTGGATCGCAGTCCGTCATCGGTCTTTCGGATGCGCGTGAAGGCGCACACTGGTTTTACAATCACACCGTGCCGGTGAATGCCGGAGCGCATGCGGTGGATCGCTACCTGGAGCTGCCGCGTGCCCTGGGCATCCAGATCGAGCCGGAAGACATCACCTTTGAGCTCACGCCCGGCACTTCACCGGCTGGCTGGCCGGAATCGCTACCGAATTTCATCGCGCTGCATCCGTGGTCGAGGGGAGAGGGTAAATCGCTCTCGAATTCGGCCTTGCAGGCGCTTTGCGATGCGCTGGCACCGCATCCCGTCGTCCTCGTCGGTATGACGGACGACAAAACCCGCCCCACTGGCGCACACCTTCACGACTGGAGCCACCGCACCTCATTGCCAGAGCTGATCTGGATCATGCGGCAGGCGAAATTCTGCATCAGCGTCGATAGCGGTCCCATGCACATCGCCGCTGCCGTCAATCCGCGCACTCTCGGCATTCACACCTGGAGCGATCCGCGCAAGGTGGGGCCGTATCCGCGTGAGGTTCATGTTTGGAAGGCCGGACGTATCGCCCGGCGTGGTGATTTTTCACCCGAGGAATGCCAGGAGGAAGCCGTGGTCGGTGATCAAGACGCGAAAGGCATGGGCGAGTGGGTTCTCAAGGCTCTTTGAGCCGCAACGGCCCGCCGCTGCGCACCTCGGTGAGCTTGCCGTCGCGGATCACCACGCCGCCGTTCACGATGACATCGCTGAAGCCTTCGGCGTGGTGGTGCGGATCGTTGAAGGTGGAGGGATCAGTTACTTTGGCGGGATCGAAGATAACGATGTCGGCAAAGGCTCCCGCTTTGAGCTGGCCGCGATCTTTGAGCCGAAACGTCTGCGCGGGCAGGGAAGTCATGCGGCGCACGGCTTCTTCGAGGCTGAGCAGTTTTAACTCGCGAACGTAGCGGCCCAGCACGCGGGCGTTGTTGCCATAGCTGCGCGGATGCGGCACATCCTCGCCGAGGCGGCGCGGGCCGCCGTCGCTGGCGATCATGGTGAGCGGATGCTTCAGGAAAGCCTGCAAATCATCCTCGTTCATGCCGTGGAAGATGGCGCTGGCGCCGCCCTGGGCTTCGAGATCGAGAATGAACTCGATCTGATCCTCGAGCGTGTCCGCACCGCGTTTCATCTTCGCTGCCTCGGGAATCGTCTTGCCATTGAGCGTCGGGTCAGACTTGCAGCGGGCGATCACGGCATAGCTGTAGTCCTTGCGCCCCTGACGTACGCGCATCTCGGCCATCTGGGCGATGATTTCGGCTTTCTGCTGCGGGTCTGCGATGCGGGCGATGAAATCCTCGCGTTCGCCTTCCAAAGCGCTGTCAGGCAAGGTCTGGCGCAGGCCGGTGCTGGAGGCGGTGTAGGCGTATTGATCGTGCGTGATCTGCAAACCCTCGGCGCGTGCCTTGTCGAGCACGGCGAGCACCTCGGCGGCCTTGCCCCAGGCGGTGGGGCCGGAAAGCTTGATGTGGGAGACCTCGGCACGGATTTTCGCCTCCTTTGCGATGCGGATGATCTCATCCAGCGCCTCAAAGATGCGCACAGTCTCGTAGCGCATGTGGCTGACGTAGATGCCGTCATGCGCGGCGGCGGACTTCGCCAGTTCGATGAGTTCCTCGGTTTTGGCGAAGGAGCCGGGCACATAGATCAAGCCGGTGCTCAGGCCCACCGCGCCGTCCTTCATCGCCTGATCGACGAGTCCTTTCATCACCGCGAGCTGTTCCGCGTTCGGGGCACGGATGAAGCTGCCGCCCATGCCTTGGTCACGCACGGAACCGTGGCCAATGAGGGTGGCGACATTGAGGGCGACCTTGGATTCCTCGATTTCCGCGAAAAACTTCGCCACATCGGTGCGCGAATGGCCGCAGTTCCCGGTGACGATGGTCGTGACGCCCATGCGCAGAAAATTCGCCGCCGCCGGATTGAGGCAGATGTCCTCCGAGTGCGTGTGAACGTCAATGAAGCCCGGCGCGGCCACGTTGCCGCCCGCGTCGATGATTTGATCCGCCGCGCCCTCGATTTGACCCACCGCGACGATTTTGCCGCCTTTGACCGCGATGCTGCCTTTCACCAGCGGCGCTCCGCTGCCATCGGCAATCAGTGCATTCGTGATCAGGAGATCAAAATCCGCCGCCACGACCATTCCGGCGAGAAGGAGGGTGAAAAAGAGACACAGCTTCATGGTTCGGGGAAAGACGTGGCGCATGGCACGGACATTGCCAGGATTCCTTTGCCAATCCGGCCTGCTCATTCCATATCTGCGCACCATGCTCGATCTCACGAACAAGAACATCGCCCTGCTCATGGGCGGCCCCGGCTCCGAACGCAAAGTTTCTCTCAAAACCGCCGAAAGCGTCGCCGAGGCGCTGCGCGGCAAGGGAGCCATCGTCACTGAGATCGACGTGACCGGACCGGACTTTGAAGTTCCGGCGGACACCTTCATCGCCATGAACCTGATTCACGGCACCTTTGGCGAGGACGGTCAGATTCAGGCTCTTTTGGAGCAGCGGGGCATCCGCTACACCGGCGCGGGCGTCGAAACCAGCCGCATTGCCTTCGACAAGCTGCTGAGCAAGGAGCGCTTCATCGCCGCCGGGGTTCCGACGCCGCGTTCACAGACTTATCTGCTCGATGGCAGCCAGCCGCTCGCGATTGGTTTCCCGCTCGTGGTCAAACCGCCGCGTGAAGGCTCCAGCGTGGGCGTGCATATCTGCCATCATCAGCATGAGTTCGATGTCGCCATCGCAGACGCGAAGAAGTTCGGCACGGACACGCTTGTCGAGGATTATGTTTCCGGCAAAGAACTCACCATCGGCATTCTGGGCGATCAGGTGCTGCCCATCATCCACATTGAGCCGGTGGAAGGCTTCTACGACATCAACAACAAGTATCCCTGGATGGGCGGCACCGGCAAAACGAACTACCACTGCCCCGCCGATCTCAGCCCCGAGGTGACGCAGGCCGTGCAGGACGCCGCGTTGAAAGCCTTCCGCTCCTGCGGCACGGAAGTCTATGGCCGCGTCGATGTGATGCTGCGTGACAGCGATCAAGCGCCCTTCGTCCTTGAGATCAACACCATCCCCGGCATGACCAGCAGCAGCCTGCTGCCAAAAGCCGCGAAAGCCGTGGGCATCGAGTTTCCTGACCTCTGCGCGCACATCATCGAGCTGTCGATTGCCGCGCGGCCTTGAGGCAGCCTTATCTGGCCGGTATCTCGTTCAGCGTGTAATAACCCACCGTGTGGAGCAGGGGGAGCTTTTCCGCGCTTCGGACGCCGTCGAGATGGAGTTCGTGAATATGGCCTTGGGTGAGCGGTGAAATCGTGAGGCGGACGGACTTGCCGTCTTCAGCGACTTGGGCGGCGGTGATTTTCGGAATGATTTCGTCAATCTCGTCGCCGCCGTATTGCTCGCGGTAGGCGTAAGTGAACTCGCGCATGGAGTAGCTTTTCACGTCGCCAGCGGTGGTCGGATCGACCGCGTGGGTGAAGGTGAGTTCGAAGCCGTCGGGCTTGGCGCGCATCTCATGCACCTCGAAGGGCGTTTTGCCGGTCCACTCGCATTTTTCAAAGCAGAAGGGCTTCCCACCGCGAGCGCCCCAGCCGCGATCACTGCCGCCGACGAAGACACGGCCTTCCTCGTCCATGCGTCCGCCGATGAGGCCGCTGTTGAAGCCGAGGCGGAAGGGAAAGACGACACCCTGCTTGATGCCGTTGATGGTTTCGAGGAAGACGCGGCTTAGATTGCTGTGGGACTGGTCGGCGACGAAGAGCTGCTTGCTGAAGGGGCCGAATTTGCCGCCGCTGGTGTCGCAGATGATGGCGGTGGCGGAGTTGCCGATCTTGCCATGCACGAGATAGACGGCAGGTGGCAGGAGTTCCTTGATGCGCTCACGCTCCTGGACCATGCGGCCAGGATCACCACCGGGGCGCGCTTCTTTGCGGCCACGGTCGCCTTGGAATGCCTCGGGGATTGGGTCGATGGGCTTGGGGCCCATGTTCGGCGCCTGATCATACCAGACATTGCCACCAGGATGGCCTTGGAAGGAGCCGGGGACGAGATGCTGGAGCGTGCATGAGCCATGCCACGGGCCTTGGTTGTCGCAGTAATAGACCTCGCCATCGGCATCGAAGCCCATGCCGCCGGGACTGCGGATGCCGCTGCATGTCGGCACCATTTTGCCATCCGGCTGGATGCGCAGCGCCCAGCCACGGAAGGGAACGGCGCTGCTGAAGGAGCCGGTGAGGCAGAGAGTGACCCAGAGGTCGCCTGCTTTGTCGAAACGGCTGCCGATGGCGTATTCGTGGTAGTCGCCGGAGACGCCCCAGCCGTCGTTCACGTTGTCGAAGACGTCGGCGCGTCCGTCGCCATCGACATCCTTGAGGCGGGTGATCTCGTAGCGTGTGGTGGCGTAGATGTTTTTGTCCTTCGGGTTGTAGGCGATGCCGAGTACCTCGTGCAGGCCGCTGGCGAAGAGCTGGTAGCTCACGTTGGAGGGATCATCACTGCCAGCGCCGCTGACGATCCAGATTTCGCCCCGCCGGTTGCCCATGACGAGCCTGCCATCCGGCAGGAGGTCGATGGAGCCGACCTCCATCGCGGTTTCCTTCGGTGTTTGGAAGGTGGTGATCTTGTAGTAGTCGGCTTCGACGGGGTCGGCGGCAAAGAGCACAGGGCAGAGGGCGAAGAGCAGAGCGAGAGGGCGTTTCATGGCTTGAGCAGTGATTTAAATTTCAGGCACAGTGGCGCGCACGGCGAGATAGCGGTCGAGGATGTTCAGGCGGCGGCACCAGTCTTCGATGTAGGCATGGTCGATTTTTCCTGCCTGAACAGCGAGGACGTCCAGCACATCATCCAGGTCTTTGGGGCGTCCCCAGCGAAGTTTCTGAATGACCACATCCTCGGCGGTGGGAAGATTGATCGTGGCGTTCAATGCTGGAATCCGCACCTCACGTCGGCGGGCAAAGCGGTGGCGCTGAAACTCGTCATTGCCCAGAATAAACAATTCCACCACGATCGCGGAACCAGGACAGCGGATAATGTGACGAACATTTCCCGTGATAGTTTCATAGGTGATTTGCGCATCCATGACGAACTCCGGAGCGATGCGTGATGCCAGCTCGGCCAGCAAAACCTGGGACGGCAGTTCGATCACAATGTCCACATCTTTGGTGGAACGCGGAATGGCGTAATAATTCCGGGAGTAGCTGCCCACGAGCATGTTGGGGATGCCAACCGCGGTCAATGCCTCGACCATGCGTGCTGCGGCAGCGTCTGTCGTCATGCGGCTTGTGATTGTGCAGATGGCGGGGGCCATGGTTGGTAGCTGCCGCGTTCTTCGATTGTGCGAACCACCTCGAAACGCCGCTGCACTTCAGCCATGATGACCGTCTCGTCGGTGGTGCCGAGTTCGTCGGCCACCCCTGCCTTGGTGAAGGTCAGCGCCTCGTGAAACAGCCGGAAGCTTTCCATCAGGCGCTCATCCGGTGTCATCGCTCGCGAGCGCAGCACCTTGTCACGATAGATCGCGGCGGCGAGCTGGTCGATGTCCTGCTGCGTTTCCATGGTCGAGAATACTAGACTTCAATGCGGGTGCCAAGCGGCTATTGCGCCCACTGGTAGGTGATGGTCATCGTGCCGGGTTTGGCGGGGATGACGAGGTTGGGACCGGCGAGTTGTGCGTCTGTGGCGGTGATGCGGCAAGGCTTGGGGCTTTTGAGAATGTGAGCGCCATCTTTGTTTTCAAACATGCCGACGCCGAGGCGGTACCAGGTGTTCTCGGGCAGTTTGCCGTTGATTTTCACGGTGCGGATGAGTTTGGCGTTGCCGTCGGGTTTGTTGCCGTTGCCTTCGGTGGTGAAGGTCTCCTCAATCTCGGCTTCCTGCCAGGTGTAGCGGAAGGTCGGGGCGCGTTTGGCGTCGAGCGTGTAGCCTTTCCATTCAAAGCCGGCGTGTCGTTTCGCTTTGTCGTAGGCTGGCCAGGCGGTCTCGGGCTTGTCAGTGATGTGGAACGCGGGTGTGACCTCGCCGGTGGGCTGGAGCACGTCGTAGCCGAGCGGGGCCTGATGGCCGCCGCCGCGTGAGTTCCAGTGCTTGGCGGCGTCGAGGAAAGCCCCGCGCCAGATGAGGGCGAGGTTCATGCTCTCGGCGCTCCACGCAAGGTTGATGCCGCCGGGATAACCGACGCCGATGCCGCGATTGCCAGCGCCCTGGATGAAGTTGCGGTAGATGACCGGCTCGTCCTTCACGACGAGGGGAATGGGATCGAATTCCTTCTGCTTTTTGGCTCCGCCTTTCCAATTCGGATGCAGCCATTTCGACAGTGGAGTGATCTGAAAGTCCGCGCCTTTCCAGGCGGCGTAGAGCTCGATGTTGCCGCCGCCCTGGAAGTATTCGAGACGGAGTGTGTGCTCTCCTTTGTCGAGCGGGATGCCCTTCTCCTTGATGTCGCCGGCGGGATGGATGCCGTCATAGGCGACGACTTCCGTGCCGTCGATGTGGATGCGCGCGCCGTCGTCGCTGGAGAGGAAGAAGCGATACGACCCTTTTCTTGGGGCGATCAGCTTGCCGGTGAAGACGACGCCGAATTCGTTTTTGTAGTCGTCGAGTTTCACCTGGATGAGGTTGTCATCCACCTTGCCCTCGCGGTGAGGCTTGAGCTTCGAGAAGTCGGGCAGTTGGGACCAGTTGCCGAGATAGAGGGCGAATTGAAGATCTTTGAGGCCCTCGCCCATCGGGGCGACCTTCATTTCACCGCGCATGGTGAGCGCGTGGCCGGGGAAGGTGCAGACGTAGGGGTAGGTGCCGGGCTTGGCGGGGGCGGTGAAGCTCAGCTCCTCTTTTTCATGCGGATTGAGCATTTTGGAGTGCAGCCAGATGCGCGGATCATCGGGCAGCCAGTTGCGTTTCAGCGCCTCTTCGGGCTTTTCCATCTGCTTCATCGCCATGGCGGCGGTGTCGGTGCCGGGTTGGCAGAAGACGAGGTTGTGCGGGAGGTCGTCGCCATTTTCAAAGAGGATTTTCACCGGCTGGCCGGGCTGCACGAGCAGCTCGGCGGTGTCATACTTCATCTGCGCCGTCATCGTTTTAATCGTGAACGCGGCGGGTTCGATGGCGCGGCATGCAAGGGCGGTCAGGAGCAGGAAAAGCAGAGGGCGGATCATGGGGGCGCGGAGTTACGGGGATTTTTTGCCCGTCTTGCTCTGAAAAGAGCGGAGTTTGGCGAACTCGGTCAATTTGGGCTTGGCGAGACGCGACAAATTTGATTATCTCTGCGCATGCACGACCGCACCTGGCATCTGCTCAAGGCCTCCGACAAGGAAATCTTCGGCCCCACCAATCTCGAAACCCTGCGTGGCTGGGCCTCGGAGGCGAAAATCTCGCCGCTGGACAAGATTTCGAGCG
>DNXB01000626.1 GCA_003506995.1 Verrucomicrobiales bacterium
GTCAGGGGCGGTATTCAACATCGGATGATCTTAACAACCTCTGCCTGTTTGTCACAAATTTTGCGTTTGTGCGGCAGTTCCCCTGAAAAACATCCCCTGAAAAAATCATTGCCAAAACGCGGGTGGTTCCGCTAAAAGCCCGTTCAATGCCGCAACCGTTGTCATGGAATTCTAACCTTGTGTGGAATGGGAATGTGGCCCAGCCTGCTCGCCAATGAGAACGAGTTAGGGAAGAAGGCCAGGTTTAGCCGCCCACTCAAGAGATAGCCACCGCTCTCGATGGAGTTGTCAAATCACTGCGGTTGATGCACTGGGGAGCGAACGCTAATCTGACACGTCATGCTCCCAGCCCGCTCCTCACTGTTCTCTGACATCGGCCATCTTTTACGCTGGACCTTGCTCGCGTTGCCCGTGGCGGTGGTGGCGGGATCGGCGACGGCATTTTTCCTCTGGTCCCTGGATGAGGTGACGAAGCTGCACTGGCAGCATCCGTGGCTGCTGTGGCTGCTGCCGGTGGGCGGGGTGGCGGTGGGCTTGTTGTATCATCATTTGGGCAAAGGCTCGGACAAGGGGAACAATCTGCTCATTGATGAGATCCACGAACCCGGCGGCGGTGTGCCGACGCGCATGGCGCCGCTGGTGCTGCTGGGCACGCTGGTGACGCATCTTTTCGGCGGCTCAGCCGGTCGCGAAGGCACGGCGGTGCAGATGGGCGGCAGTTTGGCGGACATGCTGGTACGGCTGCAGCGCGTGGGTAGGGAGAACCGGCGGCTGCTGCTGATGTGCGGCATCGCGGCGGGCTTTGGCGCGGTGTTTGGCACGCCGCTTACCGGCGCGATCTTTGCCATGGAGGTGCTCGTTATTGGGCGGGTGCAATACGAGGCGCTGATCCCGGTGCTCATCGCCAGCGTGGTGGGGGATGCGACGTGCTCCGCGTGGGGCGTGCATCACACGGTGTATCATCTGGATGTGGCGGCGAACGCGGGATCACACGCGCCGATCGAGGCGCTGATGCTCGGCAAAGTGGCGCTGGCGGGCATCGCCTTCGGCCTGGGCGGTCGTTTCTTTGCCGAACTGACGCACGGCCTCCAGCGCGGCTTTGCCAGACTGATGCCTTATGCGCCCATGCGACCGGCGGTCGGGGCGCTGATCGTGATCGCCCTGGTTTATGTTCTGGGCACGAGAGATTATCTGGGCCTCGGCGTGGAGGCTTCTCCCGGCGGGCAGGTCTCCATCGTGGCCGCCTTTCACGAAGGCGGTGCCGCGCCGCTGAGCTGGCTGTGGAAAACGATCTTCACCGCCATCACGCTCGCCAGCGGGTTCAAAGGCGGCGAGGTCACGCCGCTGTTTTTCATCGGCTCCACGCTGGGGAACGTCCTGGGCGTGCTGCTGCATGAGCCGGTGGCGCTGTTCGCCGCGCTGGGCTTCATCGCCATCTTCGCGGGCGCGGCCAACACACCGCTCGCCTGCACGGTGATGGGCATCGAGCTGTTTGGCGCGCATTACGCCGTGTATTTCGCGGTGGCGTGTTTTGTCTCCTACCTCTTCAGCGGCCACTCAGGCATCTACTTGGCCCAGCGTGTCGGCGTCTCGAAACATGGCGGCGGCGAGCACCTTCGCGGCAGTTCCCTGCGGGAAATCCGGTCGGTGGCATCCCCGCCGCAGAAGGAACCCAAAGACGCTCCACAGGCCCCTGCCAAATAAGCCGCAGCTCGGCGTCTGTGCCGCGTGGCGATGTCGTGGTGACTGCGCTCATGCCTCAAACATAAATCCCGCGATACTTTGCGATGAAGTCCAGCGGTTTGATCGGCTGCGGCTTGTAACCCGCGCCAGCCAGAGGGGCGAAATGCCGGTCATCCGTGATGATGTAGTCCGCGTGGCCGGCGATGGCGCAATCCACAAACGGATTGTCGTCTGGATCTGCATGGATGATGCGAAACCGAAACTGCGGGCTGACATGCAGCATGGTGCCCTGCGTCAGGGTGATGTAGTCCATCAGCAGCCCCAGATCATGCCAGCATGACTCGGGTTCTTTCCGGCGGATGACCTCCTCATATTCCTTCAAGATGGCGTTGGAAACCGCCCACACGATCTTTCCGTCCACGCAGGCATCGAGGATGCAATGATAGGGATGACCGATGCCACGGCCTTGAAAGACCACGTTGGTGTCGATGACCACGGTCATGATTGGCGGAGTTTCAGGCGCACGTCACGAATGACTTCGTCAAGATCCTCCCATTTGCCTGCCTGACGATCCGCCTCCGCCCGCTCGCCGATTTTCTTCCAGAGCTTTTGCTTCTCCAGTTCGAGAAACACCCGGTGGACGAGGACAAGCTCAGACTCCTCGAATTTGTCCAGGGAGCAGTGAAGTTGCTGCTTTAGATCATTTGGCATGGGCGGTGGTAGCGTGGAGGGCATGATGGCTGGATTCTATCCCCTGAGCATCCCATTTCCACCCACTATTTCCCACAGATCGGCCACTTGGAGGTGAGCCAGACGGTGACGGTGTGGTTGTTTTCCCACACGTTGCCACCGCGACGCTGGACGGTCTGCTCCATGAAGCCGATCTCCAGCTTCGTCGTGTCGTTCAACTGACGGCCGAGGCCGATGAAGGCGCGATTTTGGTCGAAGTAGTTCATGGAGACGTTCGAGCCGAAGTTGAAGAACAACTCGTCCCAAAGAGCGAGATACCACTTTTTGTCGTCACTGAGAGGAATGGTGGTGCGCAGCATGTAGCGGATGCGGTTTTCGTAGCGCCAGTTGGCGACGTCGCGGGTGACGGCGTTGACCTCGCCGATGCGGCGCTGCTCCAGGCGGAAACGATGCGTCCAATCGAGGCCGAGGGCTTTGTGCGAAAC
Source organism: Verrucomicrobiales bacterium (assembly GCA_003506995.1). Taxonomy (GTDB): domain Bacteria; phylum Verrucomicrobiota; class Verrucomicrobiia; order Verrucomicrobiales; family Verrucomicrobiaceae; genus Prosthecobacter. Next base: position 2,859 of record DNXB01000626.1, read on the forward strand.
AACGGCCTGCTGCCAGAGGCGGTGCTCGGGAAAATCCGCCGCCACGGGAATGTCACCATACGGATACGTTTCGACCCAGGCGTAACCGGCGCTGACGGTCAGCGTCGGACTGATGGTGTAGTTGAGGCCGGGCCGAAGGAGGAGCTGCTGCCAGTTCTCGCCGAAATCCGCCCTGCGAATTTGTGATTCGAGGTGCAGGCCCCACTTGCTGCCAAACAGCGGATGATCGCCAACATAGTTGATCCAGAGATTGCTGTTGGATTCGGTGTGGTCGGCAGCGGATGCGCCGCCGACGAGGGCGAGAAGGATGAAGAGGGCACGTTTCATGGAAAAATTGACCCTGTATTACGCGCCAATCGAGGCGGATCAATGTGCGGCTTCGAGCGAGCGTTTGTCCAGCGTCTTGAGCGCCTGCATCTGCTTGATGGTGCGCTCCATGCCTTCGTTGGAGCCGTCGAAGAACATGACGTTGCCTTTGCCGTGCTCGGCCACATATTTCATGCCGTCGAGCCACATGGTGAAGAGCATGAAGCCAGGCGGCACGTCGCCGGCCTGCATGGTTTTGCCGGCGTTGGCGAGACCTTCGGCGACCTGCTCGCGGAAGCGGGCGTTACCGGCGCCTTTGAGCTCGGAGGCTTCTTTTTCGGCTTCGGCTTTGACGCGGATGGCGCGGGCTTCGGCTTCGGCGGCGCGGGTTTTGATGAGGTATTGGGCCTGGGCCTCGTTTTCGGCGGCCATCTTCATGTTGTTGCTGGAAACGACCTGGGACATGGAGCGCATGATGGCCTCGTCGAAGGAGATGTCGTTGATCTGGAGGTCGAGGAGGTGGAAGCCCCAACTGTTGAGCGCTTCTTCGAGGTGATCCTTCACCGCGCCGATGATCTCGGAGCGCAGCACGAGGATCTCGGCCTGTTTTTTGTTTGCCACATAAGAGCGGATGCTGCCTTCGACGCTGCGGACAAGGGTCTGCATGAAGCTCTTTTCATCGATGAAGCGGAAGGCGATTTTCTTGATCGTCTCCTCACCGGCATCCTGCGCCGAGTACACAATGAGCGATTTGAAGTTCACATATGCCTGGTCGAGCGAGATGGCCTCGAATTCGAGTTCGATGGACTGGTTCTGCGTGGAGATGCTTTTATAGACACCCTCAAGCAGTGGCAGCTTGAAGTTGAGGCCCGGCAGCATGAGGCGCTGGTATTTGCCGAAGCGGGTGACGACTCCGACATGGCCCTGTTTGATGACAGAGGCGCTGAGGAGGATGAGAACGATGAGGATGACGGCGGCGGGTATCATGGGACTTGGTTATGTTGGATGTTTTTTTGGAAGAGCGATGGGTGGAGATGAAAATCAGGCCGGGAATTCGGAGGAGTGGTGCTCAAGGATGAACCAGCCGGTCTTTTCCTTTTTGCAGACGAAGGAGTAGCGGGCGGGCACGCTGATGAGCTCCTTCTTGCGCTTGAAGGTGAAGATGTATTTGCCGGACTGGATGTGGATTTCCTTGTACTGGCGCACCTCGCCGGTCTCGAACTTCACATGCACGTCTTCCAGCTCAAAGAGGTGCTCGAAGTAGCCTTTGATCTTGTGGTGACCTTCACGCAGCTCCTTGGCGAAGGTGCCCCAGAGCAGGCCGTTCATGTCGTAGCAGCCGACCACGGCAGGCAGGCTGTGATTGTTGACGCCGAAAGCCCAGTCGTCGATGAACTCGGTCAGGTTCTTCTTCTCGGCGGCATTGTGGCTGATGGTGCTGTAGCGCAGGCCGCCGATCTGCTTGTCCTTGTGAACGAGCATGGTGTCCGTACTGCGCGGATCAATGTCTTCGCCAAATTTATGAGCAAACTTTTTCAGGATCTCGATCAGCGTGATGTGCTCGTGGCGGAAGATAACAAAGTTGATGAACAAGTGCAGAACGAGCACAATTATCAGTGCTTCCATGATACCCTCGGTGTAGGTCAGGATGCCGCAGAACAATGCCAGCAGCAGCGCATACATACCGTGGGACGCGACATGCACCAACCCAGCGATCATCCTCCAACCGGTAAAAACCATCAGGACCGCGAGCGCGAAATAGGGCAGGTGAGTCAGCAATTGCGGGGCGATCAGGAAGACCAACAGCACCAACGCGGTGAACAGGTTCGAGATCTTGGTGACGGCACCAGCCAGGGCGTTGGTGGCGGAGGCCTGGAGGCCGTCGAGGTTCGTCATGCCGCCGAAGAAGCTGGAACCGAGATTGGCGATCCAGATCGTAAAAAGACTGTTGTTCGAGTTTGCTGGGCGACCGAGCGGGTCAAGCTTTTCGATGGCGGCGTTGCTCAACACCTGCTCGATCACATCGATCAAGCACAGCATCAGCGCGTAGGCGACGATCTCGACCAGCATCTTGGGCGGGATGTTATTGAAGTCCGGGAAGGGCAGCGCCAGCTTGATCGGCAAGAGTTCAATGTGCAGCATCGGCACCTCCATGTAGATGCCGCAGACGACGCCCAAGACGATCACTGCGACATACGGAATGGCGGGAAATTTGGCCTTGTACTTCCCGAACAGATGCAGGAAGAGAATGAGAGTGGCGAGCGAGAGCCCGATCATTTTAATCCGCTCCATGCTCATCCACTCGTGGCTCTCGCCGAGGATGCCGTAGGTGTAGGGAAGGAACTTGAGCGCCGTCTTGAGTCCGATGCCTGCGAGCAGGCCTTCGACCAAATAGACCGGAATCGCCTTCATGACGAAGCGCTGAAGATTGAATTTCCATGCGATGGCCTGCATGACCGAGGTGCAGAAAATGAGGAAGGGCATGTTCTCCATGCCGAATTTGTGGACGCACATCGCCAACACCGGTGCCAGGCCCGCCGCGACGCCTGGCGTGCCGACATAGTTGCCGGGGCGGACGAGGAACGTCACAAACCCGATCACGCAGGCGAAGATCACGGTGAGCAGCCCGGTCTGAATCGGATACTCCGACATCAGGCAGATGCCGACCGTCAGTGGCACCGCGACCAGACCGGTGACCGTTCCGGCCAGCGCATCGCGGCGCAGATTGTCGAGCGTGAAGATGGCTGGCTTCTTCGCCTTCTCTGCGATGAGCAGATCGCTGGCGAGCGGCTTTTTCCGTTTCGGAGGATGCGGATGGTAGTCAACCACCGAGGCTGTAGTCGGATGAACGAGGGCGGGTTCGGCAGGGNNTAATAACAACCTGTCCACCGCCAAAACCCATCCCCTTGAGAGGGTATATTGCAGCCCCGTCATGGGGGTATGCTCCGCTCACGCCTTCACACCGGGCAGCGACTTGCCCTGACGCGGCGTGCCAGCTTGAGCAGGCTTGTACCATTCCTCATGCGTCTCGTCGATATCGACATGGCCGCCGGTTTTCTCGTGGTTTTCACGCCAGCCAT
>DNXB01000553.1 GCA_003506995.1 Verrucomicrobiales bacterium
TTTGCGCAATAGCCATCGATCCAGCCGTAAGCTTCCTCCGGGCTGGACAGCGCCGCAAGGGGGTCAAGTCCATGCTCGCCCACTTTGCCCGTGTGGAGCTTCCAGTAACTGACGCTGAGCGCGGTCATGTATGCGTTGACGGTGGCCCGGGCTACCGGCGTGTTCCTCGTCTTGGGCCACAAGGTGCAGTTCACGGAGCTGGACAGCATCACGGTCTGCCCCGACGCGACAGGCGCTGCGCTCAGCGTTGCGGCCAGCGCCATGGCGAGTGCTATTGATCGAATTTTTCTGGTCATCATCATCGGTGGTTTTTCAATGCGCTGAGTATCCATGCGGACGCTCCAGCGCGCGCCTCGCACCGAAATTTCTCACACTTATCGGAAGCACGCTTACTATATTTTGGATAAACTCTCTTTCTGCGTGTACCACATCGCGGATAATACAAACGAGTGAAAACACCGCCCGGCACACCTCAATCCTTGAGCGCGGGTTCCCGGCGGGCCACAAGCGATTCCATCGCGGTCGATTGGAGCAACCATGAGCAATCTTTCAGATGCATACGGTGTGACGTCACGGGCGGCACAGCCGCCCCGCGCAACTCCGGCTTCAGGCATGAAAATCTCTGGGCCCAACCCTGACTCGGCGGCAGCCAAAGCCGTGGAGCGCCTTTGCATGACCATGGAGCACTACGGAAGAGGCGAAGGCATGCTCAAAGGCATCGACGACTACCAACTGGCCGAGGACAGCGAACACCCCCACCTCGAAGGCCTGTGCGCAAAGCTCGGCCTCAGCGTCGCGCCGTTCGTACCCCACTGCTCGGAGACAGAGGACATCCTGCGCCGGCTGCGACTGGAAGAGAAGCCGTACGCCGCTACCTTGGATTTGATCCAGCGCGTGATGGCGTGGCCAGGAATGATGCGCGACCAGGTGGAGCTGTGCCTTGACCTGATCGACACGCGCAAAGCGCACGACTCGTTCGTGGAGTTCTTCACGGATGACCTGGATTGCCCAGAAGCCCCCAAGCTTGAACTCGTCCCGGGCGCGATCAAGGCTGTGGCCATGGACAGCCTGTGCACAGGTTGGATCAACACGAACGATCGCCCGCTCCTCGAATGCCTGACCCTGGAGCAGATGGAGCGCGTGGTGGGCGTCGTCGGCGCAGCCGCTTTTCCTTGGCGGATGCGCCTCAACGACACGGTGGTCTTCCCCAAGTGCGCCGTCAACACGGCCATCATCCTCAAGCTGGTGATGGAGCGGCGCATGGATCGGGCCAAGTCAATCGCCCGCCGGCTCTCACGCCCCTCAGACGACGACACCCAAGGCTGAGAGCGCGTCCGACTCGGGCACGGCTCACCGTGCGGAACCTCTGCGTCCTTGTTCATTTAGGTTTGCGGCAATATACTGCCACAACGCCAAAAGAGAGCCAGCATGAATCAGATCGCCCGCATCCCCACCAGCCAGCAGCTCGACGTCGAGCCCCACAACGACGGGTTCGTGCGCATCGAGGCGGTGAACACGCTGGCCCCTGGCGTGTACTGGCGCGTGAAAAAGGAAGCCCAGGCCGAGCAGATCCGGTACACGAACTACATGCGTACCCTGAACGTCGGCGATCTTCACCTGGTGGTGGACCTGAAGGAGTTTGACGGCGCAATCCATTCCGTCCTTTTTCTGGACCACCCTCGCCACGGCAACTCCCAGCTGGGCATGATCCTGGCCGACTTCCTTGAGCATCTGGAGCCAGCCACGGACCACGACGCCGCTGCCGTGCGCGCGCGAGAACAGGCCGATGTCATGGGCCAGGTTCAGGCAATTCAGGACGAGATCGCGGTGGCCGAACGCGATCCGCTGGCCCTGCCCGGGGTCAAGGAAAAAATCGAGAAGGCACTGGCCGACCTGGAGCGAAAGGAAGAGGTTGCCATTCGCAAGGAGGTGCAAGACGTGGAGACACGCCAGGCCGACTTGCGCCGGATCCACCGCCGCGCAGCGCGCCGCTCCGAGGCCAAAGGCAACCCGCTGGCCGTGCGCTCGGCCACGATCTCCGATCGCCTGTCCACGATGATCAACGAGGGCGTGAGCGCCGACGGCGTTCGCGAGCTGACCTATGAGGCCAAGCGCAGGACTGCCATGGCCACGGCCACGGCGGACTACATCCAGCACCATGCAGAACGGTTGGTCGAAACGCTGAAGAAGCTCAGCCCCTACCTCAACGAGAAGAGCCAGATCGCCATCGCCCGCAGCCGCAAGGCAATCCAGCAGGTGGACGAACTGTCCAAGGGCATCTCTTCGTTGAACCTCTACACCGGCGCCAGCGTGGATGTCGTGACCGTCACCGAGGGCAAGGCCGCCCCCACGGAAGAGCCCCTCACGCTCATGCAGGCCAAGACCTACATGGACGAAGAATTGGCCGTGTGGTGCGATGTCAGCGAGAGCTTCGACTGGACCTCGCAGCCGGAGTTCTTCAGCGCCCTGCGTACGAACACATCGCTGCGAGATCAGATCCTTCCCCGCCCACGGTGCGTTGTGACCATGGCCGTCACACGGCGCAGCATCCAGTACGGGAGTCAGATGTCCCCGTTCGCCCTGATTCAGAATGAGCTCGCAAACAAGCTGGTGTTCCTGCTGGTGCGCAACGGTGAGAACGTGCATGCCGTCTACTCGACTGAGGCTTCCCACGAAGCGGCCGCGCGCCTGTTCCCCACCCAGGAAGATCTGAAGGCACCGTTTCGCGGCATGGACGGCTCACAGCTGAGCCTGCGTGACGTCGCGTTCGGCAGTGCCGTTGGCGACTTCGAGGACATGGCGCTTCACTACCGCCGCTTCCTGATCCTGCTGTGCGGGCTCGACCACCGCGAGAAGCTGTTCGGCGAGTTCTACCCCCCAGAGCAGACCGTGAACTTCATGAGCCTGCCCTTCCAGGAACGCTACTTTCAATTCGTCGCCAACGACGACCCTGCCACCGCGCTGCCGGCAGCGGACCGGCCCAGCGCGATGGACTGGATGAAGGAAGCCAACAGGGCCCTTCGCTCTGGCTCACGCGTGATCGTCGGCAACCCCGGCGCACTGGAATCCGTCAGCCCCGGACTCAAGCGCCAAAGCGCCAGCCTGGCGGTGAACAGGGACGCCCTGCGCTCAGCACCTCTGATCGCTGTCAAACGCGATGGGGATCTGTGCATCCAGGTGCCTGTCACCAAGCGCCACTGGAATTCCTCGGACACTACGTTGGCCACCTGCTGGCTCACAGGTCCTGAATCGAACGACAACACGCCATGGTTTCTGTGCGTTGACCGTGTCAGCCTCAGCGACGTGCGCCACTACATCCACCACCGCCCCAGCCGCGTTCGCTCCATCTCCTGGCTGCTTACGCTGCGCCGCGTTGAACACATTCTGGAAAGTGACGCTGCTGCGGAAGCCGAACTGAGGGCCTACCTCAAGAAGACCGCCCTTGAGGCCCGCGTGCTGGC
>DNXB01000416.1:0-9558 GCA_003506995.1 Verrucomicrobiales bacterium
ACGTGTGGGTCAGCATGGGCAAGGAGGCCGAAAGCGCCGACCGCATCGAGACTCTCAAGCCCTGGCAGATCAACACCGACCTCATGAAGCACGCCAGCCCGGGTGCTCTCGTCATGCACTGCCTGCCTGCTTACCGCGGCAAGGAAATCACCGAGGAGATCATGGAAGCGCATGCTGACGTGATCTTCGACCAGGCCGAGAACCGCCTGCNNTCGTCATTCGTCATTCGTCATTCCTATGAGCACTCCCGTCACCGCCAACAGCCCCCTCGGCGTCTTTGATTCTGGCGTGGGCGGTTTGACCGTGGTGCGGGCGCTGCGGGATCTGCTGCCGAACGAGTCCATCATCTATCTCGGCGACACGGCCCGCGTGCCGTATGGCTCGAAGTCGCCGGACACGATCCGGCGCTTCTCGATGGAGGACACGCAGTTTCTTGTCTCGCATGGAGTCAAAGCGGTGGTCGTGGCGTGCAACACGGCCACGGCGCATGCCCTGCCGGTTTTGCAGGCCACGTTTCGCGTGCCGGTGATCGGGGTGCTCGGCCCTGGGGTCGAGGCGACGCTGGCGGACGCGAGCTGCGAGCGCGTGGGCATCATCGGCACGGCGGGCACGATTCGGAGCCACGCGTATCAGCATGAGATCGCCATGCGGCGGCCTGACATCATGATTGAGGCGCGGGCGACGCCGCTGCTCGTGCCGTTTGTCGAGGAGGGCTGGATTGATCATCCAGCGCTCAAATCCGTGCTGCGCGAGTATTTGAAGCCGCTGCTCGACAAGGGCATCGACACCCTCGTGCTCGGCTGCACGCATTATCCGCTGCTCATTCCCGTGCTGAAACGCATGCTGGGCCAGAAAGTGCGGCTCGTGGACTCCGCCAGCACCTGTGCGGCGCATGTGAAAGCGAAGCTGGAGCAGGACAACCTGCTGCGGACGACGAAATCGAAGCCCTCGCTCGAAATCTACCTCACCGACCACTCCGAGCAGGCCGAGAACCTCGCCAAGCGTTTCCTCGGCACGGACTTCGGCAAGGTGAAGAAGGCTGTGGTTTGAAGCAGCAAGCGCCGCGTCTTCTGCCGCAGACTTACGGCCTGCGCGTTTGCGCCAGCGCCTCGGCCTTCAGCTTTTGAATGACCTCGTCACCCTGGGCGATGAGCGGGTCGAACATCGGAATTTCCTTCGCGTTTTGGCCCTGCTCGTGTTTGCGGAAGCCGAAGAGGTAGGTCTCGTTGTGCGGGCGCCAGCGATTGAAAAAGAGCGTGTCCTTGGCGATAACTGCGCGGCGCAGGTTTTCCAGCGCGGGGGAGGGCGCGTCAGGCATTTTCAGGCCGAGGCCCTCGATCAGCTTGGCGCTGAGCTTCTCGTAACCTTCACGCGTGTAATGCACGCCGTTTTCGGTGAGCGGCTTCGCGCTGTTGCCCGGCTTTGGCAGTCCGCCCATGAGCTCGAACCAATCGACAAAAAACGTGTTCTGCATGCCCGCGAACTTGCGCAGCGCGTCGCGCAGGCTGGAGAGGTTTTTGTTTTCCATGGCAAGGTCCGGCAACGGCGGGGCGAGCGTCTCCAGTGGAGGTGGGGCGGCGATGATGACGCGCACGCCGGGCGACTTGGAGCGGATCATTTCAATGAGGCCGCGGTAGCCGCTCAAAAACTCCGGCAGGCCGCCGAGGCGCTCGAAGGCCAGCTCGGAGCCGTAGCACAGGATCACGACCGTGGGCTTCAGCATCTCCAGATGAGTGGCCATGCGCTGCAAGCCCTCCTCCGGGGGGCCAAAATACGAACGCGCATGGCCGAAAACCGTGTCCCCGCTCCAGGCGAGGTTTCGCACGCTGACCTTCGTCTCTCCGAGCGCCAGCGCCAGCCGGGGTTCGAACGAGCCGTAGCGCTGCTCACGCTCCAGCACCGTGTTGCCGATGAGAACCAGCCGGTCGCCGTCCTGGAACTCAAACGTCGTCGGCTGCGGCGGCGCGGCAGAAGCCTCAGAGGTCTGGGAGGAAGCGATGGAGGCACTGGCGAGCGTCAGAAGGCCGGCAAGGAGTTTCAAATTCATGCAGGGCGTATTGGAGCGGAAATCGGGTGGATTGTCCAGCGGGCAAACGCGGCCCGGATCACTCCCCCATCAGCTTTTTCACCGTCGGCTCGATGGCCTCGGCCCAGATGCGATAGCCTTTTTCGTTCGGGTGGAGGTAGTCTGGCATGATGTCCTTCGTGATCAGGCCGTCGGGCGTGAGAAACTTCGGGCCGATGTCGAGGAAGGTGACATTTCGCTCACCATCGAGCTGGGCGAGGAGCTGATTAATCACCGCGATCTTTTCACGCTGTGGGTTGGGCTTCTCACCGCGAGGGAAGATGCCGAGCAGGAGGATTTTCGACTGCGGGAGGCGCTGATTCAGCTCGGAAACGATGGCGATGATCCCCTGCGCGATGTCGGGCGCAGAGCAGTCACCGGTGTTGTTGGTGCCGATCATCATGACGACAAGTTTCGGCGCGATGCCGTCGATGGATCCGTGCTGGAGCCGCCAGAGCACGTTCTCGGTCTTGTCCCAGCCAAAACCGAGATTTCCGGCCTTTCGCGGCGCATAGAATTCGTCCCAGGTGTTCTTGCCGCGCAGCACGTAGCCGTCGAACTGCTCGCCGCCGAAGAAATGGGTGATGGAGTCGCCAATGAAGAGGATTTGCGGCTTCGAGCGCCTCACGGCGGCGCTGGTGAGCTCGTGCCGCTTCCGCCAGTCATAGCTGGGCCAGCTCCGATCCTGCGTGACGGGCACAACGGTGCTGGGAAGCGGCTGATGGCCCGGCAATGGCTCGTAATCCATCGTCGCGACCTCGCTCATGCGTTTTCGATCCTTGGAAAATGAACGCGCCTTCACCGTGCTCCCGCTGGCGAGCGCGATCGGGGCGAGATACGGATTGGATTTCGCCACGGGATCACTGCCGTCGAGCGTGTAGAGCACGTTTTCACCCTCCAGCGTCACGCTGCCTTTGGGATGGCGGAAGATCACCGGCTTTGGCGGCGGCTGGGCGTTGAGCGTCTCCACACCCGCCGCGTCATGCAGATGTTTCAATTCAGCATCGCTCAAGGCACAGTTGAACACTGCCAAGCCGCCGAACTTGCCGATGGTCGCCTCACCGGTCATCGAACCGACAGCCATGCGGGCACCGACGGTGAAGTCAGACGGCGCGATCTTGGTCTTCGCGTGCAAGACCGGGTCGTATTTGAAGATGCCGCGACCGTGGTAGTAGGGGTTCATGCCGCGATCTTTGCCGTCGGGGCCTTCTTTGGTGAAATACGGGTCGTTGCGCTTGTCTTTGACCGCGTCGAGCTGCCGTTGGTCGAGCACGCCGTTGATGTAGGTGCGGAGGTATTTCGAGTCGTAGGTGAAAGCGAGCGTACACCATTCCTCCTCCGGCACTTCGCGTTTCGTGGCGGCGTAATCGGCGCACCATGGGAACTTTGTGCCGTCGGCCCGCATCGTCACACCGCCCTCGCTGCTGATATGAGGCACGAGCTGACGGTTGCCGCCGTAGGTCGGCATGTTCATGAGCAGCGCGTATTGCCGCGTGCCGGTGTCGTCGTTCGCGCCTTTGCCCTCGCTCCACATGCCGGCGATGGTGCGGCTCTTTTTAAGGTTCACGATGCGCACGACGGCAAACATCGAAACCTGCGCGTCTTTGCCTGAGATGTTGAGGTCGCCCGTCTCGCTGTGCTTGATCTCGAAATACTGGCTGCCGTTCAAATCGGCCGCATAGCCGGAGAATGGGCCGCCGACGCTGCGTTTGATCGGGCCGTTCACCTCGCTGAGAGGGTGTTGTTCCTTTGTGCCTTGGGAAACACGTTTCTGCCCTGCCTCCTCGCCAAACGTCCAGAAGCCGACGAGGCCGGGTGTCTTTTCAATGATCGAGGCGTCTCCGGCGAAAACGGATGAAAGCGTGAGGGCGATAAGGATGAGCGGACGCATGAGAAATGAGGATGGCAGACGCTTCAAGGCTTGGGAAGCCGGTTTTTGGACAGTGAAGAGTTCTTCTTTCGGCGGCGTAATGTCTCTGACTCCTCGCTCATGAAGAAATCAGCCGTTCAGCCAGCCCTTCGCATTCTCCTGACACGAGGAATGCTCGCGCTCGCCTGGATGGCGCTGCCTGCGCTGGCGGTGGATTATGAAAAGGAGATCAAGCCGCTGCTCAAAGAGCGCTGCTACGCCTGCCACGGCGCTTTGAAGCAGAAGGCCGATCTGCGGCTCGACACCACGGCTTCCATGCGCAAAGGCGGCGATGGCGGTGACATTCTCGCCGGTGATCCTGCGCTGCTGCTCGAACGCGTCACCACCACCGACAAAGACGACCGCATGCCGCCCGAGGGCGAAGGCTCGATGCTCGACACCGAGCAGGTCGCCAAACTCAAAGCCTGGCTCGCCGCCGGAGCGCCCTCAATTGCGAATGAACAGCCCGAGGCCGATCCGCGTGCGCATTGGGCCTACCAAGTGCCTAAATCGTCCGGCAAGTCGGTCGATGCGCTGCTTTCAGCACGTCTCGCCTCGAAGAAACTCAAACCGCAACCCGAAGCCACGCCGGAGATATGGCTCCGTCGCGTGTATCTCGATCTCATCGGCCTGCCGCCGACACCGGAGCAGATCGTGAGTTTCACGAGGGAGCTGAAGGGGACAGATGGGAAGAATGAGCCCCATGCTTCCCATTCCTCCCATCCGTCCTATTCCCGCGTCGTTGACCGTCTCCTGAACTCGCCCCAATACGGCGAGCGCTGGGCGCGGCACTTCATGGACATCTGGCGTTACTGCGACTGGTATGGCCTCGGCGCGCAGCTCCGCCACAGCCAGAAGCACATCTGGCATTGGCGCGATTGGATCGTGGAGTCGCTCAACACGGACAAAGGCTACGACCAGATGATCGTGCAGATGCTCGCCGCCGATGAACTGGCACCGGAGGATCGCGACAACCTGCGCGCCACCGGCTTCCTCGCCCGCAGCTATTATCTTTTCAACCGCACCACCTGGCTGGATGAAACCATCGAGCACACCTGCCGCGCCTTCCTCGGCCTGACGATGCAGTGCGTGAAGTGTCACGACCATAAATACGATCCCATCGAGCAGGCCGACTACTACCGCATGCGCGCCATCTTCGAGCCGCTGCATGTGCGCCTCGATCCGTGGCAAGGCGAAACCGACTTCGAGAAAAACGGTCTGCCGCGCGTCTTCGACCTACATCTCAACAAACCCACCTTCCGCCATGTGCGTGGTGACGAGAAGAACGAGGACAAATCCAAGCCGCTGACGCCCGGCATTCCGCAAGTGCTGGAGTTTGCCTCTTTCCAACCAGCATCCGTCAAACTGCCGCCAGCATCCGCCAAACCGGCGCTGCTGCCCTTTGTGCTCGAAGATCAGCTCCACGCTGCTGAACGCGAGATCACCACCGCTCAAACTACTCTGGACAAAGGACGGCAGGCGCTCGCGAAATCACCTCAGCCAGATGTGAAGCAAGTGACGAAGCCCAAGGTGCTCGTCAGCGATGATTTCACCTCTGCGAAACCTGATCAGTGGGAGATTCTCAAAGGCGACTGGAAACATTCCGCCACAGGTGTGCGCCAGCATGAAACCGGGGCCGAACGTCGCTCACTGCGTCTCAAATCCGCGCCACCAACCGACTTCGAGGCCAGTTTGAGCTTTACCATTCGCGGCGGGCAGAAATGGAAATCCGTCGGTATCGCCTTCGACAGCGCGGATGGCGACGATGTGATGGTTTACATGAGTGCCGTCAGCGGCGGATCGAAGATTCAGGTGGCGATCGGCAACGACGGCAAGTCCAGCTATCCACCCGCAGGCTCCGTGGCACGGACGATCTCGCAGGACGTGCGCTACTCGCTCGAACTGCGCGTGCGCGGCCAGCTCATCAACGCCAGCATCAATGGTGAGTCGGCGCTCGCCTATCGACTGCCGCAGAACCGCCACCAAGGTGCGTTGTCGCTCACCGCCTTCGATGCCGATGTCGAGTTTCATAGCTTCAAACTCGCCGAACTGGCCGCTGATGCCGTTTTGCGCGAACCAGCGGCGGACAAGTCGGTGCCACTCGCCGATGCCAAGGCTGCCGTTGCGCTCGCTGAAAAGCAGCTTGCTGCCGCCAAGGCTAAACCCGCGATGATTCGCGCCGTATTCACTGCGGATAAGGCGAGAAAAGACAAAGCACTAGCCAAAGCCGCCGCTGCCGCCGAAGCGAGCTACAAGCTGGCGCAGGCTGAGGTCGATCTTGTCAAAGTCGAAGCCGATCCGAAGGCCAAGGACGCGGAGAAGAAGATCAAAGCCGCTCGAGAAGCTTTGGAGAAGACCAGGAAGAAGGCTGCGGCTCCCGGCGAGACTTACACGTCGTTGCCTGCGAGTTTGAAGGCGCAGGAAGGGCCTGAGGAAAGCACCAATGCCACGGTGCAGACCTATCCCGACACCAGCACGGGCCGCCGGCTTGCTTTCGCCAATTGGATCGCCGACAAGCGCAATCCGCTCACCGCCCGCGTGCTCGTGAATCAAGTCTGGATGCGGCACTTCGGCGCTCCGCTTGTCGCAAACATGGATGACTTTGGCCGCCGCTCACTCGCGCCGCTGCATCAGGACATCCTCGACACGCTCACGGTCGATTTCATGAACAACGGCTGGAGCCTGAAGCATCTGCATCGCGCGATGGTGCTGTCCGAGCTGTATCGCCGAAGTTCCTCGAATGCGGAGGCCGATGCAGCCACCGTTGCTGCCGATCCCGACAACGCATCCTACTGGCGCATGAACCCGCGTCGCATGGAAAGCCAGCTTGTGCGCGACAGCCTCCTGCATCTCGCCGGAAAGCTCGATCTCACCCTCGGCGGTCCGAGCCTCGATCCGGCGTCGTCTGAAACCAGCCCGCGCCGCTCGCTCTACTTCGTCCAAAACGCCGACACCGAGCACCGCTTCCTCGCCGTCTTCGACAACAGCAACGTCCTCGAATGCTACCGCCGCAACGAAAGCGTCGTGCCGCAGCAGGCGCTCGCTTTGACGAACAGCAAGCTCAGCCGCGAATGCGCCGACGCTTTGGCCGCGAAGCTCGGCAAGCTCGATGCGGAGCCTTTTGTGACGCAATCCTTCCTCACCGTGCTCGGTCGTCCGCCATCGGAAGCAGAGCGCCACGCAAGCCTCGAAGGCTTCCAGGCGTTGAAACAGGACCGCAGCCTGTTTTTGCAGGCGCTCATCAATCACAACGACTTTGTCACCCTGCGATGAACTCCATGCATCAGACCACGCCTTTCCTCCGCCGCGACATCCTCGGCGGACTCGGGAGCATCGCGGTCGCATCCATGCTGCGCGCAGAGGAAGCTTGGCAGCCACCGAGCGGACTGCCGATCCTGCCGCAGAAGGCGAAGCGCGTGATCTGGCTCTTCATGCGCGGCGGCGTCAGCCACATGGAGAGCTTCGATCCGAAACCGATGCTGACGAAGTATGCGGGCAAATCCATCGGTGAGACGCCTTTTGCCAGCGTGCAGGACCCGGAGAAGCTCAAGAAGGTGCGCGTGGTCGTGGTGAACGATGCGAACGGCAAGCAGCGCACGACGATTTACCCGCTGCAAGTCGGCTACAAAAAGTACGGTCAGTGCGGCATCGAGATCAGCGACTGGTTCCCGCACATCGGCTCCTGTGCGGACGAGATCGCCTTCATCCGCAGCATGTGGACTACGGACGACAATCACGGCGCGCAGGTGCAGTTCCACAGCGGCCGCCACATGCTGGAGCCGCGTGTGCCGACGCTCGGCGCGTGGGTGACTTACGGGCTCGGCTCGATGACGGACAATCTGCCGTCGTTCATCAACATGGGGCCGCGTTACTTTGATATTCGCGACGGTCACTACCTTGGCCCGGCTTACGACGCGGTGAACATCAAGGTCGATCCGAAGAACCCGCTCACCTTTGCCTCGCCGGAGATCGCCGTCGGCAAACCGGAGCAGGCGGCGCAGTTTGACCTCATCCACAAGCTCAACACGCTCAACGCTGAGCAGTATCCCGGTGACAAGACGCTCGCCGCCCGCATGAAGAGCTACCAGCTCGCCTACAACATGCAGACCGCCGTGCCGGAGACGATGAATCTCGACTCAGAAAGCGCCGAGACAAAAAAACTCTACGGTATGGACGACAAGGTGACGGAGCCTTTTGCGCGCCAGCTCATCGTCGCCCGTCGTCTCGCCGAGCGCGGTGTCCGTTTTATCCAGCTCCAGCATGGCGATGGTGCCGCTGGTGCGTGGGATTCGCACTCCGGCCTGAAGAAAAATCATTCGAACCTCGCACAGCAGGTGGACAAGCCGATCTCCGGCCTGCTCAAGGATCTCAAGCAACGCGGTTTGCTCGACGACACGCTCGTCGTCTTCGCCACTGAGTTCGGCCGCACGCCGGGATCGCAAGGCAGCGATGGGCGCGATCATCATCCGTATGGTTTCAGCGTCTGGATGGCCGGTGGCGGCACGAAAGGCGGCACCATCCATGGCAGCACCGACGAACTCGGCTTTCACGCCGTGGAGCATCCGCACTACGTCACCGATGTGCATGCCACGATCCTGCACCTGCTCGGCCTTGATCCGCATCAGTTGGAAATTCCTGGCCGGAAGCGCCTGGAGCGGGACTTTGGGCATGTGATCGGCCAAGTGCTTGCTTGAGCAAAAATTCAGGTTGCCGATTTATTGGATTCATGTCCAATATACCGCCATAACCATGAAAGCACTCGTCAAAGTACGCTCGGAGCGCGGACTCTGGCTCCAGGATGTCCCGGAGCCGCAGGTCGGCATCAATGATGTCCTCATCAAGGTCCGCAAAACCGGCATCTGCGGCACCGACCTGCACATTTACAAATGGGATGCCTGGGCACAGAAGACCATCCCTGTGCCAATGGTCGTGGGACATGAGTTCGTCGGCGAGGTCGTCGCAGTTGGCTCGAACGTGAACGATTTCCATCCCGGCGAGATCGTCAGCGCCGAAGGCCACGTTGTCTGCGGTCGCTGTCGCAACTGCCTCGCCGGACGCCGCCACCTATGCAAAGACACCGTCGGCATCGGTGTGAACCGCACGGGGGCCTTCGCCGAATACATCAGCGTGCCGATGACGAATGTGTGGCATCACCGCGAAGGCGTGGATGAGGAGGTGGCGAGCATCTTTGATCCTTTCGGCAATGCCGTTCACACCGCGCTGGCCTTTGAATGCATGGGCGAGGACGTTCTCATCACCGGCGCAGGCCCCATCGGGATCATGGCCATTCCGGTGGTGAAGCATGCGGGCGCACGCCATGTCGTCATCACGGATGTGAACGAGTATCGACTCGATCTCGCCCGCCAAATGGGCGCGACGGTCGCGTTGAACGTCAAAACCGGCAGCATCACCGACGTGCAAAAGCAGCTCGGCATGAAGGAAGGCTTCGATGTCGGTCTCGAAATGAGCGGCAACGCCGCCGCCTTCCGCGACATGATCGACAACATGTGCCACGGTGGCAAGATCGCCATGCTCGGCATCCCCAGCGAGCAGATCGCCATCGACTGGAACAAGGTCATCTTCA
>DNXB01000416.1:9588-12458 GCA_003506995.1 Verrucomicrobiales bacterium
TGGAGAGCGGCAACTGCGGCAAGGTCGTGCTCGACTGGTCAGCCTAATCCAACTCGCGCATGCCGCATTCACAGAAATACCCGCCCGCTCTCCATGAGCATCGTGCGCAGCCGCAGCCGCTCCGGAGCGTTCAGTCGCATGACGTTCACGGTGGCGCGGCCTCGTGCCGAACGGGGCTCGATCTCAGCCCCGCGAAAGCGAAAATGCGCGTTCCAGTCGTCCAGTCGCGGATGAAACAGCACCTCAACCCTGCCGGTGACTGGATCGATGCCCGCGAGATTCGGCCCCTTGAGCTTGTTGCAGTGAAAGCAGGCCAGGCAGAGGTTTTTCTCATCCGTTTCCCCGCCATGCTGCCCGGCGATGATGTGATCGGCCTCATGCGGGAGCAAGACCTCGTCTTCATGGATGAGGCAATACTCACAGCAGCCATGGGCGCGCTTGTTCACCAGTCTGCGCAGGGCCGCGCCGATGCGCGTCGTGCTCATGCGGCTTCCGGGAGTCGTTTCCGTGCCTCAGCCTTCAAGATGGAGACGAACGAATCGAGCTGGGCCAGTTCATCCAGCTCCGCAGCCTCCTCAGGCTCCAATTTACCAGCGGAGTTTTTTTCCAACAGTGTGCTGCTGCGCGCCGCGAGAGCCTGCGAGGGCTTGAACTTCAAAATCGCCGCCGGACCCGGCCCGCTGGCAAGAAACTCGATCACCTCGCGCCCGGCTCCCGCCGTCTCCGACCACATGCCGCGCAGGCCTCTCTCAAAGATCGACGCGATCAACGCCGGCTCCTTGGGCAGGCGCTTCGCCACGGATTCTGGTAGGTCGAGGGTGACTTGCATGAGGCCAATTTGCCGCTCTTGACGTTGATTTCCAACCTGTTTTTCCATGAACGCCGCCTTTCAAACCCATCTCACCACCCAGCTCGACGCGATCCGCGCCGCAGGCACTTACAAGCGTGAGCGTGTGCTCTCCACGCCCCAAGGAACGCTCGTCCGCGCCAATGGTGGCGCGGCGGTGCTGAACATGTGCGCGAATAATTACCTCGGTCTCGCGCAGCATCCGAAGGTGCGGCAGGCGGCGCATGAGGCGCTGGAACATTGGGGCTACGGCCTCGCCAGCGTGCGCTTCATCTGCGGCACGCAGGGTGTCCACAAAGAGCTGGAGGCCAGTTTGAGCGACTTCCTCGGAACCGAGGACACGATTCTCTATGGCTCATGCTTCGACGCGAATGGCGGGCTGTTTGAGACGCTCCTTGGGCCTGAGGATGCGATCATCAGTGACGAACTGAACCACGCCTCGATCATCGACGGTGTGCGTTTGTGCAAAGCGCAGCGCTATCGCTACAAAAACTGCGACATGGCCGATCTAGAGGCGCAATTGATCGCGGCGGATGCCAAAGGCGCGCGCTTCAAGCTGATCGCCACCGACGGCGTGTTCTCGATGGACGGCTTCATCGCTCCACTGAAGACGATTTGCGATCTGGCGGACAAATATGGCGCTTTGGTCATGGTGGACGACTCGCACGCTGTTGGCTTCATGGGTGCGCATGGTCGTGGCACGCACGAGCACTGCGATGTCATGGGCCGCATCGACATTTTGACCGGGACGCTCGGTAAAGCCCTCGGCGGTGCCAGTGGCGGTTACACGAGCGGGAAGAAGGAGATCATCGAGCTGCTGCGTCAGCGCTCGCGGCCTTATTTGTTCTCGAACACACTCGCACCGACCATCGCAGGCGCATCCATCGCCGCGCTGAACCTGCTCAAGCAGTCCACGAAGTTGCGTGACACACTCGAAGCGAACACCCGCTTCTTTCGCGAGGCAATGACCGCCGCTGGCTTCAACATCGTGCCCGGTGTTCATCCCATCGTTCCTGTGATGCTTGGCGATGCAGCCCTGGCCTCGAAGTTTGCCGACGCGATGCTGGAACGCGGTGTCTATGTCATCGGCTTCAGCTTTCCGGTCGTCCCGCAGGGCAAAGCCCGCATCCGCACGCAGATCAGCGCCGCGCACACGCGGGAAGATTTGGAGCGGGCGGTCAAAGCATTCGTCGAGGTGAAGCAAGAGCTTGGAATATGAGCCTCTCCGTCCTCGATCTCTACACCATCGGCACCGGCCCGAGCAGTTCGCACACGGTCGGGCCGATGCGTGCGGGTCAGCGGTTCGTCGCGCGATTGATAGAGGCAGGGTTGCTGGAGCAAACGGCACGAGTCGAGGCGCATCTCTACGGCTCGCTCGCCCTCACGGGCAAAGGGCACGGCACGGACAAGGCAGTACTACTCGGTCTTGAAGGCGAAACACCCGAGGTGATCGATGTGGATGCCGTGCCCGCGAAGATCGAGGCCATCCGCACGCATCAGCGATTGAAGCTGGGAGGCACGCATGAGGTACCGTTTCATGAGAAGGATGGCCTTCTTTTCCATCGCCTCGAATCACTGCCGGAGCATCCGAACGGGATGCGCTTCATCGCACGAGGTGCCGATGGAACCGAATTGCTCAATCGCGTGTACTACTCCATCGGCGGCGGCTTTGTGGTGAACGAGGAAACGGCAAAGCGAGACGAATTGAGTGCACACCCACGCATACTGACGCATCCGTTCCGCAATGGCGACGATTTGCTGCGTCTGGGGCGCGAAACTGGTCTGAGAGTGAGTGAGCTGACGCTGCGCAATGAATCTGCGTGGCGGCCCGAAGCGGATACGCGCGTGGCTCTGCTGCGTGTGTGGAAGGCGATGCAGGACTGTGTCGGACGAGGATGTCACAGGGAAGGCACACTGCCCGGTGGATTGAAGGTCGAGCGCCGTGCGTCGAAGATCTATCGCGAACTGAGCGCCAGCCCCGAAGCCGGGCTGCGTGATCCGCTGACCGTGCTCGACTGGGTCA
>DNXB01000419.1 GCA_003506995.1 Verrucomicrobiales bacterium
CGCGCTTGGCGCCGATGGAGTCAATCGCGTGCCCGAGCCGCACAAACAAGCCTTCGAGATCATACTCACCGCTCTCCTGCATCTCCGTGCGCTCGACGTGGACGTAATCGACCACGATTTTTTTCCGCCGGACGAGGCCGGCCAGATCAAAGCCGAGTGAGGCGACGTTGGCCGTCAGCTCCTTCTCGGTCTCCTCGAAGGCCATCAGCACGCCCGGCTCGCCGAACTCCACCGCGCCGCGCACGAGGAATTCCGCCGCGAACAGCGTCTTGCCACAGCCCGCGCCGCCGCAGACCAGCGTGGGCCGCCCGCGTGGCAGGCCGCCGCCGGTGATTTCATCGAGTCCCTGGATGCCGGTGGGGCATTTGGGCAGTTGCGCCGCCGCCGGGGCGGGCGGGTGACCGTTGAGTTTGACGCTGGGTGGCTTCATAAAACGGTCAGGACTTGGACTTGGCTTTGGCGCGGCGGGCGGTCGGTTTCGCGCGGCTTTTGCGCAGCGGCAGCCGCGCCTCGATGGTGGTGCCTTTGCCGGGTGTGGAGGTGATGCTGAAGCTGCCGCCGACCATCTCCAGCCGCTCGCGCATGCCGAGCAGGCCGAGGCGTTTGCCGCCCTGCAAGGCGCGCTCCACGTCGAAGGCCTGGCCGTCGTCGGTGATCTTCATGCAGAGGCACTGCGGCAGTGGTTCAATGCTCACTGCCACGCGGCTGGCATGCGCATGGCGGTCCACGTTGGTGAGCGCCTCCTGGGCCACGCGGTAGAGCACGGTACGCAGCGCCGGGTCCGCCTGCTCGACGCCGGCGAAGGCCCGCAGGCTGACGCGGATGCCGGTGTCGGCCATGAAGCTTTTCAGATAAGCATGCAGCGCGGGGATGAGGCCGAGATCATCCAGCACCGCCGGGCGCAGCTCACGCGCGAAGCGATGCACGATGCCGACGGATTTCTCCACCAGCCGCTGTGTGCGCGCGATGTTGCGGCCGAAGTCCTTGGTGTTGAGCCCGGCGGCCTGCTTGAGCGTGCCGAGGCGGATGTTGATGCCCGTCAGCGTTTGCGCGATGACATCATGCAGCTCCCGGCTGATGCGTTTGCGCTCCTCCTCCTGCGCTTGCAGCACCTGGCGGGACAACTGCCGCAACTGCTCCTGCATGGCGCGGGATTGCGTCAGCATCTCGCCCTGCTGCCGCTCGCTCTGGCGCAACGCGTCCTCCACCGCCTTCCTGTGGACGATCTCCTGTTCCAGCTTCTGGTTGGAGGCGGTCAGCACGTCCAGCCGCCGCCGCACCCACTCGGCCTTTTTGCGCTCGGTGATGTCGTTGAAGAAGGCCACCACGGCATGCTCGCCGGAGGGCAGGGTGACGCGCTGGATCTGCCACTCGTAGATCTGCATCTCGCCGATGTCCCGCCGTCGCTCGTTGAACTCGGGTGCTTGATACGGCTCTCCCGTTTTCAGCGTATGCCGGAAACGTTTGATGATCGGATCAGAGATGCGCTTCGACCAGAGCAGTGGAAGGACCTCGGAAAAATTACGGCCGATCAGGGGTTCGATGTCCTTGAACACGGCCAGCGCACGCACATTGACCTGTTGCAGCCGGAACTTGGCGTCCACGACGTAGATGCCGAAGGGTGCCTGCTCGATGAGCGTGGAAAACAGCGCCTCGCTGCGGAGCAGGGCTTCTTCCGCGCGTTTGCGCACGGTGATGTCACGGATGTTGCACTGGATGACCGCATGGCCGTTCTCCTGGTACAGATTGGCCACCACCTCGACCTCCTGATGCCGCCCGGTCTTGCTTTCGAGCGGCAGGTCCTCGTAGCGCACCTCGTGCTGGCGCTTGAGCTTGCGGAACATCTCCTGGCTGGCGGACTCATCCTTCAGCAGGCCGATCTCAAACAGCTCCTTGCCCACCAACTGGTCGTGCGGGTAGTCCAGCAGCCGCGTCATGTAAGGATTGGCGTCGGTGATCTGGCGCGTGCCGGGGTCGAGGATGAGCACGCCGTCATGCGCGGCCTCAAACAGGCGGCGGTAGCGGGTTTCCGAGCGGCGCACGGCATCCTCCACATGCTTGCGGTCGGTCACGTCCACCACCACGGCGCGGCATTCCTGGCCGTTCGGCGAGCGCTGGGCCTCGATGTTCACGGTGCGGTGCGGCAGCGCGAAATCACCGGACTGCTTGGCCTGGCTGGCAAAGACCTGCTGGAGGAAGGTGGTGAAGGCGAGCCGTGTGCCCGTGGCGAGCAGCGGGCCAAAATGCCGGCCCACCAGTTTGGCGCGCTCAATGCCGACCAGCCGTGATCCGGTGAGATTGGCCTGCTGAATGACGCCGGCGGTGGTGAAGGTGAAATAACCGACCGGGGCGAAGTCATAGAGATCGGTGTACTGCTCCAGCAGCGTCTCCATGCGGTCGCGGGCCTCCTGCATCTCGGCGTTCTGCATTTCCAGCTCGATCTGATGCACTTGCAGTTCGTGGAGCACGCGCTGCGGCTCGGTGGCGGCTTCGCGCGGCTTTTTTTCCCGTAGCCGGGTTTCGGCACGGTCGCGCAGTGTGGCGGGGGAGGCTTTCATGACTTGCGCTTGGTTTGTTTGGCGACGCGCTGCTCCAGCGCGGCGTGTTTTTCGCGGAGTTTGGCCTCCAGCGTCTTGGCGACGGTGATGTCCGCGAAGGTGATGACGACGCCGTCGATGCGGTCATCCATGGTGCGATAGGGCATGATGCGGACGGTGAACCAGCGGCCGTCCGGCGCGGTCACGGGCTTTTCCGTGGGCACCAGAGTACGGAGCACCTCGCGCACGTCGGCGGCCAGCGTTGGGTCATCGAGATCGGAGACGAGATCGGTGATGGGGCGGCCCACATCTCCGGGGATGAGCTTGATGATCTTGGCGGCCTGCTGGGTGTAGCGCCGCACGTTGAGATGCCGGTCCAGGAACAGCGTGGCGATGTCCGTGCTGTCGAGCAGGTTCTTCATGTCATTGCTGCTGCATGAAAGCTCCTGCACCTTGGCCTGCAGCTCGGCGTTCACGGTTTGCAGCTCCTCGTTGAGGGACTGCATCTCCTCCTTCGAGGTGGTGAGCTCCTCGTTGGTGGACTGGAGCTCCTCGTTGGTGGACTGCAGCTCCTCGTTGGCGGAGCGGATTTCCTCCTGGGAGGTCTGCATCTCCTCATGCGTGGCCCGCGCCTCGGCCCGCACCTGCTGGAGTTCCAGCTCGGAGGCGTTCAGCCGCGCGCTGTCCGCCGGTGCCGCAAGCGCATGAACGGCCATTGGCGCGGCCACGTCGGTGAAGACGACCATCACCAGCCCGTGCAGCGGTCCGGGTTCGTCGAGCCGCTGGACGCTGACATCCACGCACTGCGTGCCGCCGTTGGTGCCGACCTTGAGCGCATGCAGCACCACGCCGTCCTTTTGCTTGAGCGCCTTGGGAAAGGCGGCGGACAGCTCGTAACGCAGGCCCTCACGCGCCATGGCAAAGAGGTTCCAGTTGGCCTTGCCCGCCGCCGGCTCCAGGTATTTGCCGGTGCGGCCGCTGATGTAGAAGATGTCCCCCTTGTCATTGGCGAGCACGGACGGCGGCGCGTAGCTCCGCAGGATCAACTGGTCCGCCAGGGACTGGAGACTGGCCGAGGGTTTGGCCGGTGGCGCCGCCTCAGGCCCGGCGGGATGGCCGTTGTTGAAGGAAGCGGGAAACTCGACCGGCACCGGCTGCTGAACGGACTCGGTGCGTTTGAAAATCCGCGCCTTGGCGCTGAGCGGCGCAAACAGGTCCGAGCCGCTGCCGACGGTCTCCGCGCTGCCGAGCAGCAGCAGGCCGCCGGGCGTGAGGCTGTAATGAAACAGCGGCATGAGCTTCTTCTGCACCTCGGCGGTGAGGTAGATCAGCAGATTGCGGCAGCTCAGCACGTCCAGTTTCGTGAAGGGCGGGTCCATGATGATGTTCTGCGGCGCAAAGATCACCATCTCACGAATCTCCCGCTGCACACGGTAGCCGCTGTCTTCCTTGGTGAAGAACCGCTTCAGCCGCGCGGGCGAGACATCGGCGGCGATGTTGGCCGGAAACATGCCCTGGCGCGCCTTGTCGATGGCGTCGCGGTCCAGGTCGGTGGCGAAGATTTGCAGGGCGAAACTGGCCTTGGGCTTGAGCGCCTCCACCGCCTCCCGAAACACCATGGCGAGCGAATAGGCCTCCTCGCCGGTGGAGCAGCCGGGCACCCAGGCGCGCAGCGCATGGTCGGGCGCGCGGCTCGCGAGCAATTCAGGGAGAATCTTCGTGAGCAGCTCCTCCCACACGGCGGGATCGCGGAAAAAATTCGTCACGCCGATGAGCAGCTCCTTGAACAGCAGGTCGAGCTCCTGGGAGTTCTCCTGCAAGTAGCGGACGTAGCCCGCCATCTTGGTGATCTGGTGGATGCCCATGCGCCGCTCGATGCGGCGGCAGAGCGTGTTGCGCTTGTAGAGGGTGAAGTCGTTGCCGGTGTGGGCGCGCAGCAGAACGATCACCTTTTCGATGGCGCTCTGCGTCTTGTCCTCCAGCACCACCTCCGCCCGCGCGATGAGCGGCGTGCGCCGCAAGTAGGCGAGAATCTTGCCCGGCAGCTCGCCCGCCGGGGCCACGATGTCCGCCAGCCCGGCGTCGATCGCGCTGCGTGGCATGGAGTCGAACTTGGCCGTCGTCGGTTCCTGCACCAGCACCACGCCGGCTTTTTCCTTGATGGCCCGCAGCCCCAGCGTGCCGTCCGATCCCATGCCGGAGAGAATCACGCCGACGCTGTGCTCCTGCTGATCCTGCGCCAGGGCGCGGAAGAANNNATCACATAGACGCAGTCCGCCCGCACCGTGGTGCGGTCCTTGACCTGGATGACCTTCATGCCGGTGGCGCGTTGCAGCAGCTCCGGCATGATGCCTTTGTGCGTGGGGTCCAGATGCTGGATGATGACAAACGCCATGCCGCAGCCCGGCGGCACCCGCCCGAGAAACTGCTCCAGCGCCTCAAGTCCCCCGGCGGACGCGCCGATGCCGACGATGGGAAACGCGGCGCTGGCCGCAGGAGCCGCCGGGGCGGCAGGTTTGCGTCGGCGGGGCTGTGGGATCGGTTTTTTCATGCGCTTAGGTTCTGCGCTTGAGCATGACCGATTTTGCACCGTCTGAACAGCACTGCTTCTGCTCATTTGCCAGCGCGGCGCCGACCAGCTCGATGAGTTTGGGGCCGATCTCATCCAGCGGCAGGATGAAATCCACATCCCCCGTCTCGATGGAGGTCTGCGGCATGGAGAAGTCCTCGGACGTGGGCCGGTCTTGCGCGATGACCCTGCCGCCGTGGTCCTTGATGATCTGCACGCCGAAGGAGCCGTCGCCATCGCCGCCGGTGAGGACCACCGCGATGGCGTTCTTCCGGTACACCGCCGCCACCGAGGCAAACAGCGGCTCGGCGGAAGGCCGTGCGTAATTGATTTTTTCCGCCGAGGACGAGGACAGCTCCAGCCTGCCGCTGGCCGCCACGAACAGATGGTGGTTCGGCGGGGCCACAAACACGCAGGCCTGGCAGAGGACATCGCCCGTGCGCGCCTTTTTGACGACCAACGGCGTGCGGCGGTCCAGGATCTCGGCCAGCACGCTGTCATGGTCCGGCGAGAGGTGCATCACGATGGCAATGGCCGCCTGAAAATCCGCCGGCAAGACGCTCAGAATGGCCGACAGCGCCTTCAAGCCGCCGACCGAGGCCGCCATGGCGATCACAGGGAACGCGGCCTTCGCAGACACGGCGGGGCGCGTCTTGCGAGCGGGTGGTGGCGGTTTTATCGGCATGAATGGAGGGACGGTTCAGGTGTGCTGCGGAAGACCCAGCTCACGCGCGAACTTCCGCACAGATTGAGCCGAGCTTGAAACCAGCCGCTGTGTGCGGGTGATTTCATTTTTGAGGCCCGTCGAGCCGCGCCGCGCCCCCTTTTTGAGCGCGAGCAGCCGCACGTTGATGCCCAGCAGCGTCTGAGCGATCTCGTCCTGCAGCTCATGGCTGAGCTTCAGCCGCTCCGACTCCTGCGCGGCCAGCACCCGGTGCGTGAGCTGCCGGAGATGTTTTTGCAGCTCGATGGACTCATCCAGGCTCTGGTGGTGCTGGCGGCTGCTCTTCGCGCATTCGGCGCGCACGCGTTTCAGATCCAGCCGGCCCTGTTTGACCGCCTGATGCGTCGCCTCCATCGGCGCGATGACCGCCGCGAAAAACGCCGCCGCCCGTTTGATGGCGGTGCGGTTCGGCAGTTGCAGAGTCTCCAGCGCGGCCTCGTGCATCTGGGCGAGATCCAGCGTCTCCAGCCCCAGCCGCACGGCCCGGTGTCCCAACCGGCCCGCCCCCAGCCCGGCCCTGCCATCCTGCGCCAGATGTTTGCGCAATGCGGCCAGGTAGCTCCGGGAGAGCAGGCGCGATTGGGCGTTCATGGTCGAGGCATCCTCATTTGTCCACGTTCTGCCAGTCAAGGCACGGCGTCCATGGGGTGAAACCCCACCTTGGGCTCAAGCCCAATGCCGTTAAGCAATCTTGTGCCTCACCCGTTTGGATGAACGAGCCGGAGGCTCGAAAGAACTCAGCCGGTGGTGAAGATGGCGTAGCCATCGGGAACCACCGGACCAAGGACCGCGCACAACTCTGCCATCCTCCGCGCTCCGGCAGGAGCGCGAGAAACGAACGCGGGCCTTGTGGGATCATCCATTTGGAAGGCATCCAACCTTCTCGCGCCCTTCCAGGGCGCGGTGAAATAGAAGTGGTTGTTGGCTTGTGGGTCCGGTGGCTCTCGCTCGCCGAGCCTCGCTTCACCACCGGCTCTTTTTCTTGCGAGCCTCCGGCTCGCCCCTTCAGAACGGGATTGCTCAACGGCATTGGGCTCAAGGCGCAATCATGCAGTTGGGAGGATGAGAGCGCGGCAGCGTCCTGGAACCGAAGCGCAGCGAAGATAGACAGCCGTAGGCTGCCCGGAGGGTGAGCGAAGCGAATCAATGCTCCACCCCTGTGGAGCTTTGCGCAGGCCAAGGGATGCACGAAAGCGCCAGAGGACTGGCGCACTCCAAGACGCTGTCGCGAGCCTCCACCCGCAGGTGTTTGCGAATCGGTGGGGAACTTGCTCCCACTGCATGGTCACGGCTCAAGCACCCCCCCTGGGGTGAACACTCCATGGCCGCAACGGGTGTTTCCGGCCAGCTTGAGGGATGATGTTGTCCTGCTTTGCGTTTCGTCCCCGGCTGTTCTTCGTTCTCGTTTTCCTGCTGCCTGTTTTGAGTGGCTGTGTCTCCCCACCCTTGGCCCAGCAGCCTTATCCGGGACCGCCGGTGGATGATGTGTCGTTCTGGGACGGGGATCACCTGTCTGGCAGCCCGTCGGTGCGCATCAGCCTCTCGGAGCAGCGGGCGTATTTGTACAAAGGCGGCCAGCTTGCGGGGGTGTCGCTGATTTCATCTGGGCGTGAAGGGCTCGGCACCCTCACGGGCGACTATCGCATTCTCGAAAAAGATCGCGATCATCGGTCCTCGTTGTTCGGGGCTTACCTGGACGCGCAGGGAGAGGTCATGCAGGCGGATGTGGACACGAGCAAAGATCCGAAGCCTCCGGGCGCGACTTATCTGGGCGCGGACATGCCGTTCTGGATGCGCATCACCGGCGGCACCGGGATGCACAAGGGCTTCCTGCCCGGCTATCCTGACTCGCACGGCTGCATCCGCATGCCCGGCTTCATGGCGGAGCATTTTTTCCACTCGGTGGCGGTGGGCACGCCGGTGCGCATCGAACCGTGAGTCCGCACAATGCGGGTTTCACCCCATGGCGGCTGGAGGGCGCGGGTTTTAAGGTGGGATGTGTGCCGCGATGGAGCGGCACTCCCTTCAACCCCAACCCTTTGAACACACACATGAAAGTCATCTCACCCCTTATCGCATGCGCCTTGCTGGCGTCCTGCCTCACCGTGCAGGCGCAGATCCAGGCGCAGTCGAACCCGACCCCAGGACGCAATGTCACGCAGCTCCGCCAGGCGAAACACTTCAACGAGCTCATCGGCATGGAAGTCTGGAACCTGCAGAACCAGAAGCTCGGCAAACTCAAATTTTTCACCACCGACCTGCCGAACGCGCGGCTGGTGGAGGCGGTCATCACCTCCGGCGGCGGATTTTTCGGCTTGGGCGCCCGCCTGACGGCGGTGGCGCCACGGGCGCTCAGCACGGACTCAAACGCCGGGGTGATGCGCCTCGACGTGAGCCAGGCCCGGTTTGCCTCCGCGCCCCGGTTTGACGCGTCACACATGGCTCCGGCCACGCAGCGTGAGCGGGTGGCCGAGGTGTACCGTTATTTTGGCCGCGAGCCATGGTTCTATCTCGCCGGCCAGCCCGTGGTCAGAAATGCCGAGATTTTGCAGCTCGGCCACGTCCACCGGATGGACCGCGTCCTCGGCATGTCGATCCACAATCCCAAGGGCGGCTACATCGCGAAAGTGTCGATGCTGATGACGGATCTGCCCAAAGGGCAGGTGGTCCATGTGGTGACGGAGACCGGCACCATGGGCGGGAGCAAGAAGGCCATCCTCCAGCCGCAGGCGCTGCGGTTCAACCCCTCGTTCAGGTCGCTCATCCTGGACAGCACGGCGGTCGAGTTCGCCGGTGTGCCGGAGTTCAAGTGGCTCGGAAGCGGTGGTTCCTTTCAGCAGGAGGCTTATGTGAACCGCGAGGTGCAGGCCAACAAAGGCAGGAACTCGCAGCAGAGCGTACAGGAAGGCCGGGTGCGGAGCGCCACCGCCATGGAAGAGGGGGAAAGCTTCCGCGACGAGCAGAAGACCCAGCGCATCCTGCAGGCCATCCAGGCCGATCCCGCCCTGTCCGCGCATGCCAAAGGGGTGGAGGTCGTCACGCTGCACGCCCAGACCACGTTGCGCGGCCAGGTGAACACGATCGAGGGCAAGTACCGGATCGGCGAGATCGCCAAGAAGCTCGGCCGGCCTGAGAACGTGAGCAATCTGATCGAGGTCCGGCCACAAGGATCAAGATCCAGGTAACTCCGCCCTTCCATCAGGCGGCGCAAAGAAGCCGGAGGTCTGAAAGAACCTCCGGCTTTTGTTTTGGGGCAACGCTGAATCAATCAAAAGAGATGATCAAATCCTCCTCTTACTCCTGCTCATACTCATGCCTTGGGGGAGGAGGAGGAGTAAGATTAAAGGATGCGTCGATTAAATCAGCATCTCCTTAGGATGAGCTGCCCGTGCCTTCGCGGCGCTTCAGCTCATGCGCCGTCTCCGCCGCTGACGTTTGGCGCCCGACGCTCCGCGCATTGATGCAGATGGCGCACGTCCATGTCACGCGGCAGCGCCTTCGCCTTGAGGGCGGCCTTGGCGATCGCGGCGTTCTCCGCCTCACGCAGATCATGAGCCTCGACGGAACACTGCATCAGGAAGCGTCCTGTGATGAGGTGGTGGATACTGGCTTGGTAGCTCATGAGGATGTCAGGCTGAGGTGGAAACGCAGGGGTTGAAATCGAAGGGGTTAGTAGCGGCGGTAGCCGTCGCGGTAGTCGCGGCGATCGTCCCGGTAGTTGCGATCATCATTGGCGCCGCCGATGAGATTGCCGCCGAGAGCGCCAAGACCGGCGCCGATGGCCGCGCCTTCCAGGCCACGACCGCTTTGACTGCCGATGATGCCGCCGACACCCGCGCCACCGAGAGCACCGATGACCGTGCCGGTGCGGGCCCGGGGGCTGTTGGAGCAGGAGACCAGCGAGGCTGAGACGAGGAGGGAACTGAGGATGAGTGTTTTCATGGCTGACAGATAAATGCGTGCCAGGCGCATTTGCGATGGGGTGTACTCCCCAAATGAGAACACCACGAACACGCCACGAAAGGTGTGGGACATGGGCATAAAAAATCCCGCGCCCTGGCGGGCGCGGGACGGGGAACATCGGGCGGAGCTTACTTCGTGCGCACCACCAGCACGCGGCGGTCCATTTGCATCTCAGCCTCGCTGCCCTGCGGATACATGGGGAAGCTCTCGCCGTAGCCATGGGCGCTCAGCACGCTGGCCGGCACGCCGTAGCGCTGGGTGAGCTCGTCATACACACGCTGGGCGCGCGCGGCGGACAAAGCCACGTTGTATTCGTTCGTGCCGTCCGTGCTCGTGTGGCCTTCGATGTCAAACACGGTGCCCGCCTCGGTCTTGCTGATCGCCAGAATCACGCCGGCCACCTGCTGCAGGGCGTTGCGTGACTCCTGGTCGAGCAGGTCGGACGTTTCCTTCTCAAACAGCACCGGGAGCGTCACATACGGCAGCTCGCGGCTCTGGCCCTGGTCTTCCACCAGCACCACGCTGCGCTCGGAATTGTACACACGCCGTGCCTGGCCGGGCGTGTCCACCACGGTGGTGGTCTTGGTGGTTTGCACCGTCGGCTGCGGCGTGGGAGTCACGATCAACACCTTGGGCGCCAGGGACAACTGACGCTGCACCACGGCGGAATCCAGGGTGCGCACCACGATGGACGGTTGTTGCACCACGATGACACTGGCCGCCGGTGGCGACGCGGGGACGACGGTGACTTGCGCATGCAAGGGGATCTGCGCCAGGCAGAGGGCGGGGAGGAGTAACAGAAGAGACTTCATAGGTTTTGGATGGTTTGGGTTGGCGTTGAACGCCTCCATGTCTCGCCCCGCGCCTGAGGCTTCACCATGGGGTCAAACCCCACTTCTCAGCGGCGTCTCAGGAGCGCTTCAACACACCCTGCCACCATCCGGCGTAGGAGCGCATGGGCGGGCCCAGCGGCGTGTGATCGCGCAGCCAGCTCACCGGCTGGTAAAAAGTCGTCAGGCCGGCGGGGAAGGGGCCATCCATCCGTCCGCTCGAGTAAAGCGCCAGCGCCGGGCCGTGGCTCAGCACATACAGCAGCGCCAGCAGGAGGAGCTGCACGAGGCAGCCGGAGGATCGGCGAGGGCGGGAGGAAAAGTGGCTCATCCTTCCAGACTACACATCCTGCCAGCTTCACCAATGGGGTGAACACTCCATGGCAGGCACACCCATGCGGCACACATGGTGCGTGGTATGAGAAAATGCATCCGCGCCCATGCCGCCCACGCCTGGAAACTGAACCTGCTGGCTGTCCTGGCCGCCTCAGGCCCCCTTCTGGCCCAAGACAGCAACGTCTCCCGGATTGCTGAGCCCGCGCCGCCCGTGCCTCAGCGCTGCGTCGCCAAAGCCAGCGATGTGATTCACATGGCCGTCAAAAACAAGCAGGGCGAAATCCTCGGCCGGGTGGAAGACCTGGTGGTGGATGTGGAGTCTGGCCTGATCGTACTGGTGATCCTTTCCACCGGCGACTCGCTCAAATCCGTGCCACCGACGGCTTTGCAGCACGATGGGGCCGCCAAGGCCCTTTGCCTGGATGCCAGCCAGCAGAAACTGCAAGGCGCCCCTGTTTTTGAGATGGTGAAGTCTTCGGAGTCCCACAACCCGGAGCGCCTCGCGGCCAGCTATAGGCATTTCGAGCAGAGCCCGTCCATCCCACCCGTTCAAAAGGTCCATGTGTCGCTGGAAGCCAGGGACCGGGCGAGCCCGCGCGTCAGTCCGGCATCGCCATCGGGCCAGTGGCAGACGGCGGGCCGACTCATCCGCATGCCGGTGCTCAATTATCAGGGCCAGTCTTTGGGCCAGGTGGAAAACCTGCTGCTGGATTTCCCTGCGGGACGGATCCTGGCGCTCGTCATCTCCTCCGGCGCGGTCATCGGCCGGGAGGGCGAATTCAGCGCCGTTCCACCCACCGTGACCCGGTTCACCACGGATAAAGCCGCCCTCCAAATGAGCGGCTGGAAGGAGTCCATGCTGCGCTCGCCGCATTTCAAGCCTGCCGAGTGGCCTGACTTCAGCGAGCCCGCCTACATCCGCCGGGTTTACCGCGCCTTCCAGATGGAGCCTTACTTCACCCACGAGGACAACGCCTCGGATCGCGGGGTGAAGTGAGCGCTCGGTGGCAACCGGCGCGGAGCGCCCTTCAGCCACCGCAAACTTTCCCCGCAGCGTTCCGCCCCAGCTCCCCACCGCTCCGTGGAATCTTTGTCCGCACCCGCCCGCCGCCTCCGGCGCGTGGTTCATGCCGCCCATCCCAGGGTTGGCCGTGTGGTTCCACGGAATGACGCCACGGCTCCGGGGAGCGACGCCGTGGTTCCACGGGATGACCGCATCCATCCTTTTTATCCCGAACCGTCGAGGCACTTGCCTGGACCCGTCGAAAAGCTCTCTCACGGCAGAGCGGGCCTCGCGCGGCATGGATGGCTGCCGCCGCCGCTTGGAACGGAACAGCACCGGGCCAGTTTGATACGCTGCCTGCCGTGACCAGCCGCGATACAAGCGGAAGACCCAGGTGCCGGTTGCACCCCGACCCCACTCCAAGTACGCTCATCCATGGACTTTGACGAAACCACGCTGCGCGCGCTGCTGGGCTCCCCGGAGGGGCCGCAGGCGGGCAAGGCCATCGTGACCGCGGTGCAAACGGGGGAGACGGTGAAGGTGCGGATGGACGACGGAACGCAATGCACGCTCGTTTGGGCCGAGGCGGCGGAGCTGCTCCTGGCGAAACGCTTCAACTGGACCCTGCCGGGGAAGGCGTGATTCAGCGGGCGGGGTCCGACGGAAACTGACCCACGGAATGGCGCAAGGGTTCCGATCCAAACCCTCTCGCGCCTTCCTGAACACTCGCGGTGCGTTTTCCCTCAAGGTGGTGGTTCCGGGCGAGAGCAGGATGAGGAGCCGCATTTCTCACACTCTTGGTGAAAGCGCGTCACCCTGTTTTTGTAGCCGTCTCGCCAAAGTGCTCAGTGCAAAGTGCTCAGTTAGAATTTCACCTTGTGATTTCGACTGAGCACTGAGCACTTCATTGCCACGATGGNNCGATGGTGTGAGAAATGCAGGCTAGAACCCGATGGCAGCCCTGCGGGGCAGAAAAGTCGGGTTACACCCCATGGCGCTTTCGTCGGGCTCGGGTTGAATCTCCTCCCATCGAACCCGACCCCAGCCCCATGTCCTCCAAATCCGTTTTCTGCATCGCCACCTCCCGCGTCCAAGCGGATCAAATCGCCGACCAGCTCAAAGCCGCGGGCTTTTCCAACAACGACATCTCCGCGCTGTTTGCGGACACGCACAGCACCCACGACTTCGCGCATGAGAAGCACACCAAGGCTCCCGAGGGAGCCATCACCGGCGCAAGCACGGGCGGTGTCATCGGTGGCGCGCTGGGCTGGATCGCCGGCATTGGCGCGCTGGCCATTCCGGGGGTCGGCCCGTTCATCGCCGCCGGCCCCGTCATGGCGGCGCTCAGTGGCGCGGCCATCGGCGCGACCGTGGGCGGCGTCACTGGCGGTTTGATCGGCCTGGGCATCCCTGAGATCGAGGCCAGGCGCTACGAGGGCAAGCTCAAGGACGGCAACATCCTCATCTCCGTACACACCGAGAGCGACACTGAGATCAGCCGTGCCGAGAACATTTTCACCATCGCCGAGGCGCAGGACATCTGCGTCACCGGTGAGGCCGCCACCCCCGACAACGGCATAGCCACCGAGATCATCACCTATCCGACCGAGAGCGTGGCAGCCACTCGCGCGGCATGAAACCCACCACCCGAATGAAAACACCGAAAACTCATCAACATGCTGATGGCAAAATTGGCTGGGCGCTCCTGTGGTTGCTTGGCATTCCACTGCCCGCCCTGCTCGTCGTCTTCATGCTGCGCGGCTGCACCTGATTTCCTTCCCGCCACACCTGTGGCGGGACAGAACCAATTGGGGACTCTGCAAATAAGTTGATCCCCTCGTCAGCACGGGCCGCCAGCGCACCGGCTCGTGCTCACAAAAACGGCCCTGCAACCCGCGACACGGTTGCAGGGCTTTTTTCCACCCTGATCCAGCTCATTCCAAACCACCCATCCGCACCATGACATCCGCACCCGAAGCCCATCCCAGCAGCGTCAACGGCGGCCTTGCCGACTATCTCAGCACTCAAAAAGAAGCGATCCTCACNNACGGGAGCGTGTGCGCGGCGACACATTGATCCCTGCGACCAGGTCCCTGAACACGGCCGCCATCACCAACCACCTGCCTGAAATTTTTGATGATCTGACCGCCACGCTGCGCCGCTATGGCAGCGAGACTGTGGCCGAACAGACCGCCAAAGACGCCGAGGAGCACGGCGCCACACGACAGCAGCAGGGCTATGAGCTGCCCGAGCTGCTGCGCGAGCTGATGCACCTCCGCGCCATCCTCATCCACTATGAGCGTCAGTTTGAAGACCAGCATCCCGATTTCGGCCTGGCCTCATGGCTGTTCGTCTCCACCACGCTGCACCGCTTTCTCGATGAGATGGCGATCGATGCCACCGAGGAATACCTGTGGTCGAAGCTCAGCCTGCAGGACCAAATCCACCAGGGCCGCACCCAATGGTAAGCGATGCAAAGACAACGGCCCGCAGCCGTGAGCAGTTGAGCGCGCTGGCGGCGCATCTGGGCGGGCAGCGCGAGGCCATCCTGCAACGCTGGCGCGAGGCGACGGCGACCGTGGCGGAGCTGACCATCGCCGCCTCGCTGACGCGCGTGCAGTTCAACGACCACATCCCCGGCGTGCTGGATTCCTTCGCCCTCAGGCTGCGCGCCTGGCCGGATGAGGACAACGTCAGGGCGCAGCAGAATGAAAAGGAGCAGGTCACCGAGCATGGTCTGCAGCGCTGGCAGCAAGGCTACCAGTTGCGCGAGCTGACGCAGGAGTGGGGCCATCTGCAAATGGCGGTGATGGACGAGCTGGAGGATCATGCGCTGGCGCAACCGGATCTGGAGCCGTGCGTCATGCCGGCGGCACGGCGGGCCTGGGCGCGGTTGTGCTGGGACGGCATCAGTGAAAGCGCCACGCAGTACTGGCGGCTGCATCAGGCAGAGGCAAACGGCCACGTCCGTGAGCTGGAGCAGGCCCTGGCCACGCTGAACGATCTCGACCGGGCGCGCGCCACGGCCTGGCGCGAGGCCACGCATGATTTGCAGGGCAGCCTGAGCGTGGTGACGGGGGCGACCAGCGTGCTGGACCGCCAAAACGTGCCGGAAGTGACGCGCCATGAATTCTCCGACCTGCTGCAGCGGGGCGTGGCATCCCTGCATGACATGCTCAATGACCTGATGAGCCTGGCGCGGCTGGACGCGGGACTGGAGCAACGCAAGGTCGTGCCCTTTGACGCGGGCGTGCTGCTGACGGATTTTTGCGAGACCTCCCTGCCTCTGGCGCAGGAGCGTGGCTTGTTTTTGAAAATGAAAGGGCCGGACTCGCTGCGTGTGCATGGGGACCGGGCCAAGATTCAGCGCATCCTGCAGAACCTGCTGCTCAACGCCCTCAAGTACACAGAACGCGGCGGCGTCACGGTCATCTGGGACTCCATCGAAAGCCACGACGCGCATGACTGGATGTTTTGCGTGCAGGACACCGGCCCTGGACTGGATGAAGGCTCCGACGCGCCGCTGGCCCGCCAGCTTTATGAGGCCACCCAGACCGCGCACGCGGGGGACGACCTCCACGAGCAGGAGAAGTCGTCCGGCGACCTCGACCACGCGCCTACCGTGCCCGCCCAGTCCTTCACGCTGCCGCTGAGCCAGCAGCCCGGAGAGGGAGTCGGCCTCTCCATCGTGAAGCGCCTGTGCGAGTTGCTGGACGCCAGCATCGAGCTGGAAACCAGCCCCGGTGCAGGCTCCACATTTCGCGTGGTGCTGCCGCGGCACTACCACAAAAGCTCGAAGTGAGGATTCGGGTTTCACCCCATGGAAGATGCCCCGCGCACTCTCTAGCGTGCCGCCGTTGACAAGAAATCAGGTCAGCAAAAACAACACCAGCCCAAACATGAAAAACACATCCATCACCCGCTTCTCCACCTCCACGCTCGCTTTTTGCGCGGCGCTGATCTTTGCCTCCAACGGCATGTCGGCAGACAAGGACACCCTCGACGCCGCTGACGTGAAATTCGTCAAACAAGAGGCCGCAGCCGGCATGGCTGTCGTCAAACTGGCCGGACTCGGCGCACAGAAAGCCGTCCGTGCGGACGTCAAGGCCTTCGCCGAGATGCTCGTCACCGACCACACCAAGGCCAACGAGGAGCTGACCAAGCTCGCGGCAACCAAGGGCGTGGAACTCTCCGCCGTCATCGAGCCCAAGCACGCCGAGACTTTCCAGAAGCTGGAAAAGACGGAGAGCGCGGATTTCGACAAGACATTCCTTGCTGAAATGAGCAGCGGTCACAAAAAGTGCGTCGGCAACTTTGAAGACGCCGCCAAGGACGCAAAAGACAGCGATCTGAAAATGTGGGCGGAGAAAATGCTCCCCACGCTCAAGACCCATCTCGAACAGGCCAAGGAACTCGCTTCCAAGTAACCTGACAGGAAGCGCGGTTGCGTGGATGGACGATCGGGAGACGGCCACCGCGCAACCCACTTCAATTTCCCCCCCCAAAACCAACAAGACCGGTCTTAACCGCCGGGCTGGCTGTGACAGTGAGGCTGACTTCAGCCTGCTGTCACAGTTTTTTTGGCGGAGACCAGGATCCGGCGCAAGCCGAGGCAAGGTAGGGTTTCACCCCATGGCCTGACGCGTAAACACAGGCGTAGTGTGCGCCGTTTCCGTCATTCCACCCATCATGCGGGCGCTTCTTTCCGGTCTGCCATGCAGCAGCACTCCATGAATCTCCATCCTTCCTCAGCCACAGATGCCGCCCGCCTCGCGGCACTGCACCGTTACGAGATTCTCGACACGCCGGAGGAGGCGGAGTTTGATGACTTCACACGGCTGGCGGCGCACATCTGCCAAGTGCCCGTCGCGGTGATCAGCCTGGTGGATCGTGACCGGCAGTGGTTTAAATCAGAAATCGGGCTCGGTGTGCGCGAGACGCCGCTGAATGTCTCCATCTGCAAGCACGCGATTTTGCAGAAGGGTCTCTTTGTGGTGCCTGACACGGCGCTGGATGAGCGCTTCCGCTGCAATCCGCTGGTCGCGGGCGATCCCCATTTGCGGTTCTATGCCGGGGCCATGCTCGAGTCCAGCGAAGGACTGCCCATGGGCACGCTGTGCGTCCTCGATTTCCAACCGCGCCAGCTTACGAAGACCCAGATGGAAGCCCTGTCCATGCTGGCCCGGCAGATCATGACCACGCTGGAGCTGCGGCTCTCCCGCCGACAACTGCACAACACCATCGAGAGCATCAGTGATGCGTTCTTCACGCTGGATCATGAGTTCCGCTTCACCTCCCTCAACAGCCAGGTGGTGCGGCTGCTCGGACGCGACCGTGCGGACTTTCTCCATCAGGTGATCTGGGAGGTGTGCGACCTGGGCTGCGACGAACACTTCGCCGACCAGTGCCGCCGCGCGGCGGCGGCCAAAGAACTCGTGGCTTTTGAGATGTTCTACGAGCCCACGTCGCTATGGCTGGACGTGCGGGTCTATCCTTCGCCTGACGGCCTGACGGTCTATTTTCAGGACATCACCGCCCGGCGGAAAAAAGAGGAGCAGTTTCGCCTGCTGGAGACCTGTGTCTCGCACCTCAACGACATCGTGCTCATCACCGAGGCGGCACCCATCGACGAGCCCGGACCGCGCATTCTCTTTGTGAACGACGCCTTCGTCCGCCTCACAGGTTACACGCGGGAGGAGGCCATCGGCCGGAGCCCACGCTTTTTACAGGGGCCGAAAACACAGCGTGACGCCCTGGACAGGATTCACGCCGCCACCAAAGCCTGCAAGGCGGTGCGCGAGGAGGTCATCAACTACAGTAAATCAGGCGAGGAATACTGGCTGGAAATGGACATTGTGCCGGTGGCGGATGAAGCGGGGCATTGCACTCATCTGGTCGCCATCGAACGTGACGTGACCGAGCGCAAACGGGCAGAGGCCGCGCTGCGTGCCAGTGAGGCCATGATGGCCGCCGCACAGCGCATCGCCCACATCGGCAGTTGGGAGATGGAGCTGGTTCATGAGAAGCCCGGCGCCAACTCCTTGCGCTGGTCCGCTGAAATGTTCCGCATCGCGGGCTTTGAGCCGGGCACGGTCGATGTGACCAACGAGCTGTTCTTTCAGCTCGCCCATCCTGACGATCACGCGGCGATCCGGCAGGCCATGACGACGGCCATTCGTGAGCACCAGCCTTATTCCATCGTCCACCGCCTGGTCCGCCCGGACGGCCAGGTGCGCGTCGTGCAGCAGGAGGCGCATGTTTTCTTCGATGAGGCGGACGGCAGGCCTTTGAAAATAGTGGGCACCGCGCACGACATCACGGAGCACAAAAGCCTGGAGCAGCAGTTCCTGCGTGCCCAGCGGATGGAAAGCATCGGCACCCTGGCCGGCGGCATCGCCCACGATCTGAACAACGTGCTGGCCCCGATCATGATGTCCATTGATCTGCTGAAACTGAAAGAGAGTGACCCGACGCGGATGAACATCCTGTCCACCATCGAAACCAGTGTCAAAAGGGGGGCGGACATGGTCAAACAAGTGCTCTATTTTGCGCGTGGCGTGGCGGGAGAGCAGGTGGTGGTGCAGGTCGGTTATCAGCTCCACGAGATCGAAAAAATCGCCCAGGACACCTTCCCCAAGAACATCCGGTTGATCAGCGCCATTCCTGCGGATTTGTGGACCGTCCAGGGTGACGCCACTCATCTGCATCAGGTGCTGCTCAATCTCTGCGTCAACGCGCGCGATGCCATGCCCCACGGCGGCACGCTGGCACTTACCGCCAGCAACATGATGTTGGACGAGCATTACGTCGGCATGAACCCCGAGGCCAGTCCCGGTCCGCATGTTCTCATCCAGGTGGAGGACACCGGCACCGGCATCCCGCCTGCGGTGCTGGACCGCATCTTCGAGCCCTTTTTCACCACCAAGGAACTGGGCAAGGGCACCGGGCTCGGCCTTTCCACCACCTTGGGCATCGTCAAGAGCCACGGCGGTTTCATCCGTGTTCACAGCGAGGCGGGCATGGGCGCCAAGTTTAGTGTTTACCTCCCCGCCCAAACGGTCACCGAAACGGCCCACGAGGCACCCGCCCCAGTCGAGCTGCCACGCGGCCATGGCGAATTGATCCTGGTGATTGATGACGAGACGGCGGTGCGCCAGATCACCCGGCACACGCTGGAGGCCTTCGGCTACCGCGTGCTGCTGGCGGCGGATGGCACCGAGGCCGTGGCTTTGTTTGCCTCCCGGATGCAGGAGGTGGCGGCGGTCCTCACCGACATGATGATGCCCGTGATGGACGGGCCCATGACCATCATGGTGCTGAGGCGCATGCAACCCCAGGTGCGCATCCTTGCCGCCAGCGGCCTGGGCACCAGTGGCATGGTGGACAAGGCCGCCAGTTCGGGAGTCCGGCATTTTTTGCCCAAACCCTACACCGCCGAAGTGATGCTTCAGGCGTTGCAGAAGACGCTTCAAGACTAGGCGGTGTCTTCGCAAATCAAGCGAGGAGAGACCTGTCCAGGAGTGCCGGGAAAGGGACGGCGGCATGCCATGTCTCTCCATGCGCACGACCTCTGAGGGGCGCATCTTCCTCTTTGGCCGCTGAACGCATCAGGCTGACTCACGGCAGCATCTCGAAGTGTGTTTGGAAAAAGCGGGCCACTTCTGCCGACTGGTGCTTGTCCAGGCGAAACCAATGCCTTTTTCCGGGCGCCACGATGAGCCGTGCCGCCACTTTTGCCTGCACCAGCTCGTGCAGGAGCGCCTGGCTTTGTTCCAGCGGCACGATGCCGTCGTGGGCGCCATGAATGAGGAGGAATGGGGGCGATGAGGCGCTGACGTGGTTGATGGGACTTGCTTCAGCCGCCAGGGCGAGCCGCTGCCCGATGGGTCCGCCCAGCAGTTTTTCAACGCTGCTCTTTTGACGCGGCTTCCCGTGCATGCTGCCCATGGTGATGAGATCGGTCGGTGGATAAAGCGCGCACACCGCGCGGATGCTCGCCTTGCCTTCGGTCATGCCAAGCAGCGCCGCGAGATGGCCGCCCGATGACTCGCCGCTGGCGCCGATGCGTCGCGGATCAAGTCCGTAATGGCGACCATTTTCGCGCAACCACCGCACGGCGGAGCGGCAGTCGTCCAACTGCGCCGGATATACGGCCGTGCCGCTCATGCGGTATTGAATCGCCGCCACCGCGATGCCTGAGCGGGTGAGGTCGCGCACATTCACATGGTAGCCCTTGCTGCCAATCCGCCAGCCGCCGCCAAAGATCCACAGCACGACAGGCACCGGCCTTCCTGTCTGCGGCACATACAGGTCCATGCGCAGCTCGTGCCCTCCCGGCGCGGCGAACAGGACATCCCGATGAATTTTCTCCCCGACACGAGGCGGTGCGTATGCCGCGCAACCTGCAACGCAGAGCACAATGACAAGCCCAAACAGCCCGCCGGGTCCAGGCGGCTGGGCGCTGGGTGTGTTCATGCGTGACCGGATACACGCGGGCCATGCGCCGCCGCCATGGGGTGGAAACCCCAGTGGCGGGAAGAGCTGATGGCAGAGGCCGCGAGTCGGGTTAGACCCCATGGAGATGCGGATGGACGGCTCTAGCGTGCGGTCTATGGCAAACCACGCTAACCAATTCCTCGCCGCAGCCTCGCTGTTCGCCCTCATCAACAGCTTCAGCCTGGCCGTGGAGCCGGAGAAAAAGGACGCTGTCCCGCGCACCAAGACAGAGATGGAAGCCGCCACGCGGCTTCAGGTTTTTCTCGACCGGGCGGATTTTGCACCGGGGAAGATTGATGGTCACTACGGCGAGTTCACCTTGAAGGCGCTGGCGCTCTTCCGCGAGTCGCGCGGGGAGAAGGCCGCACCTGCGCCCGACAAGCCAGACACCGCGCCGGATGTGAGCGGTCTCGACCTTGCGAGCATCGAGCCTTTGTTCCTTAGCTACACGGTGACGGCGGCCGATGTGGAAAATCTCGGCCCCGTGCCGGAGGAAGTGCCCGCGCAGGCGAAACTCAAGGCGCTGCCTTATCAAACGGCCGCTGAAGCCCTCGCGGAGAAGTTTCACACCGACGTGGATTTCCTCAGCGAGCTGAATCCTGGCAAAACCAAGGACATCAAGGCCGGAGACACGCTCAGCGTGCCGAATGTTGTGCCCTTTGATCTCTCCACCGTGAAGAACTTGAAACCTGGCAGCGAGCTGGTGGCCAATGACATTGAGAGCGATGACAAAGAAGAGCCGGAGGCGGGCAAGACGGCGGTGAAGATCGACACGAAGACCAGCATGCTGACGGTGCATGAGGATGGGAAGCTCATCGCCGCCTATCCGGTGACGATCGGCTCCGAGCAGACAGAGTCACCGATTGGTGACTGGAAGGTGCGCGGTGTCGCCAAGCTGCCGGACTATCGCCATGACGAGGCGCTGCTGAAAAAAGGCGAGCGGAGTGACACGTTTCACATTCTGCCTCCCGGTCCGAACAACCCCGTCGGTGTCGTCTGGATCGCGCTGAACAAGAAAGGCATCGGCCTGCATGGCACGAGCGACCCTGACAGCATCGGACGCTCCGCCAGCCACGGCTGTGTGCGGCTGGCGAACTGGGATGTGATCCGTCTGGCGGAGAAGATCAAAGCCGGGGTGCCGGTGGCGATTCATTGAGAGGTCGGGTTTTACCCCATGGCGGGGCGGGCATGGGCTTTTTAACGTGGCCGCGTGAGCCAGATCATGCCGACGAGCGATTCCACCCCAGCGACAGCCACCCCAGCCGATCTGACTGCCGCGCCGGACGCAGATGAAGAAATGCCACCGCAGCGCGTGGAACTGCACATTCCCTGGCTCACCTTCATCAAGGTGGCGGCGGTGCTGTTGGGCGCGTACGCCGTGTATGTGCTGTGGTCGCTGCTGCTGTTGGTGTTCCTGGCCTTGTTCCTGGCCGTGACGCTGAGTTCTTTTGTGGACTGGCTTGATAAGAAAGGACTCAGGCACTGGGCGAGCCTGCTGATCGTCATCGGCGGTCTGCTTACCATCATGGGCGTCAGCATGGCGCTCATCGTGCCCGAGCTGGTCCAGCAAGTGTCAGCCTTCAGCAACAATCTCCCGCAACTGCATGAGGACGCGCTCAATCAGCTCCCCGTGGGCAATGTCATTCGAGAAAGCATCCAGAGCCTGCTC
This sequence comes from Verrucomicrobiales bacterium, assembly GCA_003506995.1. Taxonomy (GTDB): domain Bacteria; phylum Verrucomicrobiota; class Verrucomicrobiia; order Verrucomicrobiales; family Verrucomicrobiaceae; genus Prosthecobacter. Next base: position 22,128 of record DNXB01000419.1, read on the forward strand.
GACAGCGCGAGCTGGTCGGAGGCGAGCACATGGTTCGGTCATTTCATGTCCGCCGGGGGCATCGCGCTCGGCGGGATCTCGCAGATCGCGCTGCTGCTGGTCATAGCGATTTATCTACTCATCGACGGGCGCAAGACCTTTGACTGGTCGCTGGCCTTCTTCTCGCCGCTGAAGCGGCGGAAGCTGCGCATCACCGCCAATGAGGTTTCGCAGGTGATTTTTGGCTATGTCTTCGGGCAGGTCATCACGTCGCTGCTGGTGATGGTGTATTCCTTTGCCGTGCTGCGGCTGCTGCATGTGCCGGGAGCGCTGATGCTCGCGATCCTGGCGGGCATCTTCGACATCCTGCCGATCCTTGGCTTCTTCATCGCCACCGCGCCCGCCTTTCTGCTGGCGTTGAGTGTGTCGCCTCAGACAGCTTTCATCGTCCTGGGACTCTACATGCTGTTTCAACTGATCGAGAACTACCTCATTGTGCCCATGATCTATGGGAAAAACCTGCGCGTCTCCACGCTCACCGTGCTGCTCGGCCTGCTGGCCGGCGCGTTGCTCGCGGGCATCCCTGGGGCGCTCGCCGCGCTGCCAATCATCGCCTCCTACGCCGCGATCGAGCGCATCTGGCTGAAGCCCTTCCTGCGCGATGGTGTCTCCGAAAAGCATGAGCTGCAAAAGGACCAGCATTTTGGCGAGAAGGACTGAGCCATGATGAAAGCCTTCCCCTCACTCCTCCGCGAGACCGTGCGCCAGTGGGACGCCCACCGCGTGCCCAAGATGGGCGCGGCGCTGTCCTTCTACACCGTCTTCTCGCTCGCGCCGCTGGCGATCATGGTGCTGTCACTGGTCAGCATGGTGGTGGAGCGCGCCGCCGCGCGCGCCGAGATTGTCGGACAGTTCAGGCACTTTGTCGGCAGCGAGGGCGCGGAGATCATGGAGTTGATCTTGACGAAGACCGCCGCGGACAACGCGGGCGTGCTTGGCACCCTCATTGGTTTTCTCGTGCTGCTCGTCGGCGCCTCAGGCGTGTTTGGCGAGCTGCAGGACTCGCTGAATCAAATCTGGGGCGTGTCCTCCAAGCGCCACCCGGTCTTCATCCTGGTGAAGGAGCGCGTGTTCTCCTTCGCGATGGTGTTTGTCATGGGCTTCCTCATGCTGGTGTCGTTTCTGTTTTCCGCCGCCATCGCCGCCGCCGGCGGCTGGCTGCACGCGCGGTTTCCCGGCCTCGACGGTCCGTGGAATTTTGGCAACGCCGTGGTTTCAGTGCTGGTGATCGCGCTGCTGTTCGCGCTGATCTACCGCATGGTGCCGGACACGCGCATCACCTGGCGGGATGTCTGGCTTGGGGCGGTGATTGCCGCCGTGCTCTTCGAGCTGGGGAAGTTTCTGCTCGGGTTCTATTTCGGGCGCAGCGCGCTGGCCTCCAGCTACGGCGCGGCGGGATCACTCATCATCATCCTGGTCTGGGTGTTTTACTCCGCGCAGATCCTGTTCTTCGGCGCGGCCTTCACGCGAGTGTATGCCATGCGCTTTGGCTCGCATCGAGCGGTTGAAGAAGTGGTGTCCGCCGGTTGATTGTCTCCTGTCTGCATGACTTTTGAAATAGCACTTCTGTTCAGCATCGTCGTGACCGCGTTGGCGCTCTTTTGGTGGGATCGCTTCTCGCCGGACATCATCGCGCTGGGCGTGCTGCTCTCGCTGGCGCTCACCGGGCTGGTGCCGGCGGACAAGATCTTTGCCGGCTTCGGCAGTGACACGGTGATCATGATCCTCGGCCTGTTGATTCTCACGGCGGCCTTGCAGCGCACGGGGATCGCAGACCAGGCGGGAAGGGCGGTGCTCATGCGCGCGGGAGACGATCCCAACCGGCTGCTGATGGCCGTGATGATCACCGCCGCCGGTTTGAGCGCCTTCATGAGCAACACGGCGGCCACGGCGTTGTTTGTCCCGGTGGTGTTCGGCATTGCCAGGAAATCCGGCATCAACCCTGGGCGACTGCTCATGCCGCTGGCCTTTGCCTCCATCCTGAGCAGCTCGGTCACGGTCATCTCGACCTCCACCAATCTCGTCGTCAGCGGCATGATGACGCGCTACGGTATGCCGCCCATCGGCATGTTCGAGCTGGCGGCGGTCGGCGTGCCCATCGCCATCGTCGGCGTGCTCTACATGTACTTCATCGGCCGGCGCATGATTCCTGAGCGCACCGCGCCGGATGAGCAGGCCGAGGAGTTCACCTCCAGGCCGTATTTGAGCGAGATCGTCATCCAACCCGGCTCAAAACTCGATGGCAAAACTCTCGAAGAGGCCAAGATCGGGCAGACAATGGGCCTCACAGTCATCCGCATCATTCGAGACAAGAACGCCCGCCTTCAGGCGCATGCGCGCACGGTGCTCAAGGCCGGAGACGTGCTGCTGGTGCAGGGCAGCCAGGAGGACATCCTCAAAGTCAAGGACACGGGCGGCATGGAGATCGAAGCGGACGTGAATCTCTCTGATCCCGACCTGCTGGACAGCGAGAGCGCCCTGGCGGAGGCGATCGTGCTGCCCGGCTCATCACTTATTGGTCGCACACTCAAAAATCAGCGGTTCAGCCAGCGCTATGACCTGCAAGTGCTGGGCATCAACCAACGCGGCGTGAACGTGGTGCAAAAGATGAGCCTCACGCCCATCAAGCTCGGCGACGTGCTGCTGCTCCAAGGACGGCGGGAGCGGATCGCCGCGCTGGGAGGAGAACGCGCGTTTCATATCCTCGGACCGCTGGGTTCCATGGAGGAAGCGCGCCCGCGCCGCCAGCGCGCCGTGCTGGCCGTCAGTATTTTCATCGGTGCCATCGTGCTGGCCGCGTTCAATGTCACATCGCTGCCTGTGGCGGTGATGCTGGGAGCGTTGCTGGTGTTTGCCACCGGCTGCATCACGCCGGAGGAGGCCTACGCGGCGGTCGAGTGGAAGGCCATCATGCTCATCGGCTCCATGCTGACTTTGGGCGCGGCGATGGATCACACGGGCGCCGCCACCTACCTCGCCGGCCAGATCGTCGCACTCGTCGGCGGAGCGGGTCCGCTGTGGCTGCTCAGCGGGTTCTTTGTGCTCACCGTGCTGCTCACACAGCCGATGTCGAACCAGGCCGCCGCTATCGTGGTCATTCCCATCGCCATCCAGACCGCGCTGCTGGCGGGGCTCAATCCGCGCCCCTTTGCCATCATGATCGCGGTGGCGGCCAGTTGCTCCTACCTCACGCCGTTGGAGCCTTCCTGCCTCATGGTGTATGGCCCGGGCCGGTATCGGTTCGCGGACTTCGTGAAAGTCGGCTCACTGCTCACCGTGCTGATCTATCTCATCGCGATCACGCTGGTGCCCTGGGTGTGGCCGCCGCGCTAAACCTTCCGTCCTGCGCCGCTCTCGGCGTGCTCCAGGGCGACGTTGAGGGTTTCCAGGAACTCGTTCACCTTGATGGGCTTGGTGAGGTAGCGGAAGAAGCCGGCTTCGAGGCCTTTTTCAATGTCACGCGGGATGGCGTTGGCGCTGAGGGCGACGACGGGGATGTGTGATGTGATGGGATCGAGGTGAATGAGCCGCATGGCCTCGATGCCGCTGATGCCGGGCAGATTGATGTCCATGAGGATGAC
>DNXB01000631.1 GCA_003506995.1 Verrucomicrobiales bacterium
CAAGGAGCTGGCGGCTCGACACTTGACAACGTCTTGACGAGCGAAGCCTTGACCTGCTGCGCCGCGCAAACCACGCTCTCTCATTGCCAAGGCGGGACGAGAGGGCGAGGATGTCCCGCCCATAGTGACTAAATGAACGCGCCTCAGGATCACCCCAACTGCATCCATTGCGGCTCGCCGGTTCCGGCGGGCCGTGACGATGGGTTTTGCTGCGCTGGATGCAGCTATGTTCATGATTTGCTGCATCAGGAGGGCTTGGATCACTTTTATGACCTCAAAGGCAGTGCCGCGCTGCCACCCGTGGCACCACAGGCACTGCGAGAGCGGGATTATGAGTGGCTGACGTTGCTGAGCGCGGAAACGGAGCGCACGACTGAAGCGGATGCGGTGGAACTGCGGCTGGCGGTGCAAGGCTTGTCCTGCGTGGGCTGCGTGTGGCTGATCGAGCGGCTGTTTGCGCGGCATCCGGGCGCGTTGCGAGTGAATGTGGACGTGGTACATGGCGAGGTGCGGCTGATGTGGCAACGCGGGCAGTTCGATGCCGTGGCGGTGGCGCGTGATCTGCAAAGCTTTGGCTATCTGCTCGGTCCACCACGTCAGGGCGGTGAGAAGAAGGAATCTTCCGGCCTAGAGCGGCGCATGGGCGTGTGCGGTGCGTTTGCGATGAACGCTATGGCGTTCTCGCTGCCAGCCTATTTCGGCATGCCGCGTGATTTTGCCTTCGCGCACTGGTTCGACCTGATCGCGGCGTTTTCCGCGACGCTGGCGATGGCGGTGGGCGGCAGTTATTTCATCGAGCGCTCGTGGCGCAGCTTGCGCGCAGGCGTGCTGCATATCGACACGCCGATCGCGCTGGGTGTGACGGCGGCGTATGCGGGCTCGATGGGCGGCTGGATCGCGGGCGTGGAGGGGCTGAAGTATTTTGATTTCGTGGCGATCTTCATCTTCCTGATGCTGACAGGCCGCTGGGCACAACAGGCGGCGGTGGATCGCAATCGCAGGCGCTTGATGCGCGACACGTCGATCCCCGACGCGGTGTGCGTGATCCATGACACGGGCATGGAAGAGATGCAGCCGGTCGCGGTCTTGAAGACAGGAGTGCAGTTTGTGGTGAAGCCTGGGCAGACGGTGCCGGTGGCGGCCAAGCTGGTCAGTGAGAGCGCTTCGGTGAGCCTGGAGTGGATCAATGGCGAGAGCGAGGCGCAGGCGCGTGAGACGGGGCAGTTGCTGCCCTCGGGCGCGTTGAACATCGGCACGCAGGCTCTCACCGTCGCGGCGGTGGAGACGTGGGAGGACTCAACGCTGCGCCGTCTGCTCGATGCGCGGCGTGAGGCGGAGTTTCGCGATGTGCGGCTGGAGAAGCTGCTGCGGGTGTATCTGGCCGTCGTGGTGATCGTCGGCATTGCGGGAGCGATCTGGTGGTGGAGCCATGGCTCTGGCTTCGTGCAGGCCTTGCATGTGATGATTTCGATTTTCGTGGTGTCGTGTCCGTGCGCGCTGGGCGTGGCGGTGCCGCTGGCGGAAGAGATGGCGGCATCACGCGCGGAGAAGCTGGGTGTGTTTGTGCGCACGCTGGGCCTGTGGAAGCGGCTGATGCGCGTGAAGCGTGTGGTGTTTGATAAAACAGGCACGCTGACGCTGGAGAATCCGGTGCTGGAAAATCCCGAGGTGTTGCGGGCGCTGGATGCCGAATCGCGTGCGGCCTTGCGTCATCTGGTGACGGGCAATCTGCATCCGGTGAGCCGCAGCTTGTATGATGCGGTGGCGTTTGAGGGCGATTCGCATGCGCTGGATGACTGCACGGTGAGGGAAACCGTGGGGCATGGTCTGGCATTCAATGATGCGAGTGGTCGTGCATGGCGTCTGGGCAGGCCGGAGGCGGCCATCGCTGGTGATGCGGTTCTGACGCGTGATGGCCTAGTGCTGGCGGCGTTTCGTTTTCGTGATGAACTGCGCGCAGAGTCGTTGCAGGAGGTGCGGCATCTGCGGGAGCGTCAAATCGAGGTCTGCGTGCTCAGCGGTGATCGTGGGCCGAAGGTGGCGGACATCGCGCGGAAGCTGGAGCTACCGGAAACGTGCTGGCGGGCTGAATTGACGCCGGAGGCGAAGGCGGAGTGGCTGCGGGAGCGGAATCGCGATGACACGCTGTATGTCGGCGATGGCGCGAATGACAGCCTAGCCTTCGATGAGGCGCTGTGCGCGGGCAGTCCGGTCACGGGGCGCAGTTTCCTGGAGCAGAAGGCGGATTTCTTCTTCCTGGGCCACAGCCTGCGTTTTGTGAGCGGCCTCATGCATGTGGCGAAGCTGCATCGCAAAGCAACGCGGCGTGTGTTCGCTTTTTCGGTGACTTATAACCTTGTCACGGCAGTGGCAGGGCTGATGGGGCACCTGAGTCCGCTGGCGGCGGCGATTCTGATGCCTCTGAGCTCGCTCTGCACGCTGTCGCTGGTGGCGTTTACTTTTCGGCGGTCTGGCGGTGCTTCAAATCAACCAGCGCGTTCAGAATCTTCACCCGGTTCATTTCGTGAACTTCCAGCTTCGCGCCAATCTCCGGCACCAGTGTGACGGTGAGTTCGCCGCCGAGGTGCTCGCGGAATTCCTCCAGGCCTTCGAGAATGACCGGCTCGCCGCTGCGGCCGTTGTCGAGCAGATGCGGTGAGTAGGTGGCGAAGCCGATGCGCTCGATGAGTTTCAACACGCGCTCGCAGGTTTCCTCATCCAAGATGCCCTGCATGCGTGAATACACGAGATCCACGGCCATGCCGATGGCCACGGCCTCGCCGTGCGTGACGGAGAATTTGGAGATCTGCTCCAGCTTGTGTGCGGCCCAGTGGCCGAAGTCGAGCGGGCGGGCGGAACCAAGCTCAAAGGGATCGCCGCCGGTGGCGATGTGCTCGACGTGCAGCTCGGCGCTGCGCTGCACGACTTTTTCGAGCGCGTCCTGCTTCAGCGCGGCGAGATCGTCGGCCATGGCCTCGATCTGCTCGAAGAACACGCGGTCACGGATGAGCGAGACCTTGATGGCCTCGATGATGCCGTTGCGGCGCTCACGCTTTGGCAGCGATTCGAGGAAGGCGAAGTCGTTCACCACGGCAAAGGGAACGGCGAAGCTGCCGATCCAGTTCTTTTTGCCAAAATAGTTCACGCCGTTCTTCACGCCGACACCGCCATCGCCTTGAGACAAGGTGGTGGTGGGAAAACGCACATGGCGGATGCCGCGATGCGCCGTGGAGGCGGCAAAGCAGACGAGATCGAGCACGGCGCCGCCGCCGATGACGAAGACGTAGCTGTGGCGGTCCAGCGCGGCCTCGTTGATGGCATCCCAGCAGCATTCGACGAGACGCAGGTCGTTTTTGCAGGCTTCTCCGCCGGGGATGACGATGGGTGTGTCCGTCAGAGTGAAGGACTCCGCATGCGCCTCGCCGTAGGCCACGATGTCATCAAGCAGATCGCGGTTCGCGTTGGCGACGGCCTCATCGACGAAGACGAGCACACGCGGGAGCTTGTGCGGCTTGTCGAGGGCCAGGAGTTCGCAGATGGTGTTGTTTCGGGGCGCAAAAACCTCCCTCGTGAACAAGATGCGGTGGGTGTGTTCGAGCCTGATGGGTTTCTCCAGCATTGGGGGCGGGTTCTTTGCCTGCAATGGGTTGGAGGTCAAAGGGAAAGGAAGAACAGACATCGGAGGCGAAATCTGTCGGCAAACCTGGCAAATGACGAATGTCGAAACCAGAATGACGAATTTCCCGGCTCACGTCGCAGCCACCCAGCGCTGCCACAGGCGGAGAAGAGGAGCCAAAGCGACAAAACAGAGCGCCAATGGCACAGAAACCGTGGAGACCGCCAAAGCATCGACAACGGCAATTCCAGCCAGAAGAAGACCAACAGCCCTGCCGACAGCAGCACCACCTTGGCGCAGTGTTTGGCACCCAACCCCAACAAGAATGGTGAACGTCAACACAACCACGACTTGGCCCAATCCACCGACGGATCTGAAGAACACCGTCAGGAACAAAAGACCAGGCACATACAGGATCCCAAAGGTCAGCAGACTTCTCATCATCGACAGCGAACCATGCTTGCGCTCCAATCGAGCACCAATGGTGATGCCAACGACATAACAACCGAGCGCGAGGGCATACGGCAGAACCAACCAAAAACTGAGTGGCAGCCAGTCTGTTTCAAAGCACAGCTCTGCTCCAAAAAAGAAAAGCGCCACATTGTGCTTTGTGATCACCACTTTTTCCACGGCTGACGCGGCGGTCAAATAGAGCAACGTTCGACACGCTCCCATCACAACGACTGAGCCCGCCCACGGCTTGTGATAGAGGTCGTAGAACATGATCGAAGCAACGAGCGCCAACGTGATCCATACACTGGCTTCAAAAAAAATCGCCAAAGCGCTGCCCAGCACCATCATCGCCATGCCGACACTCCACGCGGCCTTGATGCTGACCTGACCGCTGGGAATAGGCCGCTCTTTGCGATGCTCGCGGTCGAATTTCACATCGGCGGCGTCGTTGAGGATCATGCCGCCGGTGTAGAGCAGCGAACCGGCGAGGATGAGCCAATACAGGCGCGGATCAGCGAGCACCCCACCGGCGAGGAGCCAGGCGGCGGTGACGTTGGTCCAGACCGTGGGCAGGTTGGAGATGCGGGCGAGGTGGAGCCAGGGTTTCATCTGTTCTCTGTTCTCTGTTCTCTGTTCGCGGTTTGCAACAGAGAACCGCGAACCGGGAACGGCGAACCGTCACTTCAGCATGCTGCGCACGAAGGGAAGCATGCTGGAATAGAGCGTGCTGCCGTGAAAGCGGGAGAGCTGCTCGCTGACGAGCTCGGCGTCGCTGTCCACATCGGCGGGGAGGAGGTCCTTGTGCTCGTGCTGGCCGCAGGAGGTGCAGACATTGATGAAGGAGGAGTCGCAGTCGCGGCGCACCTCGCCACGCACGCCCTCGCCTTCGAGGACGAGGCTTTGCAGCGCGGGGCCGCTGTCTTTTTCGATCAGTTCGAGCTGCAGCGTGGTTTTGAGGCGCTGGTTGATCCACACGGCAAGCAGCAACGCGGCGGTGCGCTGGCCTGCGAGATGAGTGATGCGGATCGTTTCAAGTTTGGCGAGGTTTTGCAGCGCGGCGGCGTCCTGGAAGCAACTGGCGAGCGCGGTGCGCATGAAGTGCGAGCGCGTCCAGGCGAGGTCACGCACGTCGAAGCCGGCCGTTTCGGCGCTCATGGCGGCCAGCAGGGCATCAAACTGGCGTACGGGATCGCTCCACCGACTGGAGTCGATGATGAGGGTGTCGATGCGGGAGTAGAAACGCTCCTCGAAGTTCTTCGTGAGATCGGCCTGCCACCAGACGACGAGCGGCAGATCGGAATCGAGGTGAGCGAAGACGATGTTTTGCACCTGCGCGGCGTCACCGCCCTCCAGCACAAAGCTGAGCTGCTCGCTGCACACGGTTTGCTTTCCCTGATACGGGCGGCACAGCGCCTGAATCCACGCCCGGGCGCGCGGCGGCCGCGCCTCCGGCAGGGCGAGGACGAGCAGGGCGCGGCAGGCGTGCTCGGCGGCGACGTGAGCGAGCAGGTCATTGTTCGCGGCGAGGATGGCGCTGTCCTCGGTGTAGATGGCCAGATTGATGAGCGAGGCGCGGGTTTTGGCCTCGTCATCATTCCAAATCTCCTTCAACGCCCGGTCAATGCGGGCGATGGGCGTTTCAAGGCCGAGGCGGCCGAGGTCGGAATCGGAGGGAAGCGTGGAGGGCATGGTTGGATTCCTCACGAGAGTTAAAGCAGACGCCACTCGCGCCCGTCGGCACGGAGGAGGTCGTCGGCTTCCTTCGGCCCCCAGCTACCGGCGGGGTATTCGTGCATCGGCGGCGGTGTGGCGGACTTGTGCCAGGCGTGCTCGATCTCGTCGATGAACTTCCAGGCGTGCTCGACTTCATCACGACGGGCGAAGAGCGTGGCGTCACCGGCCATCGCATCGAGCAGGAGACGCTCGTATGCCTCGGGGCTGGCCTTGCCGAAGCTGGATGAGTAGCGGAAATCCATCTTCACCTGCTGCACGTTCATGGCTTGACCGGGCTGCTTGCACAGGATGCGCAGCGCGATGCCCTCGTCCGGCTGAATGCGGATGACGAGGGTGTTCTCGCTGTTCTTGAGCAGGTCCGAGGTGGCAAAGGGCACCTGCGGCGGCTTTTTGAAGTGGACGCTGATCTCGGTGGCTTTTTTGGGCAGTTGCTTGCCCACTCGGATGTAAAACGGCACGCCCTGCCAGCGC
>DNXB01000128.1 GCA_003506995.1 Verrucomicrobiales bacterium
TTGCCGTGATCGACATGGCCCATGAAGGTGATGATCGGGGCGCGCAGCTCGAGTTTTTCGACCTCCACCTCCTCGACAGGCTGAGCGACGGGCTCAAAGATGACCTCCTCGACCTTGTGAACGCCGCCGCCTTTCTCGCGCTTCTCACGCTCCAGCTTGAAGCCATGCTTCTCACAGACTTTTTCAGCGATCTCGATGTCGATGGCCTTGTCCGCGCTGGCAAAGACCTGGAAAGCGATGAGATCCGCGATGATCTTGAAGGGCTTGAGGCCCATTTTGTCCGCCAGATCCTTCACCACGATGGGCGGCTTGAGATGGATGATTTTCTCACCGCTCTCACCCAGCTCAAACTCAGGCGCCGGGGTGTCGGCAGGCGGGGCGTGAACGATGGGCACGATCGGCTTCGGCGTGTTGTCCTCCGCCAGCAGCGAAATCGGCGGCAGGGCGCTCTGCTGGCCGGCGTCGGCAGGACGACGGCGCACCTTGGGCTTGTCATCGTCCTCGAAGAGGTTCAACGCGGCGGCCTTGCGCTCGTCCAATGTGGGCTTGGCGGGCCCGGCGGGGGACGCCTCCTGTTTCGGCTCCTCCGGGGCGGCTTTCTTGGCCCCCAGCGGCGGCAGTCCTCCTCCGTCTTTGCGTGGCGCCCGGGTTCTGGGCTTTTTGTCCTCGATCAACGAGAGCACCTTGTCCTTCTCCGCTTTATGAGGCTTGGCGCTTTCGACAGTTGCCGGCGCCTCAACGACTTTGTCGTCCGAGGTTTTGCGTGGCTTGGATGATGAGGACTTGCTGGGCATGTGGAAAAATTGTCAGGCGAGCGGAGCGGGGGGCTGGCGGTTCGTGCGGCTGTAGGTTGCTGTTGATCGTGTTCATGGCGGCACGGGAGCTACTTCGCAGTGGAAGCATGTGCCTGGGCTTTCTCAAAAATCTGCTCGGCCAGCGCGCTGTCGCCGCCGAGGACGTCGGCGATGTCCGCCACGTCCACACCGGAGGTCAGCGTGGCAAGGTCGCCCATGCCCCCCTGGGTGAGGAGACGCGCGGTCTCCTCCGTGATGCCCAGGGCGTCCACGAGATGATGCACCGCGCTGCCCATCTGGCCTTCAAAGACCTCGGTGGCGTGCTGGTCTTTCTCAATGACGAGGTCCATGCCCACCAGGCGCGAAGTCAGGCGAGCGTTCTGCCCGCGACGGCCGATGGCCTTCGACAGGTCTTCCTCGCTGACGGTGAGGCGGGCCTCTTTCTTCTCGTTGTTGACCTGGATCGTGAGCACTTTGATGGGCTTGAGCGCCTCACGGATGAATTCGGCGGGGTCGGACTTCCAGCGGATGATATCGACTTTTTCGTTGTTCAGCTCACGCACGATGTTCTTCACCCGCGCGCCGCGCAGGCCCACGCAGGCGCCCACCGGATCAACTTTTTCGTCGCCGCTGTGAACGGCCACCTTCGTGCGGTAACCGGCCTCACGGGCGATGCTGGCGATCTCCACGGTGCGGTCGCCGATCTCGCTGACTTCAAACTCAAACAGGCGGCGCACAAAGTTTGGATGCGCGCGGGAAAGGATGATCTCCGGCCCACGGCCGCTGTCCTTTTCCACCGCCTTCACATAGAAGCGCATGCGGTCGCCTGGAGTGTAGTCCTCGGTGGAGACACGCTCCTTGGAGGTCATCACTCCCTCAAACTTGCCCAGATCCACAACCACGTCCGATTTTTCAAAACGACGCACCACGCCGCTGACGACGTCACCGGTGCGGTCCTTGAACTCCTCATAGAGGTTCTCCTTCTCGGCCATGCGCAGGCGCTGCAGCATCGTCTGCTTCGCGGTCTGCGCGGCGATGCGGCCCATGTTGTTCGGCGTGACCTCGACTTCGATCTCGTCGCCGAGAACCGCGTCCTTTTTGAAACGCTTGGCTGTGGCAAGCGGCAGTTCTTCCCAGCGATTGGTGACCGTCTCGACGGCAAGCAGTTTGGCGAAGGCCTTGATCGTGCCCTTGTCAGGATCAATGTCGATGCGCAGTTCACGCGCGGGGCCGATGCTTTTCTTGGAGGCGGCGAGCAATGCCTGCGAGAGGGCCTCGACCATTTTTCCACGGTCGATTCCTTTCTCTTTCTCGTAGTAGTCGAAAAGGGCTTTAAGTTCGCTGATCATAAGAAAATCGTGATGCCCGCAGACAAAAAAGAGCGGGGAAGGCCCCACTCTCGCCGTGAAAACGCTAATTCTGTCCGGGAAGGCGCGGATCATACGGGCATCATCTCAATCGGCAAGCGGAAAAAGGGTGGAATTCCGAGGCGTCAGCCAGCGTTTGGATGACCCACCTCCAATCATGTTCCAGTTCATTCTTTCATTTTTCACCGTCCTCATCCTTACGATTTCAAGCCGGGCCGCGTCCACCCAGCCAAACATCGTCATCATCTTCATGGATGACATGGGCTACGCCGATGTGGGCTGCTTCGGTGCACAGGGCTACCAGACGCCAAACATCGACCAACTGGCCGCCGAAGGCCGCAAATTCACCAACTTCCACGTCGCCCAGCCGGTGTGCAGCGCCTCGCGTTGCGCGTTGCTGACCGGCTGCTACCCGAACCGCGTCGGCATCCACGGCGCCCTCGGCCCCTCGTCCAAGCACGGCATCGACTCCGCTGAAATGACCATCTCCGAGCTCGTGAAGCAAAAAGGCTACGCCACCGCCGCCGTCGGCAAGTGGCATCTCGGTTCCCTGCCCCAGTTTTTGCCGGTGAAGCACGGTTTCGACGAATACTACGGCATCCCATACTCGAACGACATGTGGCCCTACCACCCGCAGGCGAAGAAAGGCGCTTATCCGAAGCTCCCCATGATCGAGAACGACCGCGTCGTCGATGAGGAGATCACGCCGGAGGATCAAACCCGCCTCACCACCGATTACACGACTCGTGGCGTGCAGTTCATCGAGAAAAACAAGGACCAGCCCTTCTTCCTCTACCTGGCGCACAGCATGGTGCATGTGCCGCTGTTTGTGAGCGAGAAATTCAAAGGCAAGTCCGGCAAAAGTCTCTACGCCGATGTCATGATGGAGGTGGACTGGTCCGTCGGCCAGATTGTGGACACGCTCAAAAAGAACGGCCTTGAGGACAACACCTGGGTCATCTTCACCTCCGACAACGGCCCCTGGCTCAGCTACGGCGACCACGCTGGCAGCACCGGACCTCTTCGTGAGGGCAAAGGCACCTGCTGGGAAGGCGGCACCCGAGTCACCGGCATCATGAAATGGCCTGCCAAAATCCCTGCTGGAACCACCACTGACAGCATGATGATGACCATCGACATTTTGCCCACCTTCGCCCACGTCATCGACGCCAAGCTGCCCGATCACAAAATCGACGGCTTGAACTGCTGGCCCATCGTCGCAGGTGAATCCGGCGCAAAGAACCCGCACGACTTTTACGCTTACTACTACGAGCAAAACCAGCTCCAGGCCATCACCTCCGGTGACGGCCGCTGGAAGCTTCAGCTCCCGCACAAATACCGCAGCATGCAGGACGTCACCGACAAGGCTGCAAACGGCATCCCCGTGCTCTACAAGCCCCAAACCATCGACCAGCCCGAGCTCTACGATCTTTACGCCGACCTCAGCGAGTCCAAAAACCTCGCCAGCCAGTTCCCTGAACAGGTCGCCAAACTTCAGCAGCACGCCGCGACCATCCGCGCCGAACTCGGCGACAGCCTCATGAAACAGCCCAAGGGCAGCGGCACGCGCGAGGCCGGCCGCTGATCAGCACGGCATTTCCTCCTTGCCATCTTTCCGCGCTCCTGCTGTAACAATGGATGCACCCGGTCGGTATCCGGTGATCAAAGCCCATGAACTCCGACGATCCCACGCTGCCAGCGCCCAAACCAACGCCCTTCTCGCGGTCGGATGATCTGAGCGACAGCGCCATCCAGCGCATGCTCTCCGCCGGAGCAGCACATTCAGGGCAGTGGCTCCCGCCCACCGTGGAGGAACTCCAGCGCATGCTGCCGGACTACGAAGTGCAGGCGCTCATCGGCCGCGGTGGCATGGGCGCGGTTTACAAAGGCACCCAGCGCAGCCTCGACCGCCCCGTCGCCATCAAAATCCTGCCGCCCATGATGAACGAGGCGGACGCGCAGTTCGCCACCCGCTTCAAACAGGAGGCGATGGCGATGGCAAAGCTCGGCCATGCCCATATCCTCGCCATCCACGATTTTGGCGAAGCCAAAGTAGCCATCACCGCTCCGCGTGATGAGCCAGGCGGCACCGCTACGCCATCCCCGTCCGGCCTGCTCTACTTCGTCATGGAATTCATCGACGGCACCGATCTCCAGCAGATCATGCGCAGCGAGGGCCATCTCTCGCCCAAACGTGCCGCCGCTCTCATCAGCCAGGTCTGCGACGCGCTCGAGTTCGCCCATGAGCACGGCATCGTGCATCGCGACATCAA
>DNXB01000031.1:0-942 GCA_003506995.1 Verrucomicrobiales bacterium
CCGAGGCCAACACGCTGCTGACGCCCGAATATCGCGAAGGATGGAGCTTGTGATCGTCACCTCGGCTTGATCTCAAAGGCATCCAGCCACGGCAGCGTGATCTGCGGCGGCATGCCGCCGAAGGGTTGGTAGGCGGGGAGCTGGACGATGCTCATGCTGTGCGGNNCCTTGTGCTTGGCGGAGGGCTGCACGGGGCGCTTCTTGACGAGCGGAGTATCCGCCTCGCCCGGAGCGTATTCGGAGACGACGATGCCGTGCGCGTTGAGCTGCATGCGGGCGGTGAAAAGCATGCCGTGAACGGCCCATTTGCTGGCGGTGTAGGGCACGCCGGCGAAGGAATCGTAGCCATGCCCAGCCGTGGATGATACCACGACGATCTTGCCGCCACCGTTCGCTGCCATGGGCTTCGCGACGGCCTGGATNNCCGATGACGTTAATCTCCATGACCTTCCGCCAGCTCTCCTCGCTGGCGATTCGAGCGGGATCAGCATGCGCCATGAAGCGGTCCGGCGTGTTGATGCCTGCGGTGTGGATGAGCGCGTGTGGCGTGCCGTGTTTGAGCACTTCATCGAGTGCGGCAGCCACGCTGGCGCTCTCCGCCACGTCGCAGACGACGGGAATGATGTTGTTTGAAAGCGCGGCGCTTTCCTGAAGTGATTCCAGTGTGCGTCCAAACACAAAAATCTTTGCACCGGCGTCAGCGAAACGCTTTGCCGCCGCCTGTCCCATGCCGCCGCCACCGCCGGTGACGATCACGATTTTGTCAGTCCAATGTTGGTCCATCCACCGATGCTAACGAGCCTGCGCGGGGCGTCGAGTCTGCGCTTGGCAAAAATCCGGGCACAGACCGCCAAAGCATCCAAGACGGTCACTCGAAGACGCGATTACATGCAGCTACATGAGCAAACACGTCACCATCCTCGGCGCGGGCGTCATCGGCCT
>DNXB01000031.1:1032-10288 GCA_003506995.1 Verrucomicrobiales bacterium
TGAAATGGATGTGGAACCCGGAATCGCCCTTTTACATCAAGCCAAGGCTCAATCTCGACCTCATCACCTGGAGCCTCGAATTCTGGAAAGCCGCCACGAAAGGGCGCGTCGATGCCGCAGCGCCTGTACTGCGCGATTTGAGCCTGTTAAGCCGCCAATGCTTCGAGGAGTTCGGTTTCGATTTCGGTCTGGTGAAGAAGGGACTGCTCATGCTGTGCAAAAAGCAGCAGACGCTCGATGAAGAAGCGCACATGGCCGCGATGGCGAACCAACTCGGCATCCCTGCCGAAGTGCTCGATGCCAAAGCCACCGCCGCCCTCGATCCCACTGTGACGATGGATGTCTGCGGCAGCGTGTTTTTCCCGAAGGACTGCCACCTTGCACCCAGACGCTTCATCGCGGCTGTGGAGGCAGAACTGACAAAACTCGGTGTCGAGATGCTGTGGGAGACGGAGGTGCGTGGTTTTGAAGTGGAGGATGGAGCGCTGCGAGCCGTCAAAACGTCAAAGGGTCAAGTCGAGGGCCAAGAAGTCGTGCTGTGCAGCGGTGTGTGGTCGGCGGAGTTGGCGAAAGAGCTGGGTTTGAAGATTCCGATGCAGGCGGGCAAAGGTTACAGCCTCACGCTGGCGAATCCGAGGCAGCTTCCCGAACTGTGCAGCATCTGCACCGAGGCGCGTCTCGCGGTGACGCCCATGGATGGCGCACTGCGAGTCGGTGGCACGATGGAGATGGCCGGAATTAATGAATCCATCACGCCGCGCCGCGTGCGTGGCATCACGCGGGCGTTTCCCGACTACTTCCCCGCCTTCTCCGAAAACGATTTCGCTGACGTGAAGCCTTGGAGCGGCCTGCGTCCCGTATCGCCGGACGGCATGCCCTACCTCGGCCGCACCCAGCGCTGGAAGAACCTCACCCTCGCCACCGGCCATGCGATGATGGGCTTGAGTTTGGCNNCCTGTTGCGCTCGATTTGATGTCGCCTGACCGGTTTGCCTAGCTGCGGTTGGCAACCGAAACCAGACTGATTCTACTGGATGCCGTAGCCGAAGGAGCGGACGCGTTTCCTGAAGGCATCGAGCTTGCTCTCGGGGACAACCAGGGTGCTGTCGCCAGCTTTTTGGCAGATGCTGCTGAGGCTGGTGGCGATCAGCGTGGCGGTGGCGGCATCCCGGCAGTGGAAGAGCTGGGCCGGTTCTCCACGGCGCAGGGCTCGGCCATCGGAGGTGGCTTTTTTCAAGAATGCCTCAAACTTCTCCGGCAGCGGTTGTTCGTCACGCTCTGCCAAGTAGGCCACAAACTCCGCCGGGTCCCGGCCCGCCTCCACAGAGGCCAGGGCGCGCTCCGAGTCCGCCTGCCAGACGTTAGTCTCTTTGGGTTCGGCCCATGCCTCGATCTGGATGAGGTCGGCGGGGCCGGGCGTGCCTGACACGACGTGGATGGTCAGATTGGACCTCGCTTCGAGGCGTAGCGTGGATGGCGGCTTTGACGGGGTGAACGGGCCTTTTTCAGGACTCAAGCAGTAGCGCCCCAACGGAGTCACGCGGAAGGCCAGCAGTCCGTCGTAGCGTGAGATCCACTCCACATCGACCCAGCCAGGTGACGGTGAGGAGGAATCAGCGGGATGCAGGTAGCAGATGTCCACCAGGCCCAGCGTCGCCGCATACTCCATGAGCAGGCAGGCGATGTAGCGCTCCTGTAGCATNNCCGCCGCCATAACCGAGGCTGCCGTAGCGCTTCTCGTGAATGTAGAGGCTAAAGGAATTCTGGGAGATGTCGAAGTCATGCCCCTCAGCCTGCATGAAGCGTGAGAACTCTTTCAGTGTGATCCATTGGCCGGTGGGGCACTCCTCCAGCGCCTGGACCACGATGCTACGCCGCGGCTGTCTCGCGGTCAGCGCGTTGCGTGTGGACTGGCCTTTGATGAGGTCGATGCGGTTGAACTCATCGAAGTCTTTGTTGCCTGCCCATTTGTGCCAGATCTGCGCGATGATGTCCCACGGCTGCTGCTTGCTGATACGGCGTCCGCTTTCAGTCAGGGCCGACTTGCTGCCGCGCAGCGTGATGTATCCGGCGACCATGAGCAGGCGAATCCACGCCACGGGCTTGATGGCTCCCACCTGTGGTGCTCCCTGATACGCGGGCTTTTGAAAAATCACCTCCGCCGGGAACCAGTCTCCTCCCGGCAGCAGACTGAGCATGGGCCGCAAGGAACCGGCGGTGGGAAAGCCCGTGGATGGCGTGTGCGTCAGGCCGCCTGTCTCAGCGAGTCTGAGCAACAGCAGCACTTCATTCAATGCCTCGGGTTCGGTTTCGCGTAGGTGGTGGCCTTCCGGCCTGGGTGGTTCAGCAAGGGTTTTGATCGCAGCCGGCGGCGGTTCTGGAACGAAGTCCAGCAGCAGGTTCGCCATGTCAGCGGGGATGCAGCGACCGTGCGCTCGTGGCTCCGGATAAAGAAACAACCCGAGTCGCGTGGGGCTGCCCTCCGAGTAATACGAAGATCTGCCGCCTTCCCTGGCCACGGAAAAGACGGCGGGCGTCCCATGCTTGGCCAGGAACATCTGAGGGTTGTGGCGGAACAGGGGTGAGTGGACCGCCTCTGCGACGGCAGTCTGTTCGACCTTGGAAAGCGTCAAAAAAATCTGCTGCAAACGCGGGCCGAGCAGCGCGGCAGTGATCGCCTTGGTGAGGTGCGGCTTGGCCGTGAGCTTCAGTTTCGGTTCCAACATCTTCACTCTCCAGGAGAGGTCAGGATTGCGCAGGTCGGCCAGGCATTCGAGAAGGGTGGGCATGATGAATCCATAGTGAAGGTATCGCCAACGTCACCATGATTTGTGAATCTTGAACGAGGAGTGTTGGAGTGCGGAACTCCGCAAATCAATCGCCATGGAGATCTTCAAAAAAGACGACGCAAGGCCGATGAAATTCTCCAGCATGGAAATAACGGCCCAAGCTCGCTTGGTTCCACCGTTCAAAAAAGTATGAACAAGACTATCCCCCACCTTTTTGCCCTGCTGCTTCTGCCATTGCCTGCGCTGGCCTTGGACCGGCCCAAGCTGCAAGTCATCAACGCGGGTCCGAACGCCATCGAAGTTTCCTGGATCGCTCCAGATGGCAACCGGGTGTTTAATGGCAAGATCGAGCCGGGGAAGAATCACATCATCGGCACGACGCTGGGACATCGGTTTGTCATCGTGGATGATGGGAAGGAGACGGAGGTGGTGAGCCAGGTGCCGGTGCAGACTTTTCGCCATGACCCGAAGGCGAAGGATGGTGTGCCGAGCTTCTACACCCAGGTCGTTCATGCGCATGGCTATCCGATTTGTGGTTCGGCAAAGGTGAATCCATATGCGCTGAAGGAGGCGGCTTACCTCGCCGATCTCATGCTGGCGAAGCGGCCGGATGTGCGGGAGGCAATGATCGCCAGCGGATCGAGGCTGTGCATCCTGGCGCATGATGAGTTTACCACGGATCAGCCCGAATGGGCCTGGCTGGGAAAAGTGCCTGAGGCTGACTTTGAGGGCATCGCCATCAAAGACTTTCGCGATGCCCGCTCGCGTGGTCTGGGCGGCAACGCCATGGACCCACTCTGCTCCTGCTCGGAGGAGAACCTGCTGGCCTACGAGGGTGACCCCTATTCCACAGAGTGCATTTTCATCCATGAATTCGCCCACAACATCCATTTGCGCGGACTGGCGAATGTGGATCCGACCTTCGACCAGCGGGTGAAGACTGCCTTTGATGCCGCGATGAAGGCCGGGCTGTGGAAGGGCAAATACGCCAGCGTGAACCATCACGAATACTTCGCCGAGGGCGTGCAGAGCTGGTTCGACAACAACCGCGAGAACGATCACGACCACAACCACGTCAACACACGCGCCGAGCTGCTCGACTATGATCCTGGCCTCGCCGCGCTCTGTCGCGAGGTTTTCGGAGACACCGAGCTGAAATACACAAAACCGACGACGCGGCTCACCGGCCATCTCGAAGGCCACGATCCCGCCAAGGCGCCAAAATTTGTCTGGCCGGAGCGGCTCCTGAAGGCCAAAGAGGCCATCCGCGCGGCAGCAGAGAAACGCTCTGAGTCGGCAACGAAAACCAAGTCGCATGATGAGCGCCTCATCACAGGCTGGAAGGTGCATGTAAGCACGAAGGTCGATGCGACTGCGCTCGCCAAGGCGCTGCCACTTCTCCAAGCTCAGCTCGAAGAGATTGTGCGTGTCGTTCCGGCGAAGGCGGTGGCTGAGTTGCAGAAAGTGCCGCTGTGGATCAACCCCGAGTATCCGAACACAAGACCACGCGCCGAGTTTCACCCCAATGCCAACTGGCTCAAAGAGAATGGCCGTGATCCGGCGATGGCGAAGGCGGTCGAGTTCACCAACGTGCGCATCTTTGAGGCTGAAACGCGCCGCATGCCAAACTTCGCACTGCATGAGCTGGCACATGCGTTTCATGATCGTGTTCTTGGCTTTGAGAACGTGGAGATCGAGGCGGTCTATGAAAAGGCGAAGGCGGCGGGCAAATACGACAAGGTGCAGCGCCAGGACTCCGAAGGCCGCAAGCGCCTCGACAAGGCTTATGCGATGACCAACGCGAAGGAATACTTCGCCGAATGCACCGAGGCGTTTTTCACCCGGAACGACTTCTTCCCGTTCACGCGTGACGAACTCAAGGCGCACGACCCCGGGATGTTCACGCTGCTGGAGAAGCTGTGGGGAACGAAGAATCTGTGAGGGTTTAGACGACGTCCGCCTGCGGAAGCGCATCAAGTTCCCAAGCAGGCTGACCGCAGGCAATGGCAATTTGATTGAGCTGTCCGATCTCGTGACGGGAGAAGAGGAGACCACCGTGATGGCGGCATTTCTCCGCCCAGCGTGCCTCCAGTTCGCCAGGCAGCAGGCAATGTTCGTTGCCGTGGGAAAGGATGTCGCGGAGGACGGCTTTTACGTTTTCGGCCTGAGACAAACCGCCCGCGAATGCGCCGCCGGAGAGGGCTTCGGGGTGGATGACTTGGAAATAGAAACACGGCGTTTGTTTGGCACCCGGCACCGCTTCACGGCCACGGATGGTCGGCAGTGAACCGCCGATGAGGGCGGCGAACAGTTCATCGGCCAGCGCGAGGCCGTAGCCTTTGTGCTGGCCGAAGGGCAGCAGCGCGGCGACGCGTGCTGGATCGGTAGTCATGTGACCGTCCTTGTCGAGGGCGACGTCGGGCGGAAGTGATTTTCCTTCGCGTGCGAGCTGCTGCACGCGGCCCAGCGCGATCACCGACGTGGCCCAGTCGATCACGACGGGAAAGCCCACGGCATTCGTGGTCGGAAAGCCCCATGAATGCGGATTGGTGCCCAGTGTGGCGTGTTTGCCGCCAAAGGGAGCCACGCCGGTCTTGGCCGAGGTGCAGTTGGTGTAGGCCACATAGCCGCGCCGCGCGGCCTCCATGACGTAGCCGCCGCCCCAGAGGTAGTGGAAGGCGTTGTCCACCGACACCTGGCCGATGCCGTATTTCTCGGCGAGGGCGATGCAGGTCTCGATGGCCTGCTCGGCGACGGGTTGACCGAGTTTGCGATTGGCATTCCAAACTTCCGTGGCGGGAAAGCGGCCCGGCAGTTTCTCAATCGCGGCACCGGGCACGCAGCCGCCGACCTTGGAGCCAAAGTGATCGTCGAGGCTCAGAGCCTTGATGCCATTGTGCGTGCGGACGCCGTGCCACGAGGCGCTTTGGGCGATTCGCACGGCGGACTGTGTTTCGTCCTCGTCATAGCCACGCGCACAATACGCGGCGGCGATGACCGCATTGTGCCGCTCCACGGGCACGACGTGCATGATTTCATCTTCGGCGTTCATCGGAGGGAAACAAACCTCGCGTTATCATGATCTGTGATTTCAGAATGGTATCCCACAGATTCAGAAAACCCACAGATTAAATGAATCACAAAGTTTAAGGGTGTGAGGTCTGGTTGGATTCATCCTTCGGCGGCCGGTGTCCCAAGCCGAGGCTGAGGATGATGAGCGCGCTGACGGCCATGGAGGCAGTGAGGACATAAATGCCGATGGCGAATGAGCCGGTGTTCTTCTCGATGCTGCCGAGCAGATACGGTCCCATGAAACCGCCGATCTGGCCGATGGAATTGATGAAGCCGATGCTCGCGGCGGCGGCGGATTCCGTGAGGAAGAGGCTGGGCAGCGCCCAGAAGGCCGGCTGGTAGCCTTTCACTCCGGCGAAGAAGATCATGAAGCAGACGATGGTGAGAACGAGATTGCCCTGGGTCAATGGTGCGAGCCCCAGGGCGATGAGACCGATGATGATGGAGAACGCGGCATGACAGCGACGCTCCCCCGTGCGGTCCGAATTCCAACCGACGAACAACTGGCTGCCGAGCGCGAGACACGGCGGTAAAATCACCAGCCAAGTGATCTCGTTCAGGTTGAGCGAATACCAGGCCTTCAAGATGCTCGGGAAGAAGAACTCGTAGCCGTAGTTCGCCGTGACGCTGCAACAGAAGGCCACGGCCAGCAGCAGCACCTTCGGATTCCGGAACGCCTGGCCCAGCGTCATGCGCTTTCCTGCGGAACGTCGTTCTTTTTCGATTTGTAGCTGCTGCTCCAGGGCTTCGCGTTCGTCTTCCGTGAGCCATTTCGCGTCACGCGGTCGATCTGGCAGCATGAACAGCACGACAAACCCGAGTACGACCGCCGGTGCACCCCAAAAGATGTACATCCACTGCCAGCCCTCCAGCCCCAGGATCTCCGGATAGTGAACGGTCACTCCGCCGACGACTTCGTCGGTTCCGATCCGCAGCAGCAGGTGGGAGATTTTAGGACTGATGATCTGCGCCACCGGGGTCGCGATCAAGAACAAGGCCACCGCGCGTGAGCGATCCCGATTCGGAAACCAGTGCGTCAGGAAGACGATGACGCCGGGAAAGAAACCCGCCTCCGCCAGACCGAGACCGAAGCGCACGCAGTAGAACTGCATCGGCGTCGTCACCGCCGCCGTGAGCGCCGCCATGATGCCCCAGGTGACCATGATGCGTGACATCATGCGCCGCGCACTCCAACGCTCGACGAGCAGCGTGCCTGGAACTTCGAGCAGGATGTAACCCCAGAAGAACATCCCCGCGCCGAAGCCGATGACCGCGTTGTCAAAATCCGGCAGGTCCTTCGACATCGTCAGCTTGGCGAGACTGACGTTCGCCCGGTCCACGTACGCGATCACGTAGCAGATGAAGAGCAGCGGCAGCAGACGCCAGTACGCTTTGTTCCTGGCGCGGTCCAGGGCGGTTCGGTCGGGTGTCATGGGCAGGGTCGGGAGAGCGTTGTGCTGCTTATCGTCGAAAGGGCTTCGTTTGCAATGGACGGTATCACTTGGACTGCGGCAGCCCGCTGCCGCTTTTCCGAGGCAGCCTTGCTGCCGTCGAAGGCCCCCGGCTCACAGAGAAAACTTAACGCTGGCGCATAGGCGGCGGCTTTTGTGTTTCTCAAATTATGAGACGCTCGACGGCCAGCAGGCTGGCCTCCTGAAAGCGGCAGCGGGCTGCCGCAGTCCATGTGAATGTCAGCTTGGCACTGCCCCCTTTACAAAACATCGCTGACGTGGTGGAATTCGCCGCATCATGCGTTTCGACCCGCGCTATTACCAGATCGCCGTGCTTGGCGCGTTGCTCGTGTATGGCATCGCGGCGCTGGAATTCGGCATCGAGTTCAGCAGGATGTTGCTGATTCTCGCGACGGCGCTGGGATGTCAGGTCGTGGGTTCAAAGATCACCAGTGTGCGGTTTGAGTGGCGCAGTGCGCTGATTTCCGGGTTGTCGCTTTGTCTGCTGTGCCGGACGAATGAAGCATGGCTGGCCGCACTGGGCGCAGGCATCGCGATCGGCTCGAAATTTGTGCTGCGCGTGCGCGGCAAGCATCTCTTCAATCCCACGAACCTCGCGCTGGTGCTGCTGATGCTGGGGACGGACGGCGCAGTGTGGGTGAGCCCCGGACAGTGGGGAAATGTGGCGTTCTTTGCCCTCTTGATGGCCTGCCTCGGCGGATTGGTGGTCATGCGTGCCGGGCGTGCGGATGTGGCGCTCACTTTCCTCGCGGCGTGGATCGTGCTGCACATGGGCCGATCGCTCTGGCTGCATGAGCCGATGACGATCCCCCTGCACCGGCTGCAAAACGGCGCGCTGCTGCTGTTCGCGTTTTTCATGATCTCCGATCCGCGCACCACGCCGGACTCGCGTGCCGGACGCATGGTTTTCGCCGTGCTGGTGGCCGTGGGCGGATGGTGGTGGCAGTTCCTCATGTTTGGCGCAAATGGCCCGCTTTGGGCGCTCGCCGCGTGCTCGCTGCTCACGCCGCTGATCGACTTCCTGCTGCCCGCGCGACGCTACGAGTGGTCGCGCAGGTCTGCCGCCCCCGGACTTCAACTCAACCTCGCCTCCTCATGAAAACACACACGCTCCTCCTGCTGGCCGCCGTCGCGCTGCCGGTTACCGCCTCGGCCTTCTGCGGCTTTTACGTCGCCCGGGCTGACAGCAAGCTCTACAACCAGTCCTCGCAGGTCGCGCTGGTGCGCGATGGACGCGCCACTTCCATAACGATGGCCAGTGACTACCAAGGCGACTTGAAAGAATTCGCGCTGGTCATTCCGGTGCCGACGGTGATCGACAAGGACGATGTCAAAGTGGTTGAGAAGGCGCTGCTCGATCATCTGGATGCCTACACGGCACCGCGACTGGTGGAGTATTGGGATCCAGATCCGAACGAGCCGGTCTATCCAATGTCACCCGTGGCAGCGGCATCGGGAGGAGCAAATCTGTTCATTGGAGGTGGATCCTCTGGAGCCCGCGCCCGCGGCGTGACCATCGAGCGCAGCTTCTCCGCTGGCGAATACGACATCCTCGTGCTCTCCGCGAAGCAGAGCGACGGACTGCAGCTCTGGCTCAATGAGAACAGCTACAAGATGCCCGAAGGCGCGGAGCCGGTGCTCGACAGCTACATCCGTCAGGGCATGAAGTTCTTCGTGGCGAAGGTGAACCTGGAGCGTCAGGCCAAAGAAGGCCGCACCTGGCTGCGCCCCATCCGCGTGACCTACAGCAGCCGCAAATTCATGCTGCCGCTGCGCCTGGGCACCGTGAATGCCAAAGGGCCGCAGGACATGATCGTCTATGTGCTGAATCGCAATGGTCGTGTGGAGTCCACGAACTACCGCACCATTCAAAATCTCACGAATCAGGACGTGCCGGAGTTCATCAAGGCCGAGTTCGCCGACT
>DNXB01000155.1 GCA_003506995.1 Verrucomicrobiales bacterium
ACCAGCGGCTCGACGATCTTCGGGTCCCTGCCGAAGCGCTGCGCGACACCGCGCATTGCCGCCAGGTCGCACAGCAGCGGCACGCCGGTGAAGTCCTGCAACACGATGCGGGCGACGGTGAAGGGGATTTCATACTCGCCGGGAGCCTTGGCGTTCCAGTTGGCGAGGTTTTTGACATCGGCCTCGGTGACCTTCTTGCCGTCCAGATTGCGCAGCAGGGACTCCAGAACGATGCGGATGGAAACCGGCAGGCGCGAGACTTTGCCGACGCCAGCGGCCTCGAGGGCTGGAAGGGAGTAAAACTTGCCGGCGGAGCCGTTGCCAGTGGTGAAGGTCTGAGGGGTGTTCATTGCGGGGCGGAGAGATACTCACAAGAGCAGGAAAAACACCCACTTTTTTGATTTCGGCAGTCCGGCAGCAGGGCTTACGCGACAAAATCACGGCGAATGCCCTGATTGGGCATCCAAATGCATGATCGAGAAGCACCATTCGTGGTCATTCGGCTTGGATTCGAGCTAACCACGCTAACCCCTTGCTCATTTCATGCGTAAACCCTGGGGTTCATCCAGCACTTTTGCTTTCCCCCCCGGCGTCTTGAGGTTTTCCGGGTGTTGGTGACGTCGGCGCGATCCCTGGCTGATGAATCTGCCCGACTTCCTCCAGATCGCGCGTCAGCAGCGCGGCATCCACTTCCCCGGAAATGCCAGACGCATCCACCACGGTCACCCGCCCGCCAATTTTTTTGCCGGTAACGCGCACTCGCGCTCCAGCCTCCAAGCTCTTGATGCCGTTGTCATGGAACAGGCGAGTCCGCTCTTTCACCACAAACATTTCTTCAGCAAGCGGCGGTGGTCTGCCTGAACTCTCAGCAGGACTGGCGGGCAAAACAGGAGATGGCGAGCTAAGCGTGATGATGAGGTCGGGACTTGTGCTTGCCAGCTCCATGGGCTTCTCAGCACTCGCTTCTGGCAGCATCGCCATCTTGTCAGTGCTGTGCCATTCCGAGGTTTGATGCATCAATAACAAGGCCACGGCTCCCAGCATGAGCACCAGGGTGACGCTGATGGCCAGGGTGGCGGCGCAGCCAGCGGGCCGGCCAACTGCGACATTGATGTCCATGCTGCGACGTCCTGTTTGTGCGGCCGGTGTTTCGACCGCCTTAACGGATCCCGCGCCGCCGCTTGATGACTGCTCGTCGCCTGTTGTCTTGGGTTTTGGCGTGGCCTCGACATGGACAGCCGCTGCTCCCGGCGTGCTCAGGGCTGAATTCAGCTCGGTGCGAAGCTCATGGGCGCTTTGATAGCGCTCGGCACGATCTAACCGCATGGCCTTGAGCACGATGCGGTCGAGGCGTGGGTCGCTGCCCACTTTTTCTGAAGGCAGCGCAAATCCGCTCCTCGGCAGCTCTCCGGTCAGCATCTGGTAGAGCATCACTCCCACCGCATAGACATCAGCCCTCTCATCCACATGACAGCCCAGGCTGAACATCTCCGGCGCAATGTACCCTGGAGTTCCCACGGCGACCGCCGCATTCGTGACGGCTGTGGCGGTGGGATCTGTCGCTTTCGCCAGGCCAAAATCCACCACCTTCACGCGACCCGCCATGTTGATGAGCACGTTGGCTGGCTTGATGTCGCGATGAACGATTCCTTGTGAATGCGCGTATTGCAGCGCCTCACAGACCTGACCGGTGATGCCCAGAGCCTGCTCCGCATTCAGCCTGCCGGATGAATGGATCATTCTCGCCACATCGGTCCCATCCACGAACTCCATCACGATGTAGAGCTGGCCTTCCGGCATCTCGCCATATTCATGCACGCTGACGATGCTGGGGTGGTTCATTTTGGCGAGAGCCCGTGCTTCATTCTTGAAGCGTTCCTTGTCATTGACCATGCCGTCATTCGAGATGTTCTGAGGCAGGATTTTGATCGCCACATGACGGGCCAATGATTTCTGCCGGGCCTTGTAAACCGCGCCCATGCCACCCTGGCCGAGCAACTCGAGAATGTCATACTGTGGCAGCGATTGCCGCAACTGCCCCAAGGGCGGCAGTTTCCATGGCGGCTTGCCGGAAAGACCGGCGTTTTGCACGAAACCTCGCCGCGGATCACCCCAAGAGGCAGATGCCATTCCCTTGTCGGATTGGGCAAGCCTCACGGGACGGGTTGCAATGTGTGCCTCGTTCATGATGTGATTGATGAGGTTTGATAATCAAAGGCAACGCAAAGGTTGGGACTAAATAAAGATGCAATTTGTGAATCAGAGGCATTTCATCAGGGGTAGTGATGCTCGGTGAGGAGCTGGTTGTACACCCGTGACAGCAGGAGCACGTTCTGGCAGAGCGCCCGGTAGGTCCGGTGCTGAACATTGCTCAGGCTCTCCCCGGCCAGATCCGCCTTGGTGATGACATCCGTCTCGCTGATCACATTGCGATTGCCAATGACCTGCATCATTTGCGGAGTCCGAACGCGTCTGGTTTCGTCGATGAAGAACTCGGCATAGTTGCCGCCCAGCTTGACCAGCGCGATGCCGTTGGAGCGGCTGCTGGCGCGGAAAGTGGTGGTGCCTTTCCAGTAGCCGCC
>DNXB01000272.1 GCA_003506995.1 Verrucomicrobiales bacterium
GCGGCCATGGTGGCATCAATGGCGGTGCCAATTTGCACCCGAAGCTCTACGTCCAGATGTATCAAGCCGCCGCCGCGCAGGATTTGCAGCGCACGCGTGAGCTTCACGCCAAGGTCATGCAGATCGCCGGCAGCATCTACACCGTCGGTCGTCATAAGAGCGCCATCATCAAAGGCCTCAAGTGCGCCCTCAGCCTGCTCGGCATCTGCGAAGACCATATGGCCGAGCCTTTCCACCGCTTCCGCGATGCCGAACGCGAGATCATTCGTGAAAGACTCACTGCCCTCGGCCTCATCGCATGAACACGCTGCTGGAGCCTCGACACCCGTCGGGAATCATGTTTGACTGGCGCCCGGCCATGCAAGATACTCCGCCTCATGAACACCAAACCCGCGATCTACCTCACCGACCCGGCGGAGATGCTCAAGGCACGCTTGAGTCAGCCGCGCGTCACCTCCGAGGAGGCTCGTCGCCAACGCGAGCATCTGGAGCGCGTGGTCGAAGCCACCTCCAGGGCCGCGAAACCCGCGATCTCGACGCATGGGCTCGCGAAAGCGGATGCCTGATCGCTCCTCACGCCTACCGCGGCAAACTCGAAAAAGGCGGTGAGGAGCATCGCGGTTTCTATGATCCCGAAACCGGACGCTATATGAAGGCCACGCATCCAGGAAGATCAGGCTTTACCATGATTACCTCGGAGGGCGGCCTTCCTGCCTTTGTGCATGCGACACCACTGGAGTATCTGGAGCGCCTTTTGATGCAAAACAGCTTGTTTGGCGATGACATCCAGCTCCTCGGCGTAATGGAGGAGGATAGTCGGCAAGTCATTCTGACCAGCCAGCCCTTCATTCACGGTTCCGAGGCCACCCTGACAGAAATCGAGCTGTATTTCCGCTCCATGTGGTTTCAGCCCGTCACCGGTCTGAACGCGGGCCGCCGTGACTCCCCTGCTTTCTATCGCGATCTGGACGAGACGCTCGTCCTGGATGCCCATCAGGGAAATTTCATCAAAGACAACACCGGCCACATCATCCCCATCGACCTCATCCTCGTCCGTGCCGATGCCGCCCTTCAAAAAGCTCTCGAACCTCTACTATCATGAAATCCATTCTCTGCGTTCTCCTCCTCTCTGCGTTGCCACTTCAGGCCACCGATCCCGCCATCGTGAAAACCGAATTCATCTACGACACCGGCCCTTACCCGCAGATCCACGCGACCACGATCACCGAGACGCCGACCGGGCTCGTCGCCGCGTGGTTTGGCGGCACTGCGGAACGGAACCCGGATGTTGGCATCTGGGTTTCGCGTCATGTCGAAGGCAAATGGACCGAAAGCGTCGAAGTGGCGAATGGCATCCAGCACACGCTCACGGATGGCAAGGTCGTGCGCCATCCCACCTGGAATCCCGTCTTCTTCCAGCCGAAGGACGGCCCTTTGATGCTTTTTTACAAAGCCGGTCCCACGCCGCAGACCTGGTGGGGCATGCTGACCACCTCCACCGATGGCGGCAAGACCTGGGAGCAGCCGCATCGGCTTCCCGAAGGCATCCTCGGCCCGGTGAAAAACAAGCCGGTGCAGTTTCCCGATGGCAGCATTCTCTGCCCGACCAGCGAGGAAACACCCGCCGCAGAGAAAGGCGAAAAAGAGACCTGGAGCGTTCACTTCGAGCGCACGCGTGACTTTGGCAAAACGTGGGAACGCACTCCGCCGACGCACGATGGCAAAACCATCCAGGCCATCCAGCCGAGCATCCTTGATCTCGGCGGGGACAAGCTGCTCGCCCTCGGCCGCTCGCGTCAGGATCGCGTGTTTGAAATCCGCAGCGCTGACGGCGGCAAGACCTGGGGCGAGATGACGCTCGGCACCCTGCCGAACAACAACAGCGGCACCGATGCCGTCACACTCGCCGACGGCACGCACCTCATCATCTATAACCACATCGCCGGCACACCTGGAAAATGGGGCGGCAAACGCACGCCGCTGAACCTCGCATCATCGAAGGATGCGCAAAACTGGAACGCCGCGCTCGTGCTCGAAAGCGATCCCGGCGAATACAGCTATCCCGCCATCATTCAGACCAAGGACGGCCTCGTCCACATCACCTACACGTGGAAGCGCCAGAAGGTGAAGCACGTCGTTGTCGATCCCTCCAAGTTGACCACGAAGCCCATCGTCGATGGCCAGTGGCCGCAGTGACGTAGATTCGAGTGGCACTCGAATCCGAACCAACAAGCCGATTCGATTGCCAATCGAATCTACCATCATGAAACCGCTCCTCACCTTTGCGATCTCTGCGTTCTTTTGCGGCCACTCCCTCGCTGCGAACAATCCAGCATCACCCATCATGCTCTCCGGCCAGTGGTTGCCGGAAAGCTCGCATCAGCTCGACTTCGCCAGGCTGCCGCGTGTGCCGGGCGAGCATGTCGTGATCAATGATGTGACCGCCAAGGGCAACGACTCCTCACAGCTCGACAAAAAGAACGGCGGCGTGAACCAGCACAACTACCTCGCGCATCACGACGGCCAGTTTTGGGCGATGTGGAGCGATGGACCGGGCATTGAGGATCGTGTGGGGCAGCGCGTGAAGTTTGCGACGAGTCCCGATGGTTTGAAATGGAGCACGTCGCAATTTCTCACGCCCGTGCCGCCAAACTCCGGCCCCGATTCGCCGCACTACGCCACGCGCACGGACAAAGGCATGCGCCACATCGCGCGCGGCTTCTGGAAACGCGATGGCGAGCTGCTCGCGCTCGTCACGCTTGATGAAGCCGCCGGTTTCTTTGGCAAGAGCTTGGAGCTGCGCGCCTTCCGCTTCAACAAAACAAGCGCCGCATGGGAGGATGCTGGTGTGGTCTTCAAAAACGCCATCAACAACTTCCCGCCGCTCAGGCTGCGCACCGGCGACTGGATGATGTCGCGCCGCACTTATGATTACTCCAAGACCGGCGTGCATTTCCTCGTCGGCGGCGTGAAGGCTCTCGACGACTGGCAGTCTTTCCCCGTGCTCGGCACCGCCTCCGAGTTGAAGGCCGAGGAGCCGGATTGGTGGATTTTGCCCGACAACACCCTCGCCGCCGTCTTTCGCGACAACCGCCGCAGCGGTTTTCTTTATCGCGCCTTCTCCTCCGACGACGGCCGCACCTGGAGCAAGCCGGTGAAGACGAACTTCCCCGATGCCACCTCCAAGATCAGCGGCCTGCGTTTGAGCGATGGTCGCTACGTCCTCGTCTCGAATCCAAACCCGAAGAAGCGTGATCCGCTCACGCTCTCGCTCAGCGAAGACGGCCTCGTCTTCACCAAGATGCTTTACCTCGTCGGCGGTCGTCACATTGATTATCCGCACGTCATCGAGCACGAAGGCAGCCTGTTCATCGCCTTCGCCGGCGGCAAGCAGTCCGTCGAAGTGCTGAAGGTGAAACTCAGCGATGTGGATGCCGCTACGATGCCGGACAAGCCGCTCATCCATGCCAAAGCCACTGCCGTTTCAACGACCCAGACCTCAGGTGAATGGATGGATCTCGGCAGCGAAGGCGACCGCCTCTACCTGAGCGCCGCGCTGACCGTGCCTGCGCGTGGGCAAAGCGCCACGCTCAGTCTTGCCACCAGCACGAATCAAAATCGCGTCACCATCGGCGTCAACTCCACCGGCCATCTCACCGCCGAACTCTTCGACGAAAAAATCCATGGCCCGGAACTCAAAGCTGGAGAGAAGCTTTCGGTGCTCGTCCGCATTCTCAGCCACTCCGGCAAACCCGATGAACTGTTTGTGCAAACCGGACCCGCCGGAAGCATCCCGCCGGAACCCGCCGCAGTGGATGGCTGGACGCTGGTCAACCAACAAGGCGACAGCCAGGCCAATCTCTCCCGCGTGATCCTCACGGATGACCTCGCCGCGCCCGCCTTCACCCAGGTGCGCATCGCCAGCAGTCATGCGTCGCTCGCCCAGGCCGCGCCGGTGAAGGTCGCGATCAAGCCGTCCGCGCCGCGCCTTGACCTCTCCCCTCCGCATCCAGAAAAGAACCCCGGCTCCCAGCTCATGCTCACCGGCGACTGGGTGCCTGCTGACACGCACACGCTCGATTTCTTCAACCTGCCGCTGATTCCCTCCCTGCACGCCATCGTCAACGACGCCCGCCCGCTGGAAGGCCATCGCGTCAATCAGCACAACTACCTCGTGCATCACGCGGGCCGTTTTTGGGCAATGTGGAGCGACGGCCCCGGCGGGTCCAACGGACCCAACAAAGTGCCGCATCATGACCTGGCCGATCAGCACGTCGCCTTCGCCAGCAGCGCAGATGGCCTCACTTGGGAAGCCCCTGGCAACATCACCGGCAAACCCGATGAAGGTTACGGCTGGATCGCGCGCGGCTTTTGGGAGCGTGAAGGAAAATTGCTCGCCCTTGCCAGCCGATACAAAGCGGTTGGTTATGCAGGCCCGGGCCTTTCGTTGCACGCCTTTGAACTGACGAGCGCCGAACCCACCGCGTGGAAGCCTCTCGGCATCGTGTTTGACGACACGCTCAAAAACTTTTCCCCCATCCTCCTGCCCAGCGGCGAGTGGATGATGAACCGACGCGATGGCAACCGCGCCGTGCATTTTCTGCGTGGAGGCATCAAATCCTTCAACGACTGGCAGTCCACGCCGATGATGTCCTACAGCGAGAACGGCCTCACCGCCGAGGAGCCCGACTGGTGGGTGCTGCCGGATGGCAATCTCTGCGCCCTCTTCCGCGACAACGGCGGCTCCGGTTGCCTCTTCCGCGCCTTTTCCACCGATGAAGGCCGCACCTGGACGAAACCCGTGCGCACGAATTTCCCCGACGCCAAATCCAAGTTCAGCGCCCTGCGCCTCAAAGACGGCCGCTACGCGCTCGTCTCCAATCCCAATCCCAAACGACGTGATCCACTCACCCTCGCCGTCAGCGACGACGGCCTCACCTTCCACACCCTCGGCCTACTCGTCAGCGGCCGCCACATTGATTATCCGCACCTCATCGAGCACGGCGACTCGCTCCACATCGCCTTCAACACCGTCAAACAAACCTGCGAAGTCCTGAAGGTGAAGCTCAGCGATGTGGATGCCATAAAAATGCCCTCAAGGCCGCTGGTCGCGCATCCTGCCATTCGCAAAAGCGAGTTCATTTACGACACCGGCCCGTATCCGCAGATCCACGCCACGACGATTGTGGAAACACCCACCGGGCTGGTCTCCGCGTGGTTCGGCGGCACGCGCGAAAAGAATCCAGACGTGTGCATCTATGTCTCGCGCCAGATCGCGAGCAAATGGACTGAAAGCATCGAAGTCGCCAATGGTGTGCAGCCAGAAGGCACACGACATCCCACCTGGAATCCCGTGCTCTTTCAGCCGCGTGAAGGACCGTTGCTGCTCTTTTACAAAGTCGGCCCCGATCCGCGCACTTGGTGGGGCGAGCTCAAGACCTCCACCGATGGCGGGAAAACCTGGTCAGCCGCGCAACGCCTGCCGCAGGGCATCTATGGCCCCATCAAGAACAAACCCGTGCAGCTCGCCAATGGCGACATCCTCTGCCCCACGAGCAATGAAACCGATGAAAAACCGCCCAAGTGGTCCATCTACTTCGAGCGCACCTCCGATCTCGGCAAGACTTGGACGCGCACCGAGCTGCTCCACGACGGCATCGCCATCAGCGCCATCCAGCCGAGCATCCTCCATCTCGGCGGAGACCGGCTCCAGGCCATGGGCCGCACACGCGAGGGCAAAATCTTCCAAATCACTTCCGAAGACGCCGGCAAGACCTGGGGCGAGATCGCACTGACCGACTTGCCCAATCCCAACTCCGGCACCGACGCCGTCACACTCGCGGACGGTCGCCATCTGCTCATCTACAACCACACCGGCAAAGGCCGCAGCCCCTTGAACCTCGCCGTGAGCAAGGATGGCCAGACCTGGCAGGNNATGAAGACGAGCCGAAGAAAGAGTTCAGCTATCCCGCCATCATCCAGACCAGCGACGGCCTCATCCAGATCACCTATACTTGGCAGCGCAAGAAAGTGAAGCACGTCGTCATCGATCCCGCCAAGCTCACGCTCAAACCCATAGCAAACGGTCAGTGGCCCGAGTGACGTAGATTCGAGCGGCACTCGAATCCGAGCTTCTCAAACGATTCGATTGCCAATCGAATCCGCAGTTCTCATGTAGCTAGTGTAGTCCGTCAATCGGAC
>DNXB01000409.1 GCA_003506995.1 Verrucomicrobiales bacterium
TTTCATCTTCCAGGCCTTCCATCTGCTGCCGACCTTCACCGCCGTGGAAAATGTGCAAATGCCCATGTTTGAAACGGCTTCGACGGCAACCGAACGCCGCGAACGTGCCGTCAGTCTGCTCCAATCCGTCGGGCTGGAGCATCGTCTCGATCATTTTCCGTCGAAACTCTCCGGTGGTGAACGACAACGCGTCGCCATCGCCCGCAGCCTCGCCAACCGTCCCTCCGTGCTTCTCGCCGACGAGCCCACGGGTAATCTCGACAGCGAAAATGCCCGGCTCATCCTCGAACTGCTCATTCGCATCCATCGAGAGCAAAGCATGACCCTTGTGCTGGTGACGCACGATCTTGGAATCGCCCGGCAGGCGTCGCGGATGATTCAGATGAAGGACGGCCGGATCGTGAACGACCACGAAGCACCACTCACCGAGGCCTGAACATGACTTTCTCCACCATCATCGTGCGCGGGCTGCTACGACGTCCGGTACGCACCGGTTTGACGCTCTTCGGCATTTCCATCGGCATCGCCGCAGTGGTGGCTCTCGTGGGCATCTCCCAGGGTTTTGAAACGAGTTGGGGCGTAGGCATGCGAACACGCCATATCGACATCGTGGTCAGCACCCTCGGCAGCGCCATCACTCCCAAACCATTCGATGTCTCGGTGCGTGACCGCGTCGCCGCCGTACCCCAAGTCACCGCCACCTGCTCGCTGTTTGTCGATTTCACCAGCATTGAGGACTCGCCCATGATGATTGTCTCCGCCCGCGAGTGGGGTGGATTTTCGTGGCAGCACCTCAAGCTGCTCTCCGGCCGGATGCCCAAGGATGCGATGGAGCCTGCGGTGGTTCTGGGCCGCACCGCCGCCGAGACGCTCAATAAGAAGATGGGCGATCCGATCCAAATCGAAATCAAGGAGCTGACCGTGGTGGGCATCGTCGATGGCGGAGCGCTGGTGGAGAATGGCTCGGTGATTCTTTCCCTGCCCTTGATGCAGGAGATCACGGGGAACGACGGCAAGATCAACATCATTGACGTTCGTGTGAAGCCCGGTCTCGGGGAAGACGAGCTGCAACGCGTGTGCGAGCAGATCAACAGCGTCGTCCCCGAAGCGCGCGCGATGGCCGCTGGCGAGCACATCTCCAACAGCGAGGCCTATCGTTTTGTCCGCGCCATGAGCTGGAGCACCTCGCTGCTGGCGGTGATTGTCGGCGTCCTGGGTGTCATGAACACCATGCTCATGACGGTGTTCGAGAGGAAGCAGGAGATCTGCATCCTTCTTGCCATCGGCTGGAAACGCACGCGCATCATGCTCATGATCCTGGGTGAATCCGCCCTGCTGGGCATGCTGGGAGGCTTCATGGGCGTGCTGATCGGCGTTCTGGGCGTGAAAGCCATTCACAATCTGCCGGGCATCCGCGGGCTGCTGGATCCCGATTTAAGTCCGCGCCTCTTTTTCACGTCCGTCGCCATCTCCATCATCGTGGGCGTGCTCAGCGGCCTGTATCCGGCCTGGCGCAGTTCAAGGCTGACGCCAAGCCTTGCCTTGCAGGGCTGACCTTCCCCAAAACCCCATGCATCATGAAAACACTTCACCGAATGCTCCTTCATGCAATTGCCGCCTCCTTCGTCAGCGCCGCCGAGCCTGCCACACCTGCGATGTCGGCGTCCGAACTCGCCGCCAGGCTCAACGCCTTCCAACAGGATGGATCGTCGCATGTGCGGCTAAAAATGGAAATCCAAGGTGCCACGAAGACTGTGCTGCAGCTTCAGATCAAACAACGCCGCACTTCAGCGAGCACGGAAATCGTTTATCAGGTCCTCTGGCCCAAAGAGCGGATGGGAGGGTCGGTGCTGCTGCGAAAATTCGGCAATCAGGCCGCCACCGGCACCCTGTTCGTGCCACCCGGCCCCCTTCGCACACTCGATGCCGCGCAGATGAAGGAGCCGCTGTTTGGCAGTGACTTGTCCCATGCCGATGTCATCGAAAACTTCTTTGCCTGGGAGCGCCAGACCATCGTCGGCACAGAGATCGTGGACCGTGTGAGCTGCCAGGTTCTCGAATCCAAACCCGGCGGCGGCGAACGCTCTCCCTATGCCGCCGTACGCAGTTGGATCGACGTGCGCCGTCTCGTTCCTCTGCGCGTGGAGAAATATGCGGCCTCAGGCCAGCTTGTGCGACGCATCGACACCACACGCGTGGTCACAAGCGACGGTCGTCACCTTCCCGCCAATCTGACGGTGAGCAGCCCGCAAAAAGGCTCCTTCACCGAACTGGATGGCTCCAGGCTCAAGCGCGGTGTGAGCTATGCCGATCGCGAGTTCACGCCTGATGGCCTCAAAGAAGTGACGACTCCACGCTCAACACCTGAATGATCTCAGGCAGGACCATGCACGATGAACGAAGTTCCAACACACCGCCGCTACCGAGTTCTTGTCATCGATGCTCATCCCCGTGCAGACAGCTTCTGCCAGGGGCTGGCCGCGGCTGCAGTCGAGGGATTTGAAGCCCTCCATGAAGTGCGTCGGCTTTCACTCCGCGAACTGGATTTCAATCTGCATCATCTCGGTCAGGAACTCGAACCTTGCCTCAGGCATTCCCAGCAGGAGATCCTCTGGGCCGAGCATTTGGTGATAGTCCATCCCGTCTGGTGGGGATCCATGCCCGCATTGCTCAAAGGATGGCTGGATCGCGTGCTTCTTCCCGGCTTTGCCTTTGCTGAACGTGAAGACGGCGGCTGGGACGGTCTGCTTGGTGGCAGATCCGCGACCTTGATCGTCACCATGGACACTCCTGTGTGGGTTTTTCGATGGATTCTGCGATCTCCGAGCATTCAAGCGCTACGCGCGGCCACTCTCAACTTTTGTGGCATATCACCCGTCAGAATCATGTTGTTTTCGCCAGTGCGTCATGCGTCCTCGCCCCAGCGCCAGCAGTGGTTGCAGCAGGTCCGGCAGTTGGGTGCTCAGTTGGAGAAAAAGTCACACAACGGCTGGCAGGCTCGCTGCCGCGCCTGGCTGCAGGCCATGAGACCGCAGTTTTATGTCTTTCCCTGGCTGGCGTTGACCGCTGGCGCAGTCAATGCCTCTGCCAGCAACGGCACCGCCTTTCGCTGGAGCACTTATTCGCTGTGCTGGGCCGCCGCCTGGCTGCTCGAATTCATTTCAGTGCTCACGAATGAAATCCATGACTTCAAAACCGACACAGCCAATCGTAACAGCGGACCGTTCACCGGCGGTTCCCGCGTGCTGGTGCAAGGTCTGCTGAGAGAGCCTGAATTGTATACTGGCAGAAGAGCGGCCTGTGGTGGCCTCGTCATCATCGCCTTGTTGCTCGCCATCTTGCTAATCGACCACAAACCTCAAATTTTAGGGCTGCTGATCACGGGACTGGTCCTTGGCATCGGATACACCGCCCCACCGCTCAAGCTTGTCTATCGCACACTGGGCGAGCTCAACGTTGCGTTCACCCACAGCGTGTTTGTGGTGCTTCTAGGGCATGTTTCCCAAAGCGGTGGCAGCGGCCTGCAACCCTGGATGATCTCCGCGCCCATGTTCTTTGCCATCCTGCCTGCGATCATCCTCGCCGGTTTCCCGGATCTCGAGGCGGACGCTTCTGTAGGCAAGCAAACGCTCGCCGTGCGCTTTGGACGGCCTTTCGCCGCAAAAGCAGCCATGGGGGCGGCCTTCATCGCCGCAATCATGCACACATGTCTGACAGTCGGGCCCGGCTTTTGGATGGACACGGTCATCCTCCTTCACGCCAGCGCTCTGATGATCGCATTGTCAGCATACATGCGCCAGCCCCATGCAGGCCGCATCAACGGCCTGCTGATGCTCGCATTGTCCTACATGGTCTGGTTTGCGCTGGCGCACCTCTGATCTGACGGACGTCTGGATTTACTTTGTCCGCACCACCAGCACGCGACGGTCCAGTTGCTTTTCCTTCTCTGTTCCTTTGGGATGTTGAGGGAAGCCTTCTCCATAACCATGAGCGCTCAGGACGCTTGCGGGCACGCCGTAGTGCTGGGTGAGCTCATCAAACACACGCCGGGCACGGTCGGCGGAAAGCTGCAAATTAAAGTCGTCCGTCCCTTCCGTGCTGGTATGGCCTTCAATGTCGAACATGGCGCCTGGAGCGGTTTTGCTGACTTCGTGGATGACGGCGGCGACTTGATCGAGCGCGGCGCGTGATTCTTTGTCCAGCAAGTCGGCCGTTTCCTTTTCAAACAACACCGGAAGCGTCACATAGGGCATTTCCATGCTCTGATTCTGCTCCACCACCAC
Source organism: Verrucomicrobiales bacterium (assembly GCA_003506995.1). Taxonomy (GTDB): domain Bacteria; phylum Verrucomicrobiota; class Verrucomicrobiia; order Verrucomicrobiales; family Verrucomicrobiaceae; genus Prosthecobacter. The sequence goes on from DNXB01000409.1 coordinate 4,284, forward strand.
GACGACATTGCGTTCTGCGTTGTAAACGCGGGTCGGCTTCCCAGGAGTCGTGACAATCGTGGTGGTTCTCGTCGCTGGCGCGGGCACCGGCACCACCACCACCTTGGGCGGAGCTGAGAGCTGACGGCGCACTTCCTTGGCATCCAGCACGACCACGGCCGGCCGGACCACGATCACCTCCTCCTTGCCGGAAGATTTGACCTGCGCATGCAATGACAGTTGAAGCATGCAGAAGACACAAAACAGAAATTGAAGTGATTTCATAAGGGTGATTCCGCTAAAGGGTTTTTGAACAAAAAGAGACCACCATGGATTCGGAAGGCGTGCCGGTGGCGGTCGTACGGATGTGTCAGGCACCACACACACAACCTTTCTCATTCCATACAACCAGACAGGTCCGCCCGTGCGATTCGCTCCCTGTCGTGAGTGTATTCAACAACGCAACAACGCCGTCGGTATCGTCATAGGAGCTGTTATCCGCGCTCCACACCAGGATCATGCCACCTCAATCTGAATTTCCACCGATGAACCGTCTCTTTGCGAATGTCGAGATCAAAGGCGCGCTGACGTTTTCCCAGGAATTGCTGATGGAAGGCAAGATCGAGGGCGATGTGACCTCCAACGGGAATCTCATCATCGGCGAGAAGGCGGTCGTCAAAGGAACCCTCAAGACAGGCAGTGTCATCGTCTTTGGCCGTGTGGAAGGCGACATCATCGTGCAGGACCGCTGCGAGCTGAAAGCCACAGCCAGGGTTGTTGGCAACATCAGCGCAAAGACATTCTCGATTGAGGAAGGAGCGGCCTTCAGCGGCCGCGCCCAAGTGCAAAAAACACCCCAACCGGCAGGAAACACCCATGGCCGCCGAAAAGCCGCTTGAAGACATCAGTCCCCCTCCTCCAAACCCGCAGAAGGCCCTACGGCTCGCTGTGGTCGATGATCATGCCATCATTCGCGGCGTTTTTGTCACGCTGGTGGAAGATGCGCCCGATCTAACGATGGCATGGACTGCCTCCTCCCTCTCCGAAGCACGCGACAAGATGAGACGGGACGCTCCAGACTTCCTGGTGATGGATGTGACGCTGCCTGATGGCAACGGATTTGATTTCATCGCGGAGATTCTTCATGACCTGCCGAAGCTGTCGGTTTTGATGGTTTCGGCTCATGAAGACCACAGCTACCCGGAACGGGCCGCTGCCTGCGGCGCCAAAGGGTTCATTCCGAAAGAGGCATCTCTCGAGCAACTGGTAGAAGCCGTGAGCGTGATACAGCATGGAGGCCGCTGGTTTCCGTAGCGGGTAAATGACGCCGCACACAACCCCTGCTTTTGATTGTCCCTGTTTCAGGGCATCGCCTGAATGATGGGTCGGTGCCAGGCTTTGGGCCTGCCTCTGCCTTTCCCGTCTGCGGACCGATGCCGGGATGATGTGAGAAGAGATCAACGAAGCGGTCTCTCGCCTGTCAAAACAGCCAGCGGAACTCGTTGCAGAAAAAGCGGGGAGTTCTGCGACGCCGACGGATGAACTTCACCCCCAAAGTTCAGCCATGAATCCCAACAACGCACTACCCACCCGCCTGAAAGCGGGCTCGCCCGGACTTGGGCAGGCCAGCCAGATGGAAGTAGAACAGCGTGCCGCTGAGCTGGCGGTGAGTGATGGTCGCGAAACGATTTCAGATGCCGATCTGGCAGTAGCGGCCGCGGAATTGGCCNNCCACTGAAGCGGTCGAAATCGATGCAACGCTCGAGCAAACGACCCTTTGGGAAGATCCGCCGCCGCAAACCGGCCACCTGGTGGCCACGCCCCCGCTCGAAGACGAAAACAATATCGCGGAACAACTGGTCGAAGACGGGCTCGAAGAAGCCGATCATGACAGCCGTGTGGCGGCGGAGGAACAACACATTCACCCCCAGGAAAGCTGATGGTCCAATCGGGCCGTTGTCTGAGAGGACGGGTTGTTTTTCATGCGCACGTTCCGGGCACGAGAAGCGCATAAGTTAACTGGCAGGCATGCCTGCGAAACAACCCCTGATATAAAGTCATGAAAACAATCCCCATCACCATTCTTTCCGCATTGCTCATGGGCAGTGCATTGTGCCTGGCCGAGCCGCCAGCCACGGACAAGGAAACAATGACCCAGAAAATGAAAGATTTCTGGATCAAGAGCAAAGGCTATCTGAGTGAAGACTGGGCCACCTTCAAAGAAGGAGCGCAACAAACACTCAGCGACCTGAACAAGGAAATTGACGCGGTCGCCGCCAAACCCGGCGCATCGGCGCCGGTCTATTTTCAGACTCGCGTCCAGTCCTTGCGGCAGCAGCACGAGCATCTTTCGGCGAAGCTCGGCGAACTGAACAGCGAATCGATCAAAACCCGCCTGTCCGGGCCGCGCTACGCCTTCGACAAGGGCGTCGCCTCGCTCGAAGCAGCCCTTGCTCAGGCGGACAGCGACGCTGACACCATCGTCAAGATCACCAGTCCTGAAAAAGACGACGACACCTAACCCCAACAGACACAACCCCGAAGCCGGAGCGTGCCCTCAAAGCCGCTTCGGCTTTCTGCTTTCCCCTCCGTCGTGGCGGTTGCCTCGGCTTTCAGAAAAAGAAGGCTGGTCAGAAAAAATGAGCGCCCGACTCATCCAGCCTCCACCTCCCTGACTGTCACCGTCACCTCCATGCCTTGATAGGCGCCCGCAGGGCCGGTGAAAATGCCGCTCACCGGCATCACCCCGCGCGGATGTGCGCTGACACCGAGGGCGATGTGCTTGCGCGACACGGCTTCGCCCAGGGTGGGATCAAAACCCGTCCAGCCGCTGTCCGGCAGATACACATCCACCCAGGCATGCATGGCCCCCCTGCCCGCTGCCGAGGCTGCTGTGTCCAGATACCCGCTCGCAAAGCGTGCCGCGATTCCCAGGAACCTGCATGCCTCGATCATCAGCACCGCCAAGTCCCGGCATGAACCCGTGCCCAGCGAGAGAGTCACCAAGGGAGACTGCACGCCGGGTTCTTCGCGCCGACGATAGCGAATGAGCTTGTAGATGGAGCGCCCCACATGCTCGACCATTTCGAGCGCCGTCAGGTTGCCCTGCCCGCCATTCAAGGCCGCCAGCCACTCACCGACCACAGTCTGCTCATCGGGATAAACCGCAGCCATGTAGCCCTGCACCACCGGCAGCTCCACCTGCGGATACGCCACCGGCAGCTCGATCACTGAGGAACGGCTCATGCGCTCGGGGGCCATGTCCAGGTTCACCCGTTCAATGACGGCATCGTTGTTGATTTCCAGACGGTCGGACGGCTCCGTGATCTCCGCGAAGGCGATGTTGTTGCCAAAAAGATCGCTCAGCCAAAATAAACGGGCCTTGGGCACGATGGTCAGCACATGGCGCAGCACCGTCACATTGTGCCCCTCACGCGGGCGCAACACCAGCCGGTGAAGGCCAAACTGCACCGGCTCACGGTAGCGGTAAACCGTCCGATGCAGAATGTGGTGCCGCGTCATGGGTCATGGGAGTTGTCAGGCTGCTTCGGCTCAAGCTTGCTGTCATGACAGACTACGACATCGCACATATCTTTGTCGTGAATCTTTTTCAGCGGTGTGTCCAGCACCTCGCAGCTCACGGCCTGCTGTTTCAGCGTAAGTCTGCCGAAGGAAGTGCAGACCGACACATCCGCGGCATCCCGCCCTGTCCCAATGCGCACCACGCTGTCCGGGGATGACAGTTTCGTCGCATCCCACAGCAGCCAGCGACCGCCGACCCATGTCTCAAAGCAGGCGTGAAAGTCCGGCGGATCCAACTCGGAAGCGTAGCCGGTGAAGTAGCGTGCCGGAATGTTCAAAGCCCGGCACAGAGCGATGCCGAGATGCGCAAAGTCACGGCACACGCCCGCATAATCCACCAGCGTGTCCATCGACGACGTGCTCACGTTCGAGAAACCGCGGATGTAGGCGACATGCCCGGAGATCCAGCGGCTGATGGCCTGCACCTTCCGCACCGGCGTCTCCTCACTCCCAAATTGGGCCGCGGCCAGGCGACCGATGCGGTCCGACTGGCAGTAGCGGCTTGGATAAAGAAAAGGCAGATGCTCCAGATCAAAGTCCTCATGCGAGGTCTCGGGCAGGTCCTTCACCCGGACTTTCTCCATGAACGATTCCACCATGGCCTCATAAACGATGCCATACGTTCCCGGCTCTTCCGCCGTGATCCGGTCGAAGCGGTTCTGCGTGATGCCGCAGGCCAGCAATGCGCGCGGCGTCTCTGGTGTGATGGAAAAAGTCTCCTTCAGCACCTTTTGCGCCTCGTTGTCCTGCGCCCGCACGTTCAACAGAAACACCACGGGCGTCTCCACCTCATAGGTCAGTTCGCATCTTACCCGGAACTTGCTCNNCTTTGGCGGTGGTTTCAAAGTTCAACCGGGCGTCTGCATGGATTGGGGCCGAGGATTCAGAAGCGTCAGCCCCCACAAACCGAGGCAGTTCGCAATTTACGCCGCCTGCAACGTGTGAATGGCGCTCCGCGTGCGGAACACCTGGCGCAGTTTCTTCAAGCCGAGCTCCAGCCGGGTTTTGACCGTGCCCAGCGGCGTGTGTGTGGCATGCGCCACCTCGCGCTGGGTCATTCCTTTGAGAAAGGCGAGCCGGATGACCTCCTGCTGGGCGTCCGGCAACAAGGTCATGTGCTGGCCGAGGACGCGGCCGATGTCAGCCTGCTCACAGTCGGCGGAGGAGTCCTGCGTGAAGGAGGCGGTTTGTTTGATTTCGTCCTCCATGCGGTCACAGGCCCGGCTGTAGGCCATGGACCGTCGCAGATGATCGATCGCCCGGCGCCTGCCGAGAGTCATGATCCAGGCGAGCGGCCGGCCCTTCGTGGCGGAATAGTGGTCGGCACGTCGCCAGATTTCGAGGAAGCACTCCTGCAGCACGTCTTCGGCGGCGGCATCGTCATTAATGATGCGCATGATCGCGCATTTGAGCAGCCTGCGATAACGCTGCACCAGCGCTTCCAAGGCAGCAGGATCGTGCTGCTGAATGGCGGCCATGAGATCTTCGTCCGGCGGCTGGAGCGTGTCTGAGGCGAGCTGGTCGCATTCTGCCGGAAGCGAGGGCGTGTGGGTGTGTGTGTTCATGATGGGTGAGGTTAAGGATCACCCGCGAAGCCACAACCCGACCCGGCCCTGTACCGCTTGTCAGGGTATGCCTGAGGCAAATGTCGCAAGATCAGGGTGCCGGACGTGGGCACTGCGTGGCTTCTGGGGCATGTCTTCGCCCCCAGCCTCTCCGCACGCCGTCTTTTCGGCAGAAATCATGTGTGATCCCGTTGGGATCAAAGCATCCCCGGCGCGTAACGCGGACGGGAATCGGAGCCGGTGTTCAGGCGCTGGCGCATGATCGGATCGTCCAGGGCGCGGTCCACGGCCTCCTGGAGGGCGCGGGAGGTCAGTTCACGCAGAACTGGCACCGGGGAGCCGCTGCCGGGACGGTAGGCGTTGCTCTGGCGCTCGCCCTCATAGACTTTTGAGTACACCACGCTTCCGGTGGCCGACTCGACCACGTTCACACGAATGCGCGCGTAGCCATACGGATGCACCAGGAGCTGGGCGCGCAGGTCCTGGATGTCACCTTTGAGCACAAACCGCCCCTTGGATGAGGATGCCAGCATGCCCCGGGCCTCCAGGCCGTAGGCAAAGGCGTTGCTCACGATCTCGCTGACGGGCAGCCGCGTCTGCAGCGTGTCCACCGCCGGGCCGATGGGCATGCGCACATGGCCGAGCGTCTGGGCCTGCACCCCGCGCTTGTCCTTGAACTGGCCGACGGAGAAATCCGGCGTGCCGCGCACCATTCGACCGGGCTGCGGGATGTAATCGAGGGTGATGACCGAGGAGTTGGAGCAGGCCGACAGGCTGAGCGCGGCGGCGGAAAGGGCAAACAGGCACCGATAGTTCATGGTGGTGCATTCTTAGAGCGCCCCGCGGACGAATCAATGAGCGAGATGGCCTCCGGCCTGATCACAGGCAAAAAAACAACCCTGCCGGAACTCGGAGCTCAGGAAAAAAACCCCCAAAACCTGAATCCAATTAACCCGGCAGGGTTGATTTAATGAATATATTCGGAAACAGCTTCGCCATGCAATACCAAAAACTTCGCCATCAAAAAAAAGACCTCCTTATCCTGCTGCTCGCCGGGGTAATCACCTTGTTTCATCCCTCGGCATCCCACGCGCAGTTGGGGCGCGCGGTGCGGCAGGTCATTGTCACGCAGGCCTCCACCTGGAACTCCAACACCGCCAGCATGCAGTGCTGGCAGCGTGCCGGGGCCGGCCAGCCCTGGCAGCCAGTGTTTGAAAAGGCCGTGCCCGTGCTCCTGGGCAGAAAAGGCCTCGCCTGGGGCCGCGGGGTCTTCAATCCCCCGCAAAACGGCATTCCAGCCAAGATTGAGAAGGACTGGAAGGCTCCCGCCGGGGTGTTTCAGCTCGGCAGCCTGTTTGGCTACGCTCCCACGCCGCCGGGGGGGGCCAGATGGCCTTACATCCAGGTCGGGCCTTGGGATGCCTATGTGGATGACTCGAACTCGCCCTATTACAACCGCCACGTCCGCATTGACCCGCGCCAGGGCGTCCCGCCGTGGTTTGAGAAGCAAAAAATGCGCCTCGGCGACGCCGCCTACAAATGGATGCTCGAAATCCGCCACAATCAAAATCCCGCCGCCCCCGGCTACGGCAGCGCCATCTTCTTCCACGTCCGCCGCGGCCCCGCCACGCCCAGCGCCGGCTGCACCACCATGGCCGAGGCCGACCTGACCCGCCTCATCCGCTGGGTCGATCCCGCCGCCGCGCCACATTATGTGCTGCTGCCAAAGGCGGATTACGCCGCGCTGCGCGGAGCATGGGGCTTGCCTTGAGTCCGGCTTCGGGTGTTCTCGGTTCGCCGTTCGCTGTTCCTGCCTCCTACTCCTCCTCTTACTCCTACTCCTACTCCTGCTCGGTCAGGGAGGTTTGCGATGGTTTACAGTGGTTGACGATGGTTGACGGTTGTTGGCAGTAGCAGCGGACGTGAGTCCGCATCCGGTGTTCGCCGTTCGCTGTTCTCGATTCGTAGCAGCGGACGTGAGTCCGCCCTGGACGCTTTGGCAAACCACCGCCAACGGCGAACCGAGAACCGAGAACCGAGAACCGAGAACCGAGAACATTACCGCCGTAGCGCCAGGATCAGCTCATCCAGCTTGCCCGCGATCTGCTGCACCTCGCTTTGCGTCGGCGGATCGCTCACCGTCATCCCCAGCTCCGCCACGCCGTTGCTGTTCGCGCTGGTGGTCGCGATGCCGTCCTCAAGCTGCTGGAGCGTCACCTCGCCCGGTGCTCCATCGTTGCCGTTGCTGCCATCGGCACCGTTGAAGCCCTGCGGAATGCCAAAGGTCAGATGCACGGTGTTCCCGTTCAAGAAGGACACCACCGTGGCCGGCTCACCGGCGGGCAGGGTGTTCACCGCATCCACCACGGCGGTGGCAAAGGCCGGTCCCTGCGCTCCGGACTCGCCCGGCAGCCCCTGCTCCCCTTGGGGGCCTTGCTGTCCGGGAGCGCCGTCGCTGCCGCTGGTGCCCGCAATGCCATCGCTGCCGTTGCTGCCACGCGGCAGGGCAAAGCTGAAGTGCAGCGTGCCGTCCGCCACGTTGAGTGTCACCACCGCCGGATCACCGGGCTCGACGGTGGTCACCGCATCGACCTGCGCGGCGGAGATCGTCTGAATGGCATCAATGAGATCCTTGAGGCCGTTGAGCTGGCCGCGCATCTGCGCCGAGGAGTTCGGCGAGTTCGCGGCGGGAAGGTTGGGATCGAAGGGCATAAAGTAGGCCAGTTGCGCCGCAACTGGAGGCTTGAGATGGAAGGGATTCCGGTTGCAGCGCAACCGGGCTACTTTCAAGTCACCGTCACCTGGACCTCGGGGCTGGGCGCGGCGTCGCCGCCGTCGTTGGTGGCAATGACGCGTACTTTCACCTCCTGCGCGGCGGTGAAGTTTTTGAGGATCACCTCCAGGTCCTTGGCGCTGGCCTTGTTCTGCCATTCCGTGTCCACGCCGATGATCCAGGTCTCGATGCGGTAGCGGGTGGCCCGCGTGGCGTAGGGGTAGCTGACCTCGATGCGCCCGTTGCCCAGCGCGGCGGCGGTCACGCCCGCCACGGCCTCCGGCGAGCTGGGGTTGGCCGGAATGTTCAGGCCAAAGGCCTCCCAGCGCGCATCGTCGTCGTCGATGAGCGTCTCCAGCTCGCTGATCAGGCCGCGCACCCGCTTGCGCAGCGCGTCCGTGGCGGCGGCACGGGCGGCGAAGGCGGTGGTCTGGGCAGATTCGGCATTCGCCACCACCAGCCGCGCATCCGAGATCGCCGTCCAGGCAGCTTCGCACAGGGCGGCCGTCGCGCCCATGCCCGCGTTCTCGCTGGCGGGCACGGCGGTGAAGTAATTCTTCAACGCGTCCAGCAGGGTAAAGCGCAGTTCAGCCTTCTCCGGCACCGCCGTGGAGTTGCCGGGAAAGCCGGTCGGCTCCCACGCGATGCTCCAGCGCTCCCCCAGCACCTGGCGCAGGCGCAGCTTGCAGTTGTTGATGCAGGTGTAGCCCGCGTCATCCTGCGCTTGCAGCGCATCGTAGGCCACCCCAACGGCGGTCTTCTTCAGGCCGAGCTGCGTCTCGGCGTTGGACAGGGCGGCGATGGCGGCGCGCATGGCCGCCTCCGTGTTGTGCAGGATGCCGATGGTGGCTTCATGCGTGTGGCAGCCGTCCGCGATGCGGTCGGCCAGGGCGCGGAGGATGTCGTTGTTATCAGGTGTTGGGTTCGAGGCCATGGTGCGTCGGTTGGTTCGTCGTTTCTTGAGCGGTGGTGGTGAAATCGGTGTGGAAGGCTGGTCCCAAGAGCCGCTGTCCCACGTGCCTGAGTCCCAATCAGGCATGGTTGGCGGTGGTTGACGGTTGTTGGCCGTGGTTGACGGCCCGCCTGCAACGCTGCGCGAAGCGCTGTGGGTAGGTGGTTGGTGTGAGTGATTGAAAATCAGCAGCTTGCGTGGTCTTTACCTCGCTCCCCCTCGTGAGTTCGGAATCCGAACTGACGATGCCGAGCCTCCCCCACGCCAATTCAGAATCCGAATTGAGACCGCTGAGCCTGGGAGACGCCAGTTCGGAATCAGGATTGAGAGGTCCGAGCCTCCCCCATGCCAGTTCGGATTCCGAATTGAGACCGCTGAGCCTGGGAGACGCCAGTTCGGAATCAGGATTGAGAGTCCCGAGCCTCGGAGATGCCAGTTCGGAATCCGAACTGAGGCTCCCGAGCCTCCCCCACGCCAGTTCGGTTTCCGAATTGAGGAGCCGGACCGTGCCTGCCGTCAGGATGGGAAGAGTGCTCACACCCGGCAGTCTCAGCCATGCCACGCCGGATTCCGGCCTCAGGCGGCGGTGGCTCAGGCATGGCAGCGCGTGTTTCATCGCCGCCTATTCCACCCGAAAACCCGTCGAAAAACGAGCCAACTCGGCTATAAATCGTCCGGGTCGTCCCGCGCCTCCAAAGCAGCCTCATGCACGATGAGGTCATAGTTCAGATCCATGGCCACGGCCACGCGCTCGTAGGTGTCTCCTCGGGAGCAGGCCTGCCGCGTTTCCAGCCGGTGCAGCGCCACGGGCGTGATCCCTGCTGCCTTCGCCACCACCTCCAGTGTCAGCCCCAGTCTCTCACGGTGCCGTCTGAGCACTGGCCCTACATGACTTGTGGTAGGCATCATTTCCTTACGAGGGGAAAGGCTGGCTTTCATGCCGCTTATTTCAGCACAACTCCCCGGCCCTTGGAAAGTAAACTTCACTATAAAAAATGACTTTTCGCATCTTTCTGCCCCGGCCCCAATGAGGAAAATAATCAAAAAGTCCCGCCCGTTTTTTGGCGTGGATTGCAGGAACGCCAAGGCTGAAAAACAAATCAGGCCGCTCAGCGTCCTGGGCGGCCTGATTTAAATAGAGAGTGCTTTTTAAGCCAGACGTGTCCGCGTGACGGACAGAAGCTGATTTGCACTTCAAACTTTGCTCTTGATTCCAGAGGCATGCTAGAAGCTAATCGCCTAACGTCAAGACCTACGCATGAACAAACTCCTTTTCTCTTTCGACATTGGGCATGCCAGCATTGGCTGGGCGGTGCTGGACACCACGGCGGAGCGACTTCCGCAGCTCAAGGGGGCGGGCGCGGTCTTGTTCCCTACGGATGACTGCCTCGCGAGCACGCGGCGGCAGCTTCGCCGTCAGCGGCGGCACATTCGGAGCACTCGCACCCGCATTGCCCGCATGAAAAAACTGCTGGCTCATCTCGGTGTGCTGACGNNGCCCGTGGCCGTGGAAACTGGCGGCGCGTGTGCATGCTGGCGGCCCGCTGTTGTCATGGCGGGAGTTGTGGGACGTGCTGCGCTGGTATGCGCACAATCGCGGTTACGACGGCAACCGGAAGTGGAGCCGTGATGATGAGGAAGACAGCGAGGACACGGAGAAGGAGAAAGCCGCTCGCGCTTTGATGGAAAAGCTGGGCAAGCCAACGATGTGCCAGACCATCTGCGCCAAGCTCCAGATTGATCCGCTTTCCAGCGACAAGAAAAGCTCTCCCATCGCCTACAAGACCAGCAATGCGGCTTTCCCGCGCGACATCGTGCTGCATGAAGTCATCAACCTCTTGGAAAAACACATCGGCAAGCTGCCGCAGGTCACCCCGGCTCTCATCACGGCGCTTTGCGCGGAAGATAACACGCCGAAGGATGGCAAGACCGTGCGTGATGTGTTGAAGGAACTCGGTCTGGATGCTCGCTTGCCGGGCCGCTTCGTTGGGGGGTTGCTGTTTGGTCAGGCGGTGCCGCGTTTTGATAACCGCATCATTGGCGAGTGCCCTGTTTCTGGAGAAAAACGCCCGCTGAAGAATTGTCGTGAGTTCCTGGAGTTCCGCTGGGCGGAGATTCTGGCGAATGTGACCGTGCGCCGAACCAAGGATGGCGAGAAGGAATCACTGACTGTGGAGGAACGCGCCAAACTCACGGCGGTGGCTCGTGATGCTGGCGGCTTCACAGCGGGTGAGTTTAAGAAGGTGGTGTTGGAGGTCAGCGGAGCTGTGGCATCGAATGCTGATTTGATGATGACGCACGAGGATGCGGAAGAGGCATTGGTGCTTGATCCTGCGCGCCGCTTTGTGCGCTCCAATGGCATGATGAAGGCGATCTGGGCGGATCTTCCCGAAGTGCTGCAAAAGCGGGTGCTGGGTCGGTGGAACAAACAGCGCCGGGTGACATGGGGTTGGCTGTTGCAGCAACCTGATGCGCCTAAAACTTTGGAAGCCAAACTCAAAGCGGCATGGCAGGAAACCAAAAAGAAGCCACGGAAAGGTGATGCCGAGTCCACATGGGAAGACCGTGTGAAGCAGATGCTTTCGCCAAACTTCGCCAGCGGAAGAGCGCCTTACAGTCGCACCGTGATGATGCAGGCCGTGGAACAGGCGCAGCAAGGCAAGCATCCGCGTGAGGCTGGCGGAGTTTTGGAAATCACTGAGGAACGCAAGGAGCGTGAGCGGCAGAAGGAGATTGATGAACTCACGAACAATCATCTCGTGCGCCATCGTCTGAAAATCCTGCTGCGTGTTGTCGAGGACATGGTGAAAACCTATGCCGACGGCAATCCTGAGCAGGTGGAACGCTGCGTGATCGAGGTGGCGCGTGATCTGGTGGAGTTCTCCGGCAAAAGCAATAAGGACACATCCAAGTTGTTGTCCGTTAAACTGAAAAACTTCAAAGATGTGAGTCAAAAGCTCGTCGATGACTTGGAAGGAACAAATATTCCGATCACGGCTGGTTTGATTCGAAAAGCGCGAGTTGCTGATGACTTAGACTGGAAGTGTCCTTACACAGGAGCTTCCTACGATGCGGTTACGCTGGCAAAAGGTAAGGTGGATCTGGATCATATTATTCCACGCTCAGTTCGGCCATCTGACTCATTGGATTCTCTGGTAATCACATTCTCAGAGGTGAACAAGATGAAGCGAAATCGAACTGGGCGACGCTTTATCGAAGAAGACCAGGGGAAACCTGTCCCCAATTCTAATTTAATGGTGCGGACCATGGCTCAATACAAAGCCTGTGTTGAAGTATCTGGACTGGAACATAAACCCAAGCGAAATCCTAAATTCCCGTTTGATGACATCGACACTAAGGTGCGCTTGTGGAAGCGTAGGAAGAACCTTTGGCTCATGGATTACGAGGAGAAGGAATTCACTCCGCGTGATCTTACTGTGACATCGCATCTTGTGCGAATGTCCGCCCGGCAGATTGAGAAGCGTTTCGCCCATCTCCGGGATACAGGCCGTATCATCTCCATCCCAGGCAGTGTGACCGGCAGCGTGCGTAAGTCGTGGAACCTCCTCGGCTGCTTGGCCCCTGCCTGCCCTGAAGTTATGGCCATGCTGCCCACGCTGGATGACAAGCGCCAGCTCATCCTAGATGCTGATGGCAAGCCGAGCCTCAGCCTGCAAGTCCGCCCCAAAGGCGACATTCGTGACATCACCCACCTGCATCATGCCCTGGATGCCTGTGTCATGGCTTTTGCCTCCCACTTCATGCCGAAGGATGGCAAGCTTTGGGAACAGATCGTCACCAAGAAAGTGCTCAAGCACGATGAGGAAGCCTTCCGCAGTCGCTACGGCTGGCATGGCTTGCTTAAAATCGCCGATCCCAAGAGCGAAGCGGACAAAGGCCGGACTCGCAGGCTCGAGGTGCTAGACCTGCCGCAGACCTTCAAACAACAGATCGTTGACGTTCTCAAAGAGCGCCGCGTTGTCCAACATGTTCCGGCTGACATGAGTGGTGCGCACTTGGAGATGACGACTTGGGGCGTGGTCAAGATTGAAGGCGATCAGGTGACCTTGAGGCAGCGGAGCTTTGGCCCAAAAGACATTCACCCTGAAACTGGAGCACGAATGCGCAAGCCCAAGACGGAAACCGTCAGGCTTAATCGTGTCGTGGGGCTCCGTGAAGGCAAGCTTTCCAAACTGAAAGGCGCCATGATCATTGCGGACAATTTCGGCATGGTGCTCGATCCCAAACCAGAGGTGATCCCCTTTCATCAGGTGGCCAAAGCCATGGAACGCCTGACCAGGGCGAATGGAGGCAAGGCACCGCGTATTCTGAAGAATGGCATGGTGCTCAAAGTGATCAAACCGGAATCCAGGGCTGGCATCTGGAGGATCGTCACGATGCAGGAATCCTCTTTGAAAGTGGACTTTGTCCAGCCGGACCTCGCCCAATTTCAAGTTTCTGTCGTAAACGACGAGGGCAAAACCATCAAGAGAAAGATCAGTGGTAGCCGGGTTTGGCGAGAGGTTTCCATCCAGACATTGCTCAATGGAGAGTTTGAGATTCTTCCCAATCGTCAGTATTGCGGCTTTGGCCCTGGCTAATTCATTTTATGAATGCCGTCCTGACCCAGCATGCGCAGGAGATGCTCGCGAAGCGGGGCATTGATCCGGCGTGGGTGGAGCGGGCATTGGTTTGCCCGCAACTCGTGCAGGCGGACAAGGTCGATCCCTCGCTGGAGCATCGATTCGTCAAGATCGCCGAGAACGGGGACCGGGTGCTCAAGGTGGTGGTGAACAGATTGGCCTCGCCAGAACGGGTGGTTTCGGCTTACTTTGACCGGCGAATGAAGGGAGTCCTATGAAATTGAGTGTCGATCATGAAGCGGATGCGCTGTACCTGAACCTGTCGGAAGACAAGGTGGTGGAGTCGGACGAGATCGCCCCAGGAATCATCCTGGATTACGACTCGGCGAACCGGGTGGTGGGGATCGAGATGCTGAACCTTTCCTTTCGCGCCCCGGCTGCGGACACTCACCGCTTGTTTCTGCATGGGGTGGAGGCGGCGGCTTCTCTAGCCAGCGTGCTGCGCGAGGAATCGCCCCCCTACGGTGCCTGAACCCGAAAGCGAGGCGTGGCTTGACAGGTGGGGTTATATTAGGGCGCTTTAGGTGGCGTTCCGCATGTCTTACCACATCGTCAGCATCGACAGCCCGCAATGCTCGCTTTCCTGCAAGGACGGGCAGTTGACCTGCCGTGTGGATGGGGAGGAGGAGATGCGCACGATCCCGTTGGAGGATGTCGCGAGCATCATCATCACCAGCTTCTCGGCTTCGGTGCATAGCAAGCTGCTCATCGAA
>DNXB01000225.1:0-24028 GCA_003506995.1 Verrucomicrobiales bacterium
AGATTGAAGACCAGGATCACCTCCAGGATGAGAATGATAAAACGGAGAATCTCACCGAGAGTGCCGAAAGAGGAAAGCCAGGCCATGGGAAGGGGAATTGCGGTCGGAACGGGTTCTCCCCGGCAAGAGCGCCGAAAGAGAGGAACGGGAAGCTAACATCCGGCGATGGTTGGCGCAAATGATGCGCAGATGTTTGTGCCGAACGGGTGGCAGCCGCCGCCACAGGCGGCAACGCATGAAATATTTGCCATTTTCCAGCCTCAGACGTATCGGCTATGCCGACTTTTTAATGATGCCGATCCGTACCGCTCTTATTCTGATCCTGCCTTGGATGATGTTGTCCTGCCGCACCGCCAAGAGCGTGGTGGCCGCCGTCGAGGTGAAGCCCTCTGGCTTTCTGCCCAACGCGGCGGACTTAAAAGAGCATCGTGACCGCTCGCCCTTTCTCGGCAACTGGTGGAATCCGGACCCACAGGTGAAAAAGGCGGCGGAGCAGGCGAAATCCCTCTACATCGCCCCGGTGATCACCGAGCACCTGCGTCCGATGCGGCAGAGGTTCGCGAAACTGGAGTTCAGCCAGGAAAGGCGGGACAAAAAAGCGGGGCAGCTCACCGCCTACGCGCAGGAAAAGTTCACCCGCGCCTTCAAGTCCGGCGAAAAGTTGAGATTCACCATCGTGGACGCGCCGTCGAAAGAGGCCATGACGTTGAAGCTCTCCCTCATTGAGTGGGAGCCGAACACCCTGACCGGACTGGCCGTGCGCGAGGCGGTGGACTTGATGACACTGCCCATGGTGGGAGGTTTGCTGGCCAAACCGGCCCGTGGCCAGATCGCCATCGAGGGCATGCTCATTGAGCCCAAAACAGGCAAGTCCTGGTTCGAGTTCGCGGACAAGGAGGAGTCGAAAACGTTCTTCATTTTCTTCCCTCAGGAACTGTTTCCCTTGGGTCAGGCCAAGCATGCCATTCGTGAGTGGGCGCGTCAGTTTGCCAAGCTCATGAGCACCCCGCCGGATGTGAAGGTGCGGGACAGCATGCCCTTTCAGATCATCGGCTTCTGATCAATGCAGTTCGAAGATGCCCTCGATCTCCACAGCGATGTTCCCGGGCAGCGATCCCATGCCCACCGCGCTGCGGGCGCCGATGCCGTTCTCCTCGCCCCAGACCTGTCCGAAGAACTCGCTGCAGCCGTTGATGACCTTCGGATGATCAGGAAAATCCGGCGTGCTGTTCACCATGCCGAGCAGCTTCACCACGCGCTTCACGCGGTCCAGGCTCCCGAGTTCGCTTTTCAGCGTGGCGAGCAGGGCGAGTCCGGTTTGTTTGGCGGCAGCCTTGCCCGCATCAAGGTCCAGATCCGCGCCGACGCGGCCACAAATGTATTCGCCATCACCCAGGAAGGGTCCGTGGCCGGAGACGTAGGCCACATTGCCGACAATCACGACGGGCTTGTAAACTCCCCCGCGTGGCGGCGGCGGCGGCAGGGTCAGAGCGAGGGCGGCAAGATTTGTTTCGGCGTTCATGGCGNNCGTCAAACAAGCGCCGGTTCTTCCAAAAATAGCTGAAACCGGACACCAGGGTCAGCAGCGTGGTGAAATAGACGATGGCAGACGCCACGACGCGCTCCGTGTCTGGGTTGGCGGTGAACACGGGCCGCGTGAAGCCGAACAACGGCTCCGTCGAGGCCTGGCGCATCATGAAATACAGCACCGTGAGGATCTGCCAGAGCATCTTGTGTTTCCCCAGTTTCTCCGCAGACAACACCGCCCCCTGGCCCGCCGCCACCAGCCGGATGCCCGTGACAAAAAACTCCCGCGCCAGAATGACGATGGTGATCCAAGCCGGCATCCGCAGCTCCTCCGGGATCGTTTTGTCCGCTGACAGCATGATGAAAGCGGCGGCGATGAGGATCTTGTCCGCCAGCGGGTCGAACAGCTTGCCAAAATTCGTCACAATGCCTCGTGCCCGCGCGATCTGGCCGTCAAAATAATCCGTGGCCGAGGCGATGCCGAAAATGATCATCGCCATTGAGACCGCGTTCTCCCACGGCAGGTAAAAAACCGCCACAAACACGCCGGTGAGCACCAGGCGTGAGAGGGTGAGCTTGTTGGGCAGGTTCATGAGATGGCGGCCTTCTGAGTAGCGATGGAATGCCCCCGCTGTCAATGCCGGGACTGGGACAAAAGCAGTAAAATCTACTGGGCACTGCGCTCAAACGCCGCCGCCTGATCCTCAATCAACGCGATGGCCTCCCCCGCGAGGTAAAGTGAACCCGCGATGAGCACAGGATGCGCCCTTGCCGTCGCGCGAAGCGCCTCCGCCACGCTGGCATGCGCGGCCACGGGTCTTGGCGCGAGTCCCAGACCTGCCCAAACGCGGCAAAGCTCCGCCGCAGGCAGCGCCCGGGGTGATCCAAAGGCCGTGAAATGCCAGCCGTCCGCGACGGACGCGATCTCCCTTAAAACGCCGGAAACATCCTTTCCCGCGACCGCGCCGAAGACGACCTGCGCCCGCTGCTGCTGAAACTGCTCCCGCCACGTCTGCACCAGCACACGGGCGGCATCCATATTGTGCGCACCGTCAATGACGACGCCGGGACGGATCTTTTGGAAGCGGGCCGGCCATTGGACCTCACACAGGCCGCGTTCGATCAAGTTTTCGGCAAAATCAAAGCCTGCGGCCCGCAACGCGGCGACAGCCAACGCCGCATTCCAGCGCTGATGCGGACCAGGCAGGCCAGTTTCGGTGCTCCACGGTGTTTCGAGGACCGTAAGCGGCACACCACGCTCTGCGGCGGTTGTTTGGATGACCTCCAGCGCCTCCGCCTCCTGCGTCATCGTGATGGCGGGCACGCCCGGCTTGATGATCCCGGCTTTTTCAGCGGCAATCTTCGCCAGGGTGTCCCCCAGCAAGTCCATGTGATCCCAGCCAATTGGCGTGATGACGCTCACTGCAGGCAGGATGGCGTTTGTGGCGTCCAAACGACCGCCAAGGCCGGTTTCGAGGATCACCCACGGATTTCCCCGCCGCGCGAACCATTCGAGCGCCAGGGCAAGCGTCAGCTCGAAGAAAGTCGGGTGCGGATTCCAGCCAGAGACGCGCTCACGCAGGCGGTTGATGCCCGCCGCGATTTCAGCGGGCGAAATCATCCGTTCCGCATCACGAATGCGCTCGCCGAAGTGAACCAAGTGCGGCGAGGTAAACAGACCGGCGTTGATGCCCGCATGTTTTAAAATCGAGTGCATGAAGGCGCAGGTGGAGCCTTTGCCATTCGTTCCGGCGACGTGGATGAATTTCTGCCCGGCGGCAGGCAGCCCCAGCTCGCGCAGCAGTCGTTGCACATTGTCGAGCCCCAGCTTGATGCCGAAGAGCTGTGTGCTGTAAAGCCAGTCGATTTCCTGTTGCGCCGTGTCGTGGGTCATTCGCGTGGCGCACGGTGCCCGTGCAAAAAGCGCGGCGCAACTCTCGGCTTTCCTCATGCTTTTCACGCCGCTATCGTGCCGCCGCATGTCTTTGACTCCCGACCCTGATTCCCCGACCTGGCTCAAACGCTTCTGGTGGCTGCTGGCCGCCGTTTTCATCGCCCGTGTGGGCGTGATGCTGCTGTTTGTGAATGGCGCGGATCTGGCCGGGGACGAGGCCTACTACTGGGACTGGGGCCGCCGGCCGGACTGGGGCTACTTCAGCAAGCCGCCGATGATCGGCTGGATGATGGGCGTGATCGGCTGGCTGACTGGAAACGCCGAGTGGGGCGTTCGTTTTGCCGCCCTGCTGCTCGGCACGGCCACGCTGGTCGTCATTCACCGCATCGCGCTCGTGCTGTTTGATGCCAGGACGGCCTTCCTCACCGCCGTGCTCGTGCTGCTGACGATCGCGAACGCCGGGCTGAATCTGCTGCTCACCATCGACGCGCCGCTGCTCCTGTGCTGGACGCTGGGGCTGCTGCTGTTCTGGTTCGCGGCGCAAAAACCCACCTGCAACACCCGCTGGATCGCGCTGACCCTCGTCATCGGCCTCGGCACGCTCAGCAAGCAGATGATGCTGGCTTTTCCTTTGCTGATGCTCGCCTTCGCTGCCGTTTCACGCGAGGACCGCCCGCTGCTGCGCAATCCACGCCTGTGGCTCACCATCCTGGCCGGCATGGCCTTCATCATCCCCGTGCTGAAGTGGAACCAGGAGCACGCCTGGATCACCCTGGAGCACACGAAGCATCATTTTGACACGCAGAGCCTCGGTTTTGGCCAATGGATCGGCCGCACGCTGGAAAATGTCGGCCTCCAGGCGCTGATCTACACGCCCGTGACTTTCGTGGCGCTCGTGGCCGCGATGCTGGCGGCTGTGCGGCACCGGTCAAAGCTCACGCGCCCCGCGTTGTTCCTGCTGCTGGCTTCAGCACCCGCCTTGGCCTGTTTCGCGCTGCTGGCGCTGCGCCAGCGCATCAATCCGAACTGGCCCGCCGCCTTCTTTGTACCCGCGATTGTGCTGGCGGCGGCCTGGATGCGCGGCGGGCTGCCCTCGTTGGCAAATCCCGGCTGGCAGCGCTGGTCGCTGCGTGTCGGCGGCGCATTCGTCATCATCGTGCATCTCGCGCTCGTCATTGTTTTCACCACCAACCTGAAAGTCGTCAACAAGCTGGCCAGCATCCGCGGCTGGCGTGAGGCAGGCATTGAGGCGCAGAAGTTTCTCGATCAAGTGCCGCGCCCGGAGCAGACCTTCGTCATGGTGCTGAGCCACCGCTACCACGCGGCGCAGATGGCCTTCTACATGCCCTCGCATCCGCGTTCGTATCGCTGGGAGCCGAGCGGAACGCCGCAGTCTCAGTATGAGGTCTGGCCAGGACCGGAAGAACGCCTCGGCCATGACGCGCTGATCCTCGATCCTTCCCCAGGCCGTGGCCTGCTTGAAAACCCGGTCTTCACCGCCGCCTTTGAAAAAATCGAGCATCGTGGCGACATCCGCATCGTGCTCGGGCAGCAGACACGCGAGTTCAGCGTGTATCTGGGAACGAATCTGAAATCTTGGGAACCCGTACGGCCATAAACATGACGAAGCCAGCATGCCGGATGCCGAATGCCGCCCCTCACGGTCGCTTTGTCATGCATGTCCGTGGCATTCGTCATTCTGAATTCGTCATTCGTCATTTCATCACATGACCGCCTGGGATCTCAGCCTTCTGCATCAGATCAACACCGCCTGGTCGCATCCGGTGCTCGACCGGCTCATGCCCACGCTCTCCGCCATCGAGGCGTGGCTGCCGCTCATCATCCTCGCGGTGCTGCTCACCGCCTGGCGCGGCGGCAAACAAGCACGAACCATGCTGCTCTGCCTCGCCCTCGCCCTCGCCCTCGGCGACGCCGTGATCTCCAACACGCTGAAGAAAGCTATCGGTCGGGTGCGCCCTCGCGATGCGATGGAAGGCGTGATCGTGCGTGATCTCGGCAACGCCTCGCCCGCCTTCATGCGCTTGTTTGAAAAGCCGGTGGTCAAACCGAGCGAACCAATGGGCGAAACCCACGGCAAATCCTTCCCCTCCAGCCACACGGTCAATCTGTTCGCCGCCGCCACGGTCATCGCCTGCTTTTATCGCGGCGCAGGCCTCGCGATGTACCTCCTGGCCGCTGCAGTCGCATACTCCCGCATCTACTGCGGCGCTCACTGGCCCTCCGACATCCCGCCCTCCATGGCGCTCGGTGTTTTGACCGGTCTGGGCGTGGTCTGGACGACCAACCGGCTCATGAGCCGGTCGAACGCACGGGTTTGACAAAAACCATCAGCACTCCGCAAACAAGCAGCCCACCCGCCGCGCATTGAAACAGCGTGCCGACATGGATCTGCGCATCGCGCAAAACACCGCCGATGTACACCGTGACTCCGCCGACGATGCAGGAGAACATGTTCAGCACGCCATAACCCGTGGCGCGATAGCGGCTGTCGGACACCTGGCAGAGGATGGGCATCAAATTCGCATCGGAAAAGCAGCGCGTGAACCCGTAGATCGACAGTCCGGCGATGGCGAGCGCGAGCATGCCTGTGTTTGCCACCAGCAAGGTCGCAGGTGCGGCGATGAACAAGCCGATGGCTGGCACGAGGATGCGCGCGCGATCATTTGTGCGGCTCCAGCGATCCGCCCACGCGCCGCCGACGAGCTTGCCGATAAACATCGCCACCGCCAGGAAGCTCGTGGCCGAGATGCCCGCCGCGCCTTGGTCGAGTTTGAACTGTTCTTTAAAGAAGGTGGGCATCCAGCCCATCACCGCCCAGCCCGCCAGCGCTAGCAGGCCCCAGAACGCGAGCAGCAAAAGAAACGAACGGCTGCTGAACAAACTGGTGAGCGCCTGGCCGAGGCGTGGCTGATCCGCATTCGATATCACGACTCCACTCTCGCGTGTCGGATCACGAAGCACAAACATCAGCCCCACGGCATACACGACACCGAAAATGCCAAACACATCGAACGCCGCCGACCATCCATGCCTCTCCGCCACCCAGCCGCCGATGCCCGCGAGGCCGGTGCCCACACTCAGACCGGTCATGTGAATGCCCGTGGCGAGTGAGCGTGTGCTGCCACGATGGTAATCTGCGATCAATGCCAGCGCCGCAGGCAGATACGCAGCCTCGCTCAGCCCCATGAGCGCGCGCACAACGATCAGTTCCTCAAAACTCCGCGCATGACCCGTGAGCCATGTCAGCAGCGACCACACGAGAAGGCTGAACACAATCAGGCGGCTGCGATTGAAGCGATCCGCGAGAAATCCGGCGAACGGGCTCAGCAAACCATACACCCACAGAAAAACCGAGGTCAGCAGGCCGAACTGCGCATCCGTCATCGGCACCGCCTGCGTGAGCGAATCCCGCATCGTGGTGATCATGATGCGGTCCAGGTAGTTCAGCGCCGCCACGACCCACAGCACGCCCACGATGAGCCACGCACGCGGGAGAGGTTTGGACAAATCAGCCATCATGAGTTTCGGCCTCAGCCAGGTGTTGAGCCGGTTTTGAGCATCCATGCCCATGCTGGCAGCACGTTCACATGGGGCGGCGCGGATTTCTGAGCGGTGACAGCGGAGTGCATCGTTCCGGTGAGCAGCAGCCGCTCGGATGATTTCGTGTGATGGCTGAGAAACTTGGCCTTGGGCTGAAGCGGGAGCAGCTCGCGAGCGAGCGTGTCAGGATCGCTCACGTTGGCGGCCACTTGGATGAGCGCGCGACTGCCATCAGCGAAAATGGCCGAGAAGTCCACTTCATGATCGTCCTCCGTGCGGGCGTAGCCGAGCTCGGCTCCACGCCGCTTGAGTTCGATGGCCACGGCGGTTTCCAACGCATGACCGGTGTTTCCTTTGCCACTGCGATCAAAGATAGGGATCAATCCAGGATCGCAGGGATAGACTTTGCGCGGGTTCACCTGACGCTGACGTTCCGAGGAGGTTTCCAAGGGGATGGCCAGGAGCAGGAACGCATCCTGCAGGTGCGCGAGATAGTCATGCAGCGTTTCCTTGGCGACCGGGAAGCCCTGGCTCTTCAGGTCATTCCAGAACTTGTGTACGCTGAACAGACTGCCTGGCGAGGCGAGCAACTGCCGCACCAGCCGGCGCAAGGCCTCCACATTCGTCACCTGATGCCGCTCCACAATGTCTCGAAACAAGCAGGCATCCACATAGCCCTGGAGGATGGGGCGGCGGTGCATCGGCGACAGGCCCACCGTCTCAGGGAAGCCGCCCTGGCTCAGATAGTCGTCGAATTGAGCCTCCAGCCACGAAACCTCGCCCGGCGTCCAGAAGGCCTCCTTCACCGTCCTGTCTGGAAAACGATGCCGCAGATACTCGCGGAAGCTGAAAGGCCACACCACGGTCTCCATGCCGCGACCACGCAAAGACGAGGCCACCTCACGGCTCAGCATGCGCGAGGAGCTGCCGCTGACGAAGACGCGCACCTTCTCCGTGTCCATGAGCCTCCGCACAAAGCTCTCCCAGCCGGGAACGAGCTGAATTTCATCCAGGCAGAGCAGGCACTCCTGCTTTCCACGGCGCTGTGGCACCCTGCGATAAAAGACTTCAACCAGCTCTCCCAATTGCGCCCCGTCAAGTTCGCGCAGACGCTCATCCTCGAAGTTCACATAGAGCTGGCCCTCGGCGGGAATGCTCTTCTGCGAGCGAGCAGCGAAGTCGCTCATCGTCTGGAAAAGGAAGGAGGTTTTGCCCGCCCGCCTCATCCCGGTGACGGCCTGAATTTTGCCCGGCACATCCGGCCACACCACGTCCCGCCTCGTCAGCCGAGGCCGTTCCATGGCCGCCGAGAGGCCGACCAGTTGCTCAAAGATCAGGGAAAACATGCTTCAAATAAATACTTTTTAGACTGATCTATTGCAACCGATACATCAGTCTGTGGCGAATCAATCCGCAGACCGCCCGCCCGGCACTCAAGGCGCAATCACGATGTCCTTCCTCATCTTCAAGCGCCCCAGCTTGTGCTCGCCAATGAGCCAGACTTGCAGCTTGCCGGGCTTTTTGAGCAGATCGTCGGGAATGGTGAGTGATCCGGCGAGGCGCTGCTCGTCACTGAGGAAAAGCGGATGCCGTCCGTAGCTGTCCGCCTCGTTCCAGAGGTAGATGACGATGGGGCGGATGTTCTCCGCGCTGAAGCCGACCTGCCAGCCGCCGTTCATCGGCACCTTGCCTTTGGGCAGACGAAGATCGAGATCGCACACAGCGAACTCACAGGCTTGGATTAACGATCCATCCTTATGCACGACGTGGGCGGTATAGTCGCCGCAGGTGTCGAAGCTGCGTTCATGCACGCCGGGGCCTTCGAGCGCGATCTCCTCCACCACTTTTTCGCCACGGCGGATGATCAAAGACTTCACGCCGAGCTTGTCGCGGTCCATGACGTGAAACTTCACCGCCTTGCCCTTCTGATACGGCACCCAGTCGCCGAGATCGAGCAGCAGCGTGCGATTGATCTTCGGCGGCGTGGCATCGGCCTCGTAGTTCGGGAAAAGCAGCGGCTCGGAACGGTTGGTGCCGCGCCATGCGTTGAGGTCGGTGATGCGAAAGAGCTGCTTGTTTCGTGAGGCGAGGTGCTTGTTGAAGGCTGCGGCATTGCGTTCCGTGGTCGCGGTGGTCGGCGGGCGGCTTTCCTCGATGCGCACGGAGATCACGCGGCCTTGATCATCCTTCGTCACCGCCGTCACCATCTCCACATGCGAGCCGGAGGTCTCCGTGGCGTGCGGCGTGTAAATCACATCGCCCACCTGCGCGGCCTCAGCCGACTGCGGCTCCACGAGTCTGATGCCGTCGCTGATCCCAGGTCCATAGCGTCGGCTCACCTCCCAGATGCCGCATTGCAGCGCGTAGCTGGTGTAGGAGGAGCAAACGGTGCCGTAGAAGGCGGCGGCGTTGGAAACCTTGCCTGTGAGGTTTTCGGTGTAGAGCACGCTGAGCGGGTTTTCCACGGCGGCGAGAAAGGTGCGCAATCCGATGTCGAAGCCGATGTAACGTCCCTCCGACCTCACGCTGGAGTAGGGCACGCCGGTGCATTCCTTTCCAGCTTCAAAGAAGCCGCCCTTTCGGTTCGGCAAGGTTCCGGCGACCGGCGTCCATCTCACCTGCGAAAGGATGCGGGCATGCGCTGCGGTGCGCTCCTGCCAGGATTTGGATGACGTGGCATCCTGGGCCAGTGCGGCGTTCGGGCCGAAAGTGAGCACGAGAACGGCTAAAAGAATGAAAAGGAGGTGATGAGGCATGGCGGGAGTTTGGAGAAGCTGTGGCGGCCGCTGAGGGAACGCCTTGAATGCTACGGAACTCCGGCAAACTATCTGGCGATGAAGGACCGCATTCCCAACAACACCGATGCCTGGAGCCTGACGCTCAAACGTCTCGGCCCGGCAGGAAAACTGCGTGCCGCTCAGCGCCTCTATTTTTCCGCTCGACGCCTCAAAGAAGCGTCCATCCGTGCCAAGCATCACACCTGGAACGACTCGCAGGTCAAACAAGCCCTCAACGAAGCCTTCTGGAATGCCCGAGACTGATCTGGTGCTGCTTTTCACTCGTCCGCTGGAGCGTGCCGGACTGAGATACTTCATCACCGGCAGCATCGCCGGGATGAACGATCTCTGGAGAGGCTTTAACGCCTGGCGATCCTTCTGATGCCTGAGCATGCGCTTGGCCCACCCTCTTCACCGCACTTTCTCCCAGTCAAACTCCAGCCGGATGATGTCCGGCACTTTCTGCGCGCCGCTTTTATAAGTGATGACATGGAAGCCCGTGCGCCCGTCGCGCTCCGTCCAATACGGCTGCGCGTAGTAACCATCCGCCACCGGTTGCTTCTCCGCATTGTCCAAAACCACATGCCGTGTGATCGCGAGCGTCTGCGGATCAAACTTGAACAGGGCAAGCTGCATCACGCCCTTCTCGATCCAGTTCCGTCCCAGCAGGTAAAAGCCGCCGTCACGCTGAAACAAACGTGGTCGGCCAATGTGCGAGGTGATGGCTTCATTCGCAGCAGTCAGATCGGTCTTCTCGATCAGCTTGAACTCCGCGTCCGTGCGCAGCAGCCACTCGCGATTGTCGTAACCTCGCGCCGTGACGATGAAGCCATCGCCATGCGCCATGAACGCGCTCTCATTGATCGGCGCACCGCCGAGTTCGTTCGTGATGCTGCGGACGAAGCGCCAGGTCAGGCCGTTGTCATCGCTGCGGATCACATCCACGGAGCCCGGCTGGCTCTTCGTCTTGTAAACGAGCTTCCCGCCCGTGAGATTCGCAAAGGTCATCACCAGCATCCACGTCGTCTGGCCCCGAGTGATCGAGTCAAACGCATAGCCATACTCCACGCCATCGATCACGCCCGCCCGCTGCACCGGCCCGAAGGTCTTGCCGCCGTTGCTGGACCTCACCACGGCCAATCCCGTCCGCAGCGAGCCCTGCGCTGCCTGCGCGTCGATGTAGTTCGCCACGTCCCCGTTCCCAAACCGCACCCACTCGCCCATCTGCATGATCTCGCCCTCCACTGCCGCCAGCGTGCCCGTGGCGAGCACTTTGCCAGAGGCCTTGTCCAGCCTCAGCAGCTCCTGCGTCGCTCCCGCATCCGCCGCGTGCGCTTTCCCGCGCTTGAAGCACACCAGCACCTCATCCCCCAGCTCGATCACCGCCGGAAAGGCCAGATAGTCGTCATCCGAGACCAGGGTGTGAATCTCCTGCGCAGGGAGGAGCGAAGCAAACAGAGCAAAAGCCGAGATGAAAAGACGTGACATGACCGGCCATCAAACGTCCCCAGTTTGCCCGTCCGTGCATCCACGCTGGAGATCAGCTCCAGAGGATCAAATTCGAACGAGGCAAAGGAACCTGATCCGCGACGAGACGCAGTCGCTTGGATGCTGCCAATTGGTTTGTGGACTCACTGTCTCCGTAGTCGCTCCAAGTCACGCTTCAAAGGCAGCCAATAAGCCTGATCTTGGAGCCGTTCCTGACGCTCTTCATCTTCCATTGCCGATGTGAGGAGATCGAAATCACCCGAGATCGCGTGACGGATCAGGCTCCGGCTTGCTGTTTCTTCCTCGGCAAGTGCCGGGTAGGCCGAGGCGAGATCACGCAGCAGTTCGGGCGTGCGAAGTTCTTGGAACCAGAACGTGAGCTGCTCGGGGCTTGGATCGGCTCGATTGGCAAAGAAGTTGGCTTCCACCAAGCGACGAATCATCGGCCAGTCTTTGTCGCGCTGGGTTTTCTTGGCCTGCACGAGATCGCTCAAGGAAAGGAGATCGCACAGGGTGCCATCGTCCATCACCAGCGTGGTGCGCCGTTCCCAGAGCGTGGGAAAGTCCGTCACGCCTCTCATGCGGGACATCACGTCCACCCTCATGCCTGCGGCTTCGGGGTGACGGCAGCGAAAATGCACCGCGTGACCCGCATTGAGGTGCTGGAGCAAAAAAGGCGGCACGGCGATGACCTCGGCTTCGAGGGCCTGCATGGCCTTCGTGAGCCGTTCGGCGTTTTCCTCGCTGGCGAGGATCGCCAGATCGGTATCACGGCTAAACTCCGCTGCGCCGTATAACACGCAGGCCTGGCCGCCCATGAGCAGGCATTGGACCTGGTGCTCGCGCATCGAAGAAAGGACTTTGCGTATCGGGTTCGGGATCAAGGGAGCCTCCAAGTGCAAGGTAAGTCTGCCAGAGACGCGAGGTCTCTGTCCAGCGTTGAGCTGGAGTCAGCCGATACCACTCGGCCCACTCCTCGCCCACCAGTTCTTCTGCGCTGATCATGGTGGGGAGTTTAGGCGTCTGTTGAAGGTTCTTCAACCCGTCACTTGAGGGCGGCAAAGGGGAGAGATCGACAGTATTGGGGGGAATGATGTGCAATCTGTCAATTTTTGACGCCCCCCGTTTTACCACTCAATCCAGTCCCGGTATTCAACAGGTTCATGACTCATTTTGTTCTTTGGGGCTTTGCGTGAGCTGATACCCCATCCAGCAAAGCCGCAGGACGAGCCACCAGAGATAGACAGAAGCAGATTGATAGAAAGCTCCTTCTGGCATCAGACCGTGAGCGGACTCATTCCGCATATTGTGCCCGAAGCGCTCAATGAGAATTCCTCGGAGATCGAATGTAATGTCAGGGCCGAAAATATTCTCCATCTCGGGCATCCACAGGAGTTGGTTCAGGTCTCGTTCCTGTTGGATGCCCTCTGCGTCGAGGGTGGAAGTTACCACGCCATTATGCTGCATGACTTCTCGAATCGACGCTTCAATCTGTGGGATTAGAAAATGCATTGCGACTAGCCAATCGCCAAAGAAGCCAGCCTGCAAACCGCGCACATACATTCCTTCATGGCCCGATGGGATGAATGGATTGTCTTCAACGATGAAGAATAGATCTCGTCGACGTATGCCGTGCTGATCAAAAATGGCGTGACGGGCAGGCTCAATCTTCCAAACAACTTGAATTTGCCACTCAGTCTCGCGAGCGATTTGCACCATTTTCTTCCGCATCACCTCCTCTTGATCTTCGGCAGAACCCAGGCCAACCGGCGGCAGCTTGTCTGCGATTTTGCCTGAGTAGTCCACGGCATTCACACCCACGATCTTGTCCCAAATGAAGTCTTCGGACTGGCTCTCTGTCTGTTTGCGGAGATTGGCGACGCTTGTTGGTTTGGTGATATGCACGAGCCTTGTCAGTGCCTCCGCAAAGGTTCGCCCCTGCACATGGGCCACTGCTGCTTCTTGCGTTTGCTGCTCTGCCTCACGAAAACCTGGAATCTGATCAACATCAAAATCCAGCGGCCCCATCTCGCTGAGCGCCTGCTTCTGTAGTTCGAGAAAGCGTAAATGAATCTCCCTGATTCTGGAGGGAGCGGCTTTCGCTCGCCGCAACTCTTCAACAGCTTTCCCCATCCAGAATGCAGCATTCCCATAGCCAAGTTTTTTGTCTTTTAGGCTTTTCTCGGCCGCTGCAATCGTGCCTTCAGCGGCAGCGAGTTCGCACCGCTCAGCATCAACCTCGCTCTTCATTTTCCGATGCCATCGCGCTGCGAGCATCCAGTATCTGTGCGAGAATTCTGATTCCGCTTCTGCTGCATAGTCTGAAGCGAGACGCTCTGATAGCACAGCATAACCTGCTGAATTTGGCGCGCCGTGATTCAAGACCACCTCCATCAATCGATGGCACAGCAATCCGGACTTTAAATTGCTCTCAAACTCTTTAATGGCGGCCTCAATTGCGGCGATCACATCCTGATGCAGACTCTTGCCGAACCCAAGCTTGGCTGAAAGTTGAGCGGCGCGTTCCAATCGATCTGCATATGGAGGCCAGAGGTCATCAGTCTTATGCAGGTTGGCGGAATCAAGGAATGCCTCCACTGCTATCTGCGCAGCTTTGTGATCTTTTGTAGTCTCCCACAAGACATCACCAACGCGAGCGCGGTATTCAGGGTCGGCGATTTCCTCCAGTGTAGCTTTCAACGCGGCCAAATCGCTATTGCTGAGGTCTTCTGCCATCAGCGATCTCTGACCTTCGAAGTTGCTCCACATTGGGCCATACGGGTTTCCTTTTGCATCATAATTTGGGTGGAACGAAGCAACGACATAAAGAAGCTCATAGACTCGGCGGCCTAGATCGTCGCTCGCCAGCTCACACTCTTTCCCTGCGGCAACAAATACTTCATAATAGCTCCTACATTCTCTTTGTGGATGTTTGGCCAAACGTTGTTGCCAGTCGTATCGACGAATGTCGTCTGCGGATACGGCGAATCGAGATACGGGTTGATCACTCATTTCTGATTTTGATTTTATCTCGCCACCGCAGCACTCCACTCCTCCAGCTTTTGCTTCAAGAGTTCCTTCGACGGCAGGTAGAGCTGATACTCTTTCGCGTGGATGTTGGCGTCTTTCGGCAGGGTGAGTTCGACGACGGTCTTTTTGGCGGATTTGCAGAGGAGGAGGCCGATGGTGGGGTTTTCATCGGGGAGCTTCACCTCGCGGTCGTAGTAATATGAGTGTTCTTCAAGGCCGAGGAACTTGAGCACGAGCGGCTCCTTCAGCAAATCCTCCGGCCTGACGATGACCTGGCCTTCCTTAGCGAGCTTGCGGATGCCTGCCTTGTCCCGGCTGAGGGCCAGGCGCTCGTAAAGGCAGGAGGCTTTCTGGCGCTTCAGCTCCGGCACGGACCAACCGGCGTTCGTGGCCTCGATCTCGTAGAAGCTGCGTTCGTCCGGGTCTCTGATGGTGAGGAGCAGGACGTAGTGGGTCCAGCTCAGGGTGAAGGGAGATTTGCCAATAGCCTGCTGGCGAATTTGAGCCGAAATCAATTTTTCAGCAGGCTGCTGAAGAATCACCAATTGCCCAGACGGCGTCTGGGGAATCTCTGTTGCGGTCAATTTTCCAGTAGGCTGCTGGAAAATCTTTGCTGCTCTCGATTTCGCAACTGGCTGCTGCGAAATTGCCAATTCGTCAGGAGCCTGCTGACCTTTTTGGACGGACTTCGATTTCCCAGCAGGGTGTTGGGAAATCTCAGGGCTTTCCAATTTTTCAGTAGGCTGCTGAAAAATCTGGACCCTCTCCTGCCAAACGAGAAAGAACCGTCGCATGTGAGACAGATTTACTGGTGAGAATCCTCTCCCAAACTCCTCCGTCAGCCTCGCGGAAAGCTCCTTGAGCAGCTCGGAGCCATACGCCGCACGCTTCGCGCCTTTTTGCTCGTGCTCGACGATGCGGCGGCCGATTTCGAAGTTGGTCATCACCTGGAAGGTGTCCACGACGGTGGCGACACCGCGCCGGGCGCTCTGGATGAGCTGGCGGACCTCGGTGAGCAGGCCACTGAGGCTGTCTGGTTTGGTTTTGGCCGTGGTGAGCGATTTCTTGGAGGCGGACGGCTTCTTCATAAGACAGCACGGAGCTTGGTCAGCACCGCAGGGCATTGCAACGGGCAGTTTCAGCCACACGGCCTCACCCATACGCCCGCACCTCGACAACCCGCGCATGGTCGAGGCCGTTGGTGGCGGTGATGGTGAGGCGCAGGGCAATGACAGGCTCGGCGACGGCCAGCAAGTGCCTGCGATGTCTCTGGTAGTTGTTTTGGATGGACTCGACGGTTTGCCAGCCTTGGGGTGTTTCGATGCTTAGCTCGTAGTCGCGCACGGTTTCGGGCTGGGGGCGGCCCCAGAGCATTTTTTGCGTGTAGCCGTCGGCCTGTGAGAGCGTGAGGAGGCGATGCAAACCGGTGTCGAAGGTCAAAACGACCTCGCGGAGCATCACAGGCTTGTTCCAGCGGATTTCGAGCGTGGCGGGCAGTTCGCGGCTCATCCAACGATGCAGGCCGGGCTGCTGGCGATCATGAGGAAGTTTGGAAACGATGCGCGTGATGCCGCTGCGGATGTTTTCAGGCCCGGCGTGTGTTGGTTCGTGGCGATCTTGAGGACAGCAGAATGGGGACAGCAGAATGGCTTCTGATATTCTGCTGTCCCCATTCTGCTGTCCATCGGCTTGGGATGATGCAGTGATCTGCGCGGCTTTTCGCACGAGATCGTGTTCATCCTCATTTCGCACACCGATCAAATGGCAGTCGTCTTTGAGCAATTGCTGTTGGATGGCGTGCATCAGGCCGGAATCATTCGCGATGTCGGCGGGGAGCACGCTTTGTCTCAGCGCAAGCGCCGCTGCGGTGCCGACGCCTTGGCCGATGACGGCACAGGTGGCCATGACGCGGGTGGAGGCAAAGGCGATGTGCGTGGCGGAGATGTTGCGACCGGCGAACATCAGATTGCGCGGCCCGGTGGAGAGACAGCAGCGCAGTGGGATGTCGTAGATGAAGGGCAGATGATGCTGGGTGCAGGGCGGCAGTTCGGGCGCATCGACACCTTCCGGCGGATGCGTGTCGATGGGCCAGCCGCCATACGCGATGGCATCGGGGAAGGCGCGGGAGGTGATGAGATCGTTCTCCGTGAGGATGTGCTGACCGATGAAGCGGCGGCTCTCGCGCTTGCCGGGCAGGAAACCGACCCACTCCAGCGCCCAATGCGAGGCGTCGATCTCCGATTGATTTTTGACGAAGTCCCACACGCCGAGCGTGATGGCGAGCAGCTCATCGCGGATGCGTTCGTTGTCCTTCAGCGTGTCGAGGCAGCCACCCCACTCGATCCACCAGTAGCCGTATTCGAGGCCGAGATCGAAGCCGCTTTGACCATAGGGCCGCAGTTTGAAATCCTCCGCCGTGAAGCGTCTCACCCACGGTGGTGCGGTGAAAGGCATCGGGCGGTCGTGCTTGCGTGCCTGGAACATGATCGACGAGCCGAGCGTCTTCGCATCCGCCTCGTCCTGCGCCAATGATTCACCGAACTGCGCCTTGCTCTCGCGTCCATGCATGAACGGCGCACCGGCCTCGAGGCCAAGCCGACCATCGCCCGTGCAATCGACGAACGTCTTCGCGCGAATGACGAAGGCATCCTCCGTGGACGGTCTCTCAGCACTCACCTCGCGAATGAGCCCATCCTCGACCACCGCGCTGACGACGGTGGTGTTTAAGAGCAGGGTGAGGTTCGGCTCACGACGGCATTTGTCGTAAAGCAGGAGATCCATCAGCGCGGGTGAGCGCTGCGGATTCTGCACGGCGAGGTCGAGACGCAGCTCCTCGATGATGCCGCCCTCGCGCAGCTCGTTTTGCAGTTCCTCTCCGCCGCTGAGTCCCGTGGCACCGACAATGTGCATGCGCACCTCGCTGCTTGCATTGCCACCGAGCACACTGCGGTCCTGGCAAAGGATCACGCGTGCGCCGAGCCGTGCCGCCGCAAGCGCGCAACACACGCCCGCGATGCCGCCACCCGCCACGAGCAGGTCGCATTCGAGAGTCTGCTCGGTCACCGGCATGGCAAGTCAGAGTTGCACCGCCGCACGGGCTGCTTTCATGCCAGTGGAGACGCAGCGGAAGTCGCTGATCACATTGAAAAAGCGGAAGCCCATGTCGTGATAGCCTTTCACCTGATCGGGAGCACAGGGAATGGCCGCCACCTTGCCGTGACGCGCACACGCATCAGCCACGCTCTGCAAAATGGCCCGCACCTCGGGATCATCGGTCTTGCCAAACTTGCCAAGACCCAGCGTGAGATCAGCAGGGCCGACAAACAGCACATCCACGCCCGGCGTGGCCGCGATTTCATCAACATACGGCACCACATCCGGCTCCTCGATCTGCACGACGAGGAAGTTCTCGTCATTCGCCTTCGCCAGATACTCCGCAGGCGGGATGCGGCCGAAATCCGCCTCCGCATGAATGCCATCGTAGCCACGCTGACCCAGCGGAGGGAACTTCATCGCCCGCGCCACCTCGCGCACTTCATCGGGATGCTTCACACGCGGCAGCATGATGCCACGGGCACCGGATTCGATGAGATGGAGCACATCCGTGTAGTTCGACGGCTTCACTCGAATCAGCGCATCCGCGCCACCGAGCCGGCATGCCTGGATGAGCGCGTAAACCATCGATGCATCCACGCGCTTGTGCTCCAGGCAGATCCAAACGGCATCAAAGCCGGATGAGGCGATCATTTCGACCAGCTCGGGATCGGTGTAGCAGGACTTTGCCGTGATGACGGTTTCACCGGCGCGGATTTTTTGGAGAACGTAGGATGGTTGCATGCGCTCGTTCAGAGAGCCTTGAACGGGTGGTCATGTCAAGACAAGCCGTGCCTGGTCAAACGGGGCGCACGCTCGTCATCGCGTCAGGGCTTGAACACCGCGATCTCTTTCGCGGAGGCAACGTCCCAGGCGCGGACGATGCCGTCTTCATCACCGCCGAGGATGAGATCACCGGCTCGATTGGTCGCGAGGGATTGCAGGAAGCTGGTCGAGCCAGGAAGTTTTTTCACCTCGCCGCCATCACTGGTGATGAGGCGGAGCTTGGTGTCACCAGCGCTGGTGGCGATCTGATCAGCCGCGCCGAGGTAGCGGATGCCAGTGACTTCCTTGTCCCAGCCATCGACGTTCTTGCGGCGGTCGCCGGTGGTCCAGTCCCAGATTTTCACGACATTGTCCGCGCCGCTGCTGGCGAGCATGCGGCCATCCGCACGCCAGGAAACGCCCAGCACATGATGCGTGTGACCTTCGAAGACCTTCACGACCTTGCCCGTGCTCAGATCGGTGATGCGCACGGCCTTGTCGGCTCCGCCGGAGGCGAGAAGCTTGCCGTCAGGCGTGAAGTCGAGCGCGAAGACGCTGTCGAGGTGACGCTCGGCATAGTCCTTGGTGAGTTTGCCGGTTTCGATGTCCCACAAGGTGATGTCGCCGCTGCGCGAAGGCTCGCCGCTGCCGATGGCGAGTGTTTTGCCATCAGGGCTGAAGGCGATGCTGTTGGCGCGGTCAGTGATGAGTGATTTGCCATCTCCGGTGCCGAAAGCGCGTTCGAGCACCCAGGTGGTGGAAGTGTTGCCGGGCACGATGGGTTTGCCGGTGACGGTGCTCCACGCGAGCTGCGGGCCGGCATCGAAGATGGCGATCAATTCGAGGCCGTTGGGCGAGAATTGCAGCGCTTTGGCCTTCTTCATGGAGGCGGCGAGCGCGTTGGTGGCTAGATCACGCTCGGCATTCGCTTTCTCGGATTCCTTCTTCACGACTTCGAGACGTGCTTTGGCATCCAGCACGCTCTGTTTGGCCTTTTGCTCGTTTTCGGTGACGAGTTTGATCTCGTTCGCGGTGTCGGTGATGGCGGCCTCGCCGCGTGTGAGGGCTTCCTGGGCCAGTTTGAGGTCCGTGGCGGCTTTGTCGGCCTTTTCCTTGGCCTCGGTCTGCTTTTTCAGCATCGCGTCATCCACCTTCATTTTCGGCACGGCGGCGATTTGATCGGCGATGGCCTTCAAAGCCTTGTCTGCGGCGGCTTTGGCATCCTCCTTCGGCTTGATGGCCTTCCGTCTTTCTTCGAGCGACGGCTTCGCGAGTAAAACGAGTTCACCAAGATCGCTGGCCTTCCTCAAGCGATCGTTGACCTCCTTCAAGCGATTATTCTGTTCGGCGAGATCAGCGGGAGCTGACTGAGGCTGCTTCTGGCTTTCGGCGAGAAGTTTGATTTCGTTGGTGGCGGCGGCAATGACGGACTCGGCGCGGGTGAGGGCTGTCTGGGCGAGTTTGAGGTCGAGGGCGGCCTTGGCGCTGCTGGCTTGAGCCTCCGCCTGTTTTTTGGCGAGGTCTTCATCTGGCTTGCCAGCGGAAGCCTGCGCGACTTGCTCCTCGATTTCTTTTGCGGCCTTGTCCGCTATCGCATGGGCGTCCTGTTTGGTCTTCAGATCCTTCTTCTTGTCCTCAAGGCTCTTCTTCGCGAGTTCGGCGAGTTCATTGGCTTTCTTCAAACGGTTCGTCTGCTCGGTGGCATCGGTCTCGGCCTTTTTGATGGCCTCGTTTTGATAAGCGACCTCCAAAACGGCCCGTGAAGCTGCAAGCGTGCGCTGCGCGACGGCTTGCTCGCCGACGAGGTCGGTCTTGATGTGCGAAATGAGCTTTCCACCGGCGGTTTCGGTGATCTTGATCGAGTTGTCAGCCTCCTGCGTGGCGGTGAACTTCGGATGCGTCAGCACGGGTGCGGCGGCGGGTTTCGATTCACGTTTCCAGAGCTTCACCTCGCGGAAACTGCCGGTGGCGAGACGCGTGCCGTCGGGACTGAAGGCCAAAGATTGCACAACATCACGATGCGCGACACCGGGTTGCTTGTAGAGGCCGGACTTGAGCAATGCCTCGTCGGTGAGCTTGGTGACGAGGCTTTGTGTGGGCAGATGGTAGATGCTGATCTGATTGGCGCGCGCGGCGGCGGCGAAGTCGCCGTGTGATGTGACGGCGATGGCGAAAATGGTCTGCAAACCGGCAGGCAGTGGTTCCCAGGAAAAGATGACCTCCCGTTTCGGCGAGGCTTTCGCGCCTTCATCGATCCATGCTTTGAACAGCGCGAGCTGTTCGGTGGTGAGGTTCACCGCGCCGACTTTGTTGCCCTTCGGCGGCATTTCAGAATCCCAGGTGTGCGCCGCAGCCTGGTACATGATACTTTCCGCGCCTTTGCCAGGAATGATGCCCACATCGGTCTCACCGCCCTTGGTCATCAACTCCGGCGTCTCCATGTTGAGGCCGCCCTTGGTTGTGGTCTTGTTGTGGCAGGCGATGCAGTTGTCCTTCAGAAAAGGACGGACCTGCGTGTCGTAATCGATCGGAGCGGCGTTCGCCGTAATGACGAATGCAGAATGCAGAATGACGGATGGAATGATGGCTTTCATTTTTTGGCGACCTCCTTCACACGGATGTGGATGGGATTGGAATAGACGATGAAGGTGGCCTCTTTGGGCGTGGCTTTGGCGATGAGGTCTTTGACGAGCTTGTCGTTGTCCGCCTTGGCTTTGTCGGCCTGCTTAAGCGCCTCGGTGGCGGCTTTGACCAGCTCCGCCTTCTTGGGCGTGGTGTCGGCGTTGGCGGCGTCGAGCTTCTTCTTGGCTTCCTTTTGGTCACCGAGGAATTTTTTTGCGTCGGACTCGGCCTGGGCGAGTTCTTCGAGGCTGTGCCGAACTTTCATCTTGGCGGGGCCTTGGAGGATGAAGCCGTAGTCGCCGGGGGCGAGCTTGAGGGTCTTCACATCGAGCGTGAATTTGCCATCGGTCGCTTTGGCGGCGATGTCAGCCTCGGGGGCTTTGGTGGCGTCCGCGATGAGGCCGAGGACTTTGAGCTTGAGCGCGTCGGTAAACTCGGCGTGGCGGGTGACTTTGAGGGCGATGTCGAGCTTGGCGTCGGCAGCGACTTCGAGGATGTCTGTTTTCTCGGTCTGGACGAAGGCGGGAGCGGTTTGCGTGCTGACGCCAAGCGCGGGAGCGCCGGTGGTGCGGTAGAGCGGGCTTTCCTTGGTCATGTCAGTCACGTTGTAGCTGACAAACTGGCTCTTGGAGATGCCGCTGAGCACGCTGGCACCTGCGGGAGCATCAGCGGCGGCTTGAAACGCGATGTAGCCGAGCGACTGGCCTTTGCCGATGAAGCCGCCGAGGCAGGTGACGCCTGCTGGGAGGTTCTCCGCCTTCAATTCGATCGGCTCGCTCAAAGCGTTGCGATTGGGCGCGACGACTTCGAGCGCGGCGATGCCATTGCGCGAGACGTTGGAGCTGCCGGACTCGGCGGTCTTGGTTTTGGCTCCGGGCAGGATGGGATTGATGGCGATGAGCGCCGGAGGTTTTGGAGCTTCCTTGAGGATGCGTAGCTCAAACGGATGCGTGGTTCCGAAGGCGTCATTCAGCGTGAGTCGGAAGGTGCCGTCGGCCTTGGCCTCGTAGGCGTAGGAGGGATCGCGGTTGAGCACGGCGAGGCTCGGCGCGGGTGTGATGGCGGGCGCATCAGCGACTTCGGCCTGCGCGGTGAGTGTACCGTCGGCTTTTAGGTTTTCGATGACAAGCTGTGGATCGGTGGGATGACCGAGCTGATGCGAATGGACCTCGATGATGAATTTTTCGCCCGTCTTGAAGGCGAGATCGAAGCTATGCGTGGCACCGAGCGGCAGGAAGGCATCTTGAATCGTCTGGCCGATCTGAACGGGGCGCACGGGGCCTGCTTTGCTGGCGAGACGGGCCGGAGGCGGTGTGGTGCTGAGCGTGACGCGGTAGCTGTAGTCGTCTCCGGGGCGGAACATGAGTTCGTTCAAGCGGAGGCGGTAAGTGGCGTCGGCCTTGGCGGTGAAGGTGAGCACGCCATCGCGCATGCGGGCGAGTTCGCGGCCAGTGGGAGCGCTGACGGCGGCGAGAAGCTCGGTGCGCGTGTCGAAGCGGCGACCGCTGAAGGTGGCAGTGATGGTCTGGCCGTTTTTCGCGTCGAAGGTGAACCAATGCGGCGCGGCCGACTTGAAGACGCCCTGAATGACGGAGTTGAGCGCAACTTTGTGTGCTTTGTCGGCCTTGGTGTTCGTGCCGGGTGACTCGACGGTGTCGAGCGTGCTGATTTCAAACACGCGCGGATTGGAGACGCCGTAACGACCGACGAAACGGAGATCGTAAAGCGCGGGCTTCAGATCGGCAGGCAGAGCAAGGCTGACGACGTTTGGCTTGGGGCTTTTAACGGGAATGGAGCGCTCATTGAGCAGCATGGCGATGGGCGCGTCGAGATCCGTGCCGCGAAGCGTGAGTTCGACGGTTGTGCCGGCTTTGGAGCCGAGCGGAGCGATGCCGGTGAGCGCGGGCGTGGGAAACGTGGCCTGGGAGAAGGCTGAAGCAGCGCAAGCGACGAGGATGAACGGAACGATATGAAATGCAGAATGGCAGCGAGACATGGAACGAGTGTTCATGGGCATTTGGCAGGTCCTGAGTTGGATTTTGGAAGGCGGATGAGGGCATCCGCGCTCCGCATGAAGAAGCGCTCTCGATCAATGATTGAAGAGGAACTCCTTCGTATTCAGCAGCGCCCACAAGATGTCCTCATAGGCCTCTTTTTTGCCTTTGAAGGCTTCGTCACCGGCTTTGCCAGTGGTTTTCTTGTCGAGATGCGCGTGGGCGAATTTCACTTCGTCAGCGTTGGGTTCGCGACTGAGGGCGATGTGGTAGAGGTCGGTGATCTTGTCGTCATCGGGGCGATTGTCCTTGGTGAGCATGTCGGCACGGCCATTGTCACGAGAGAGCTGGGTTTGGATGTCGGCGGCGTTCAGCAGGTGCAGGCTCTGCGCGAGGCTGGCCTCCTGCGTGCGCTCGCATTCGCAGGCGCTGGAGGAATCGGGGCGGCCAAAGACACTGAGGAAGTAGGTGCTTTGGTTGTAGCTGTTGTCCGGCAGCGCTACGGCGCGTGTGCCGGGAGCCTGGCCGGCGAATTTGCTTTCGACATCGAGTAGTGTGTTCACGGCGTCGTAGAGCACCTCGGCATTGAGACGCTTCGGATAGTAGCGGCTGAAGTTCTGGCGGTCCTTGGCGTTGTGCGTGTTCGGCACGGCGCTTAGCTGATACGTTGTGCTGGTGACGATGGTGCGGATGAGCTTCTTCATGTCGTAGCCGCTTTTCACGAAGTCGGCGGCGAGTGCGCTGAGCAGTTCGGGGTTCACGGGCGGGTTCGTCTCGCGCATGTCGTCCTCGG
The DNA here is from genome assembly GCA_003506995.1 of Verrucomicrobiales bacterium. Lineage (GTDB taxonomy): Bacteria > Verrucomicrobiota > Verrucomicrobiia > Verrucomicrobiales > Verrucomicrobiaceae > Prosthecobacter. The sequence continues at coordinate 23,545 of DNXB01000225.1, forward strand.
GCTCGACGAGGCCGCGATTGAAGAAGTGCTTCCAGTAACGGTTCACGAGCGTGTGGGCGAAGAAGGGATTGTCCTTCGCGCTCATCCATTCAGCGAGCGCGTGACGTGGATCTTGCTCAGGTTTCAGCTTCAAGGCGCTGCCGCCGAGGCTGGTGGGCATGACGGCTTCCTTCGTGCGGATGTTCGTGGTCTGCGCGATGCCGCGTTTGTGGAAGATGGTCTCCTCGCCGATGAAGGTGGAGGGCTTGCGTGACACGTTGCTGAAGAAAGCGGCGAAGCCGTAGTAGTCCTGCTGACTCCACTTCTCGAAGGGATGATGATGGCACTGGGCGCACTGCATGCGCGTGCCGAGGAAGAGCTGCGCCACGTCCTCCATCTGCTGCTTCTGCTCCTTCACCTGACGATACCAAGCAACGGGCGGGTTCTGTTCGAGATCGCCTGCGGCGGCGACGACTTCGCGCACGAACTGGTCGTAGGGCTTGTT
>DNXB01000225.1:24064-24535 GCA_003506995.1 Verrucomicrobiales bacterium
ATTCCGGGCTGTCGAGCAGGCGGTCGGTCAGCGCGGCACGCTTGTTGGCATCTTTGGAGGCCATGAAGTCCTTCATCTCGGCGGCGGTGGGCAGGCGGCCGGTGAGATCGAGCGTGAGGCGGCGGACGAAAGTGCCGTCATCGGCGATGTCGGACGGCGGCATGCCGATGGTCTTCAGCTTCGCGAAGACGAGATCATCCACGAAGTTGCTGGCAGGCGGCAGTTTATCGACAGGAGCACCCAGCGGCACGGTGGCGCGGAAGGTGCTCACTTTGCCCTGATAACGCACCATCACGGCGACATCGCCCGGCAGATCAAAGAGCTGCACGCGGCCGGTTTCGGTCGTCTCAGCCATCGCTTTCTCGTTCGCCTCATAAAGAGCGCGTTTGGTGACATCGCGCGTGCTGCCATCGGTGTAATGCGCGGTCACTTTGAGCTGCTGCGCACCTTTGAGCGGCATGGTGAGCTTCG
>DNXB01000594.1 GCA_003506995.1 Verrucomicrobiales bacterium
GGTTTTCGACTTCGTTGGTGAGGATGGAGCGGTAAGGCACCTGGGCGGGTCGGGATTCTTCGCCGAGGAAGAGGATGCCGTCGGCGTTGCTGCCGCCGGGGGCTTTGCGTGGCAGGCAGGCGACGGAATCGACCGGCCAGTCGGTCATGGCGATGCTGTCGGAGTGGATTGGCGTTCGCGCGATGCCTTCGGCGATGACGTTGTCCTGCTCTTTGAAGACGTAGCGCCCGACGAGCCGCCGCGCTTCGCGGACGTAGATTTCATACGGCGCGTGGTTGTTGTCGGGGAACTCATCGGCGGCGAGGCCGTAGTTCTCGAACTGCTTGCGATCTTTCTCCGGCGCTGCGGGATCGTTTTGCACCCACCAGAGGCGCATGAGCATGCCTTCGAGGTAGCGCTTTGAAATGGCCTCGCGCGTGGGCCAGTCGGCAGCGGGATAGTCGTTCTGCGGGCCGATGAGACGTCCGCCATTCCACGCGACCTTGCCATTGGGCAGGTTCGGCACAAAACCGCCGCCGATGGCTTGTTTGGCGATGGCGACATCGTAGTTCTCGGGCTTCGTCACCATGATGCGGTTCGCCGGATCGCGCGTGAGCACGAGACGGTAGTTGTAAGCCATCACGCTGCCATCCGCCTCGCCGCTCTGGGGGCCTTCGACGATGTCAGCGGTGGCGTGGCTGTTGTAGCGGATGTTCAGCGTGCCTTCGTCGGCGGCTTTGGGGAAGCCACGCTGTCCCGGTTCTATGTGGCGTTCCTGCGTGTAAATGACGCCCGCATGCTTCTCGTCGTATTGCGCGCGCGATTCGCGGCCGATTTGAGTCTTCACGCCTGCGGCGGCCATGAGATCGCCCTCATACATGCCGTCGGCGAAGATTTTGGCGGAGACGGTGATCGTGCTCTCGCCATGAATCGGCTTGAGCGTGACGTTTTTGATCAAAGCGCCATCGCGCTCCGCTTTCGTGACGATGTGACCGAGCAGCACGGTCAGCGTCTTCTCCTTCTCGACCATCGCATTAAAAAGCATCTCGGCGATGCGCGGCTCGATCTTCGGTCGGTCGATGTGCGCACGGCTCGTCTTGCTCGGCATCGAGAGAATGTGCTGCGGCGAGTCCTCGCCATACTTCTCGCGGTAGTAGTTCGCGGCGTTGGTGAGCATCTCACCGTAGATCGGCGAGCGCAGACCGTCATACGGTGCCTCCCAGCCACCCGCGCCGCTGGTGGAGAAACCACCGAGGTGCTGCGTGTGATTCACCAGCAGCACGCTCAAGCCCTCACGAGCCGCACGCACGGCGCAGGCGATGCCGCCCGGTGTGCCGCCGATGACGACGAGGTCATACGACTTGCCATCCACGTCCTGCGGCTTCGCGGCGCTCTGCAAAAGCATCGGCGGCGGAATTTTCACCGGCACCGGCGCGGCGCTCGTCTTGATGGGGAAACCAGCGTCAGCGCGAGTGTTGCGCTCGGCGATGGCCTCGGCCTCCGGCACGAGTTGCAGGCCATCGACGACGACATAGCCGTCCGCGCCCGAGTTTGAGATTTCGATGCTGCCTGATTTTCCCTTCGCAAAGACAAACACTCCGAGTGAACGCGGAATGCCGTCCTCCAGGCAGGCTTCGCGTTGATTCTGCGTCACGACCTTCTCGCCATCAGCGCTGCGAATCGTGATCGTGGCCTTGCTGGAGCGATTCGATGACGCGACGTAGAGCAGACGCACCTCGTAGTTGCCATCCGCCGGGATCTCTGGCGTGAACTTCGCCACCGCGTCAGACTTCTTCGTGCGATCATCGTGGCGATACGACGCGCCAACGAGCGGGGTGTGTTTATCGCTCATCTTCCATGCGCCGGTGTATTTCGCGGCGGCGTCATCGAGCACGATGCCCGCCGTTTTGCGTTCCGCAGTCGAGGTGTTCGTCTTTTCCGCCTTGTCCGTCTCAGCCAGCGTGAAGCGTGTGCTCACCACCGAGTTCTGCTCCACGCCGGGGCGATACTTGATGTAAGTCGTCGCGACGAGGGTGCCATCCGGCAGCAGGTCGAGGCCGGGATAGCCGCAGTCGCTGCCTTTGTGGCTGTGCAGCAGCTTGATTTTGTATTCGCCATCCTTGCCGCTGACGATGTCTTCATAGCGACCGACCCAGGCGACGAAATGCGCTCGCGTGGGGCTGTCCTTGCCCATGTCACGGAAGGCGATGACCAGCCTGCCATCGGGCAGATAGACGTGCTTGTGCCGGTCGCCATGCAGGCCGGGCGGCAGCGCCTTCACCTCCGACCACGTCTTGCCCTCGTCATCGCTCGTGATGAAATGCGCCGGTTCGGATCGGATGTTTTCGCGGATGAGGCAGAGCAACTGCCTCCCATCCGGCGAGCGCACGACTTCGGGTTCGCAGGGTTTCAAATCACCCAGATCGACAAGCACGCGCCACGGACTCCAGGTCAGCCCGCCATCCGCCGATTCACTCTGCGTGACGATGTTGGACCGCGGATCTTTCGTTTCGCCAGGACGACGAATGTTGGACAGCCCGATCAACTTCTTCCCGCCCTCCACCGGCATGATGGTGCAAAACGGCATCACGCACACGAGGCCGTTGCTTTGCATCGGCGACCATGTTTTGCCCTCGTCGTTGGAAACGGACTGCTGCATCGTGCCATCCGGCCCTTGCCCCGCATAAACGATGAGCCGCGCCACGCCCTGCGGGTCGGTTAGGCGGTAGAACGCCGGGCAGTTTTTCACCTTCCACCAGTTCTCCGGCACCGGCAGCTCCTCACCCCACGTCTTGCCGCCATCATCGCTTCTCTTCAGCGGGCCCGCCGTGCCGCCATGCCCGTGCGTCCACACACAGAACATCGTTTTGCCATCCGGCAGCAGCAGCGTGGTCGGATGCCCCTGATAGACCTTCTCCGTGCCTTGCGCGATGATGACGTGGCGCGATGTGTCTTGAGAAAGATCAATCACCGGGGGCAAGGCGGCGGTGGCGAGGGAGAATGGCAGTGTGAGAAACCAGGCGAGACGTGAAAGCATGTCCATTACACGATGGCGAGGGTTCGGGGTTATCTGGTCAAATCTGATAACCATCATGATCGCAGCAGACACCTTGCTCTCTGGCGAGCCTCTTTTACGAGGCTGCCGCGAGATCCACAAACAGAATGGAGGTCGGCGAGCCGGCATTCATCGTCACCTCCAGGCTGTTTTTGCCCTCACGCTGCAATCGTGCGGGCACGATCCAGGCACGCAATTCGTCCGGCCTGGCGATCATGGACGGATAAGGCACGGCAAAAGGCTCGGAGACATCCGCTGACTCGGCAATGACCTCACCGTTGAAGGAGGCGCTCCATTCGGAATTTGCGAGGGACTGGCCGGCTTGAATGCGCACGCGTGCGTCGTGCTTCCAACCGCCAGCGGGCGCGGCGAGGTCGAAGTTGAACTTCGCGGGTTTTCCCAGCTCGATCTTGCGCGGCACGGGCAGCGGTTTCGCGCCGGGCGAACGCCAGCCATAGGCGATGAACCATTGCTGCGGGCCTTTTGCGAGGGCTTGTGGATCACGCAGAGCTTTGAGCGCCTCAAATGGCGGCTCGCCGAAAATGCCACGGCCTTCGCCCTGACCATGCTGGCGGTAATAGGCAAAGTTGAACAGGCTGATGCCGTCCGCGCCGCGCGCATACGCGAGATGCGCTGACGTGTGCAAGTGCTCGCGTGTGGCGCGGCGAAAAGGGAAGACATCGTAGCCGGTGGTGACCTTGTCGCCCTTCCAGATCGTGTGGCACAGCTCGAAGTAGAGCGCCACTCCCTCGGTTTGCTTGCGAATGGCGGCCAGGTCGTGCTGCTGCGTGGTGAAGTAATGCGCGGAGGCGTTCACCATGTCGAGTCCGGCGGCGACGAGTGCTTTCAAGTCGAGTCCAAGCACATCCAGCGCGGTCAGATAGCAAGGAACCCGCACGCACAGCCAGCGACGACGACCATTTTGTGTCGTGCTGTCCAATAGCCCGCGCACCTCGCGGACGAAGCCGGTCATGATGGCGCGTCGTTGCACCAGCGGCGTTTCGTTCTCGCGGAAGTAGCTGTAGAAGCGCAGGAAATCGAGCTCCAGGCCGTCGAGGTCGTAGTTCTCACAGAGCTCACGGATGAGCGCGAGCTTCTGTTCCCGCACCGCTGGCTCAGCGAAGTTTTGAACGAGGTCGGCACCGCGTTGTGAGCCTGGCTTGATGCGATGCCCGGGATGATCCGCGTAAAACTTTGTCACGCTCATGCCGATGCTGCTGCCTGGTTTGTCGCCAGGCTTCGGATCGACGAACTCCTTGTGATGCGCGTCGTTCACACGAAACGAGATGAACGCGGCCTGGTTTTGCTTCCTGCAGCGGTCGATGAAGACTTTCACGACATCACCGCCGCCGAGCACAAACTTTCCGAAGGAATCCGGCCCCTGCTGGTAGCGTTCCTTGATCCACGCGTAATGCGGCTCCAGCGGCAGCACCTTGCTCGGCCACATCGGCACCATGCCAAGCCCAGGCTGGAGAAAATGGGCGTCCACCAGACCAGTCACCTCATCGACCGATGCTTCGAGCATCTCTTTGCGGAAGGGCTCACGCGCTTTGTGGAAAGGGCTGACGCAGGAGGTGATGTTTGTCGTGTCGTTGCTGTAAAGCACGCGAAACGGTGCCTTGCGCGGCGCATCCGCAGCGGCCAGCGGCACAGCGGCCAGCGTGTGGAGAAAGTGACGGCGGTTCATGATGCCATCATGCAACGGAGGACTTGGCCTGGCTTTGCAGAAACTCCCGCTCCGCATCGCATTGTGCGAGATCCGCAGCCCGCTGGTAGGCGGCGCGGGCTTCGGCGGGCTGGCCGAGTTTGGCGATGAAACTGGCGCGGATGGCGTGATACAGGTGCTGCGATTCCAAGGAGTGGCGGTCGCTGATGCTTTCGAGGGCTTCCAGGCCCGCGCGCGGGCCGTGGAGGCGCGCGAGGGCCACGCTGCGGTTCATGGCGACGACGGGCGTGGGTTTCAGGAGCAGGAGCTGATCGTAAAGACTCAGGATGCGGGTCCAGTCGGTGCTCGCCTCATCGACGGCGAGGCAATGACACGCAGCGATGCCGGCCTCGAGATGATAGGGGCTGATTTGCTCGCCGGTGGAGGCCGCGCCGAGAGCGAGGATGCCCTCATGGATGAGTCTGGCATCCCACTGGCCGCGGTCTTGATGATGCAGGCGCACGATTTCACCGGCGGGACTGACCCTGGCACGCAAACGGGCGGCATTCAGGCACATGAGCGCGAGCAACGCCTTCGTGGCAAGCTGTGCGGTGGCCGCATGAGCAGCCAGCAGGCGCGTGAGGCGGATGGCTTCATGGCAAAGCTCCTCGCGGATGAGGCGGTCGCCGGAGGAGGCTTTGTAGCCTTCATTGAAGAGCAGATAAAGCGCCGCGAGCACGCCGTCGAGTCGCTGCGGCAGCTCGCTGGCATCCGGCACGGCAAAGGGCAGGCGCAGATCACGAATGAGCTGCCGGGCGCGCACGAGACGTTTCGCGATGGCGGCCTCGCTAGTGAGAAAGGCCGCGCCGATCTCCGCCGGGCTGAGTCCGCAGACGGTGCGCAAGGCGAGCGCGAGCTGCGCCTCGATGGAGAGCTGCGGATGAAAGCAGACGAAAAGCATGCGCAGCGTGTCATCGGCGAGATGGTGCTCGTCCGCAGGCTCGTCACGCGTGAGCCAGCGCTCCTGCTCGGCGGTGATTTGCGCTTCCTTGCGCTGCCAGGTCTGCTCACGGCGCAGAGTGTCGAGCGCGAGGTTCTTTGCGGCTTGAGTGAGCCACGCGGCGGGATTGTCCGGGATGCCGCGATAAGGCCACGTTTGCAACGCGCGCACCAGCGCCTCCTGCACGGCATCCTCGGCGAGTTGCAGCCGGTGCGTGCCGAGATGCGCGGCGAGCGAGGCCACCAAGCGAGCACCCTCGCGGCGGAAGAGATCATCCGCCACGAGGCTGGGAGTGCGCTCGCCGTGCTGGCTCATGGCGTGGCTGTCGGCACGGGCCGGTCTTTGATCCAAACGGGATGAGCAGGCAGCACCTGGGCCGGTGCGGCACCGAGGGCGGCGACTTCGGCATGGGAGGCAGTAGAAGGGTGGCAGTAGAATGGCTTTGAGCCTCTGGCTTCTACTGCCCTCATTCTACTGCCTTTTGTTCGTCTTGGCATGGAGGCTGTTTAACTCATCGAATGCAAACCGACCATGTTCAGCACGGTTTCGTAAAAAGCCCTGGCTCTGCCCATGTCTTAAACATAGTTCTCGAACCAGCCGACCGGGTTGCGTGGGATACTCATGGTCTGTCTGCGTGATGGATGGGTTGACGAGGTGATTTGTGATTTCGGTTTGATGCGGTGGGCGGGCTACTCGTTCACGATGGCCTTGAAGCCGCCGAAGGCCATGCGCTTGCAGTCGAAGATGGAGTTGCTGACGGGGCAAGCTGCTTTGAGCCGCTCATCGGTCATGATCTTGGCGTTGGCGGCATCACGAGCGGCGCGGTCAGCGAAGATGGCGAAGGCGAAAACGACAGTTTCACCTTCTTTCGTGTCGGCTGCGGTCGTGAATGAGCGGCAGAACTCCGTGCTGAGATCATCCGCCGCCGTTTCCATGTAATGCAGCGCTCCATGTTCGATCCAGATTGCAGCCGCTTGTTGAGCAAGCTGGCGATACTCTTCGAGCTTGGGCGTGGGCACGGGAAGCAAGAAGCCGTCGAGGTATGTTCCAGGTAGTTTCATCGATTGTTTGTTTGGTGGGGTGGGTTGTCAAAGTTGACCCGCCTTCACATCCGCCATCGGACGGCAGAGGTCGGCGATGGGACGCACCTCGATCTGTGCGCCGTGGGCGAGGATGGGGCAGGCCTGCGCGAGTTTCACCGCTTCATCCGTGGAAGCCACGGAGAGCAGGAAATAGCCTGCGATGGCTTCCTTCGACTCGGCAAAGACGCCGTCGGTGACGAGGCTTTGCGCTCCGGTGACGAGCCTGCCCTCCTCCATGAGCGGCTGCGCACCACGCAGGATGCCCTTGCTTTGCAGGCCCTCCACCCAGCCGTAAAATTCGGTCATGATACGCTGGAGTTCGGCGGGCGAGAGGCCGCTGTTCCAGTGCGTGCCGCGAATGAGCAGCAGATGCTCGCCGCTGGTTTGTTGGGTGTTCGGATTCATGCGACGGGTGTTTCGTTCGTGATGCGATACGCGGAGCCACGCTCGGCCTCCAACGGGCGGATTTCATAACTCAAACCGTGCGGCAGGACGGGACTCTCCGCCGCGAGGGCCGCAGCGGCGGCGAGACTCTCCGCGACGATGATCCAGTAGCCGCCGATGACTTCCTTGCCCTCCGCGAAGGGACCATCGGTGCGAATGCCATCGCGGGTGACGAGCGCCGCATCCATGGTGAGACGCGAGCCGGGCTTGAAGCGGCCCTTTTCGATGTTCGCCTCATACCAGGTGTAAAACTGGCCGATGGCGGTCTCGATGTCCGCTTTGTCGGAGTTTTTGTCCCACTGGCCTCGCGAGAGCAGCAGGAAGTCGGATGTGGCGGGTGAGTTCATGGCGTGGTGACGAGTTTGGCGACATCGGCGAGGCCTTTTTCAAACTCAGGGCCGCACATGGACTCGCAGTCCATGACGAGGCTCATCACCCTGGCCAGGAGTCCCTCATTCTTGCCATACATGGCCCAGATGACCTTCGTTTTGCCTTCGCCTTCGGGTTTGAAGGTGAACTCGACGGTGCTGACGCCTTCCACCGGCTCCAGCCAGTCCATGCGCTCGACGATGCGCTCGTTTGGCTTGCTCTCGGTAATGGTCGCGGAGCCTTTGCCGGTGATTTTGCCATCCCAGCTCGCCACCGCACCCACGCCGGACTCAGGTCCAGAATAAGTGTTTTTGGCCTCGGGGTCCATTTTCGCCCAGGGGTTCCATTCGTTGAACTTCCTGTGGTTGTCGAACCAGGGAAACAGCTTCTCCGCAGGCGCGGCGATGACGAGACTGCGCTCCACGCGGAAGTCAGGCGATTTCAGCAAAGCGGCGGCAATGACGCCGACAACGATCACGGCGAGGCCGAAGAGGATTTTCTTGAGCATGATGGTTGTGAGTGGTTGACGATGGGGGTGCTACTTCCGCGTAAAGATGACCGGAGGGCCGCAAGGGGCGGCTTTGCCATCTTTCCAGGACACACCCTCCAGCTTGAAGTGATTCGCGTCGATGAAGGTGTAGGTCGCGCCGTGCATGTGCATGTCCTTCTGCACGTTCAGGCCAGGCGTCGGCGCCAGATCAAAGGTCAGCGAGTCCGCGGTGCTTTTGACGAGCTTCATGCGCGGCTGGTTCCGCAGCATGCAGTAGTGCGTCATGGTGAGCTTGCCGTTCACGTCGTGGTAGGTGCTCAGCATCTCCATCGGTGTGCCTTCGGCGAAGCGCTCCTCGATCACCGAATCGCCCGCGATCAGGCGGAATTCGGTGTTCATTCGCCCCATCTCGGGGGATTCGCCGGTCCACTTGCCAACGAGCGACTTCATGCGCTCAAAAGCGGCCGAGCCCATGTAGGGCGGCATGTCGGCACAGGCCGCGTGCTTGTTCTGGACAGACTGGCAGGAAGTGAGCGCCAGAGCAGCGGCGATGGAAAGCAGGAGTGGTATTTGAGTCATGCGAGCAGGGGATGAGTGGTTCAGAAACGGACTTGCCACGTCGAAAACGTCGCCAGTCAAACCATCGACGAATGTCCATCCCGCGTGAGGACAGAAAAGTTAAAAATGTTTTCGCCCCCCGAAAACAGGCCGTCACGGCAGCGCCGCTTTCCAGCCCGCTTTCCAGCCCGCTTTCAACTGCACGGCGAGCTGCCTCACCAGCTCCGCGTGCGCTGGATCAGCGGCGAGATTCTTTGACTCGCTGGCGTCGTAGAGTTCGTTGGCGACGAGTTTGCCCTTCAAATCAGACCATTCGGTGTAGCGCCATTCATTGGTGCGGATGGAGCGGCCCATGATCGGGGGCTTGCCGGGGCGGAGGTATTGGCTGTAAGCGGCTTTCTTCCACGGTAGATCAGGCTTTTCTAGCAACGGGGCGAAGCTCGTGCCTTCAAGCTGCTTTGGCAGCGGCAGCGCGCACAACTCGGCGAGCGTGGGATAGAGATCGACCAGCTCCACGAGCGCCTGCGTGCGTTTACTGGCGGTTTTCATGCCGGGAACGCTCACGACAAGCGGCACCCGCGCTCCGAGCTCGAAGTTCGTCATTTTCGTGAAGATGCCGTTTTCGCCGAGGTGATAACCGTGGTCGCCCCAGAGCACGACCAGCGTGTTTTCGCGCAAACCGAGCCGGTCCAGCTCATCCAGCACGCGACCAAGCTGCGCGTCCATGAAGCTCACGCAGGCGCGATAGCCACGAATGAGTTTCAGTGCCATCGCGTCGGGAATTTTGCCATTTTCAGGCACGGTGCCGTAGCTGCGCAGCTCGTAGTTCGAGTGAAAGGCAGGCTCCGGCGCGTCTTTGGGGCGCTGCGAATTGGCAGCGAGTTTGATGCTGTCCTCTGGATAGAGATCCCAATACTTTTGCGGGCAGGTGAAGGGCAGATGCGGCTTCACCAAGCCGACGCCGAGAAAAAACGGTTTCCCGTCGGACTTGAGGCGCTGAAGGGTCTCAAGGGCCTTTTCAGCCGTCTGAGCATCGGGATAGGAGCCATCCGGCTCGTCCGCAGCCTCAAACGGCGCGGCGCGGAGCTGCTTCGGCTGCCTGGCCTTTGGCAGCGCCTTGAGCTGCTTCACATAGTCGAGCGATTCCTTCGTGAACCAGTGCCGGTACGGCTCGCCGTGATACCACGCCGGCTCGCTCCATGATTGCGGGTCATCACCCGGTTCGCGCTCACTGTGGTGGAAAATCTTGCCGAGCGAAAGCGTCGTGTAGCCGTGGTTTTTGAAATGCTGCGGCAGTGACACCACCTCCGGCATTTGTGAGCGCAGAAAGTGCTGGTTGTCGAAAATGCCTGTCGTGTCCGGCCGCGTGCCGCTCAGCACGCTGTTGCGCGAGGGATTGCACACCGCGACCTGGCAGTAGGCGCGCTCAAACAGCAGCCCGCTCGCGGCCAGTTGATCAAGATGCGGCGTCTTCATGTGCGCCGCCCCGTAGCAACCGAGTTCCGGACGCAGATCATCGACGGCGATGAACAGGACGTTGAGCGGCTGCGCCGCGAATGACGAATGTAGAGCCGAGCAAAGCGAGACAGCCAGCATCGCGAAGCGCATGCTGCCCCGAAGGGGTGAGCGCAGCGAAGCAATGAAGAATGACGACAGGAGGATGAGATGCTTCATGGGGGACGGTAGATTCGATTGGCAATCGAATCGGATTGGGACGTTCGGCTTCGACTGCCAGTCGAAGCTACTTTTTCGCGGCCTCGCGCAGGCGCTGGACCTTGGACTTGTAACCGGCGGCGGCGTTGGCCTGGGTGGAACGCAGGTGGGTGAGGAGCTTTTCACGCATCTGGCTCAATGTTTCGCGATGCTCGGGCGCAGCAGAGAGCTCGTTTTGCTCCAGCGGATCGGTTTCGAGATCGAAGAGATATTCTCGCTCCTCATCGGCCCAGTATTTGAAGCGGTCGTCACGCGCCATCATGCGCAGCGGCGCTTTGTCGCCGATCTCGCTGACGGCGATGGTACGGATGCGATCTTTTTGGCCCGTGGCGATGGGCAGCAACGATTTGGCGAAGCGACCCGGCGTGAGTTCGCCGCCGACGGCTTCAACGATGGTGGGATAGACATCCATCATCTGCACCGGAGCCTTGCTGCGGCCTGTCTTGATCTCACCGGGCCAGCGCAGCACCAGCGGCACACGCACGGACTCCTCGTAAAAGCGGCCTTTTGTCAGATAGCCGTGCGCGCCCATCATCTCGCCATGATCGGCGGTGAAAATGACGAGGGTGTTGTCCCAGGTGCCGCGTGCTTTCATCGCCTCGGCCAGCTTGCCGACGCAGTCATCCACGAGGGCCATTTTGCCGAGGTAGTTCGCCAGCATGGCGCGTGTTTCGGCGTGATCGAGCGCATGGCCTTCGCGCAAGTATTTCGGCGGCACGTTCGCGGGCAGCGTGAGCTTTTCGGGATCGAACATCGTGGCGTAATCACCCGGCGCATCAAGCGGCGGATGGGGTGAGTGCAGGCTGACGACGAGGCACAGGGGCTTCTCCTTCGGCTGGGCGCGGATGAAATCGACTGCGAGGCCGGTGGTGACGCTGTCGTGATAATCCTCCGGCTTCACCACGCTCGCTCGCGGTGCGAACTCGCCCTTCACATAGCGCCCGTGCAGGTCGTCGGCCACGGCCTGGAGCAGGCCAAGTTTTTGCAAATGCTGCGAATAGGGATCACGTCCCTTGGTGGAGTCGGGCGGCCCCGGAATGTCGGACACATGATCAAGGCCGAGGGCCTTGTGAAACGCGCCGCTGTTTTTGAACTGCTCTTTCCATGCCGGCCCGGCGGTCCAGTGCGTCTTGCCAATTTGCGCCGTGGTCAGACCCGCGTTCTGAATGTCACGAAACATCGGCGCGTCCTCTGGTTTGGGGAAATACCCCGCCGCATTGCCCCAGAGCCCATGACCGCCGTTGTGCGGATACAAACCCGTGAGCAACGACACTCGCGCGGGCATGCAGACCGGCGAAGGCGTGTAGCACGCGTCAAAAACCATGCCTTCCCGTGCGATGCGGTCGAGCTGCGGCGTGCGCACCTCCGGGTTGTCCCAGCTCACATAGCGCGGACTCCACTGATCGGCGATGATGACGATGACGTCGGGCTTTCGAGGCGGCGCATCGGCCAGGGCAGAGGAAAGCAGGCAAAGCGGCACAAGCGCGGGAGTCCATTTCACGACGGTTGACATGAAAACTATGAACGGCAGGGAGGTTCCTCTCTCGCCTCGTTTTTGATCTATTTGGGGCGGCTGTTTCCGCCACTCGACACCGGACTTCACCACCGTCACACCGTCGCCGCGCACGACGATTTTCTTGTCCTGATGATGGATAAGGCAGTTGGAGCAAGTGGCGACGCTTCTTTCTGTTCACCGCAGCCGCACCGTCGCGGCGCGCACGGAAAAGGTGTCGTCGCCGGAGAAAACGAGGCGAAGGGTAAGGCCATCGGAACTCATCCACTTCGCCGGAAAATCACCGTGCTCGCCGGGACCGGTGTCCCAGTGGGGAGTGAAGTAGGCGGTAGCCCATGGCCCCCACGGCTCCGGGGCGTCGTAGATGGCGAAGCCGCCGGTGAAACGCGTGTCACCGCGATCTTTGGTGACGCCGGGCGGCTGCGGAAGGTGCTGCCACCAGAGGTAGCGCTTCAAAGGGGCGCAATACGTCATCGCGGAGCGCAGGCAGTTGCCGGGATGCGTGAAGACGGGACCACGCTGGGTGATGTCGTGTGACCACACAGGCTGGCCACTGGTGTCGAGCTTCATGAAGAACTCCCACGCTTCACGCTGCGTGAGCTTGTCCTTCGGCGCGCGCATCAGGATGAAATGATCGGCGGGCGTGTCGGCGCGTGGATCATCGTGCGAGTAGGCATAGACGAAGTCATCACGCGCTCCGGCGTAGTCCTTGCCGAAGTTCACGAAGCCCATCATGCCGAACTCGGCGAACTTCCAGTCCGCGAAGGTCCAGGTCTTCGCATGATCACTCGACCACGCGAGCTGTGCCATCGCGCCGTTGTTGTCCGCGTGGCCGAGCCAGAGATTTAGCACGCCATCCACGCAGAGCATGCCCCAGCCCTTCTTGCCTGCACGGCCCTGGCCGAGTTGCTCGGCAGGCGAGCGCACATTCACACCGGTGAAATCATCGGGTGAGCCGGTGATGCGCGCGAAGCCCATGCTGAGCTTCTTTTCCACCTTTGGCACGAAGCCCGTGCCATCACCCCAGGTGGTGTAGAGCGCGTCATCGTCCGCCCAAGTGAGAGGCCAGTTGTCGCCATCCTTTGCGGTGCGTATGATGCTTTCCTTCGGCGACCAGTCGATGCCTGCAATGACAGGACTCGGCGGATACGGCGGCATGAGCAGCGTCTTCGCTGGAGCGATGAGCAATTGGTTCAGCACGGCTTCGACATGCCGGTCATTGTTCCGCTTCTTCAAAAGATAGCGCTGACTGCCATCGGCGGCGGGCTGCCAGTCAAAGGTCATGTCCGGCTTCAAATCCATGCGGCCCGGTGCTGAGATGTCCCAGCAGTCCGACAAACCGCGCACCGCATGCAATACCGTCGCGAGATCGGCCACATGGCGGTTCTTCGTCGTGCCGCCGAAGTAGTGCTCGTAGGCGCTGCGCACGGGATTGTCAGCGCGCGTCGTGGCGAGCGATTCGCCGATTTGCAGGCCGCTCGGCACGGAGCAGACCTCGCGCCCGGCGAAAACGATCTCGCCGGGCCAGTGATGGATGACGAAGTGCGCGGAGGCAGCGTCGCGCTGAAAATTGACGTTGCCGAGCTTCAGATCGTCCTTCGGCGGTTTGCCGATGAAGTTGCCGCCCATGCAAATCCAGCGCGCGACCTTGCTGCGGACCAAATCGGCTCCGCCGCGCGATTGTAGCAAGTTTTTGAGATTTGTGAGATAACCAACGGTGACGATCACCACCGAGTGATCCGGTTGTTTCGCCAAAACTTCTCGATACACCGTCACCGCGTCCGGGATCACCTCCGCCGAGGCCACGCGATGCGGAAACGCCTTCGCGATGTGCGCTACGAACTTCGACTTCTCCATCACGCCCGCGCCCTTCACCAGGCCGAGGGGCAGATCCGGCCGCCCCCGGTAGCGGTTGATCGCGTCCACTGTCGCGAGCGAGTCCGGATTGGGCACGCTGGTCACGGTGGCGAGGATCTCGCACTCGCCGCGATCCGCGAGAGCGTGGAGCACGGCCATCGCCCCCGCATCGTCGCAGTCGGTGAGCATGTCCGTGTCGAAGAGGATCTTCACCGGTGCGGCGGAACCCAGGCTGCCGGACAGGAACAGGAAAAAAATGAGAAGGATGCCGGGGAGGTTCATGGTCATGTCAGAATATCTCACTCCCGCCGCCATTCGACGCCGGACTGCTCCACGACGGCGTCGCCACGAACCACGATGTCCTTGTCCTGGTGGTGGATGACACAATTTGTCACGCGGTGGGTCTTCCCATCGAAAAAGAAGGCGGCGTTCACGTTGTGGTGCAGTTCGCAGTTCGTGTAGGTCGTGACGCTGTCGCCGACATCGGCCACGCCGCCTGCGTTGGAACCGTTCCAGGCGATCTCGGAGTCCAAAACATCCATCTGCACGGTTTCGTGGGCGCTGATGCCTTCGTCGCCGTTCGAGAATGCCTTCACGTTTTCGAGCCGCACACCGACACGATGGCCGTGGATGTTGAAGCCGTCGTTGGCGGCATGCTTCGCGACGATGTTTTTCACGATGATGTGCGAGCAGGCGATGGCGACGCAGCTCGCAAGCTTCGCCGGTGGCTGGATAATGCGCGCAGAGCCAGGGGGCTTCTCCGCCGGCCAGCGAAAGTAGAGCGAGCCATCACCGGCCCAGCCCATCTCGCCGGGCTTGAGTGCTGCGGGAACGGTGTAGATGATTTTTCCCGCCAAGCCGCTCTGTTGCTCAGCGGCGCGGTCACGCATGATGCGCACGGGCACCTCGTCGATGAAGAGACCTGCGCGCTGCGTGTCTGGCACGGGCGGATGATCAGGCAACGGGCCGCGTGAGGTCCACACATCGCCGTTTTTCAACCACTCGCGGTCGGTGATGTCGATGCCGAGGTCGATGATCATGCCTTTGCCATCAAACACAGCCGGTTGCTCCGGCGTGCCGCCCTGCGTGAGCACCAGCGGTGTGCGGCGGATTTCCTGGCCGGTGGCGACGGTGGAGAAAAGAGCGAGGAGGAGACAGGGGACGGAGCGCATCGGGACAGACGGGTTCACTTCTTTTTGTTCTTTTTCCCACCGGCCTTCACCGGACCCGGCTTCCAGGCGTAGTGCTCGTTCGGCGTGTGGCTGCTCTGCATGAGCGCGAGCATCTCGGCGGCGATCTCCGGCTGCTGCGCGGCCACGTCGGTCGTTTCGGCGAGGTCGGTGTCGAGATTGTAGAGTTCGACGGGCTTCGCGGGATGGCCGAGGACACCCCGGCGCACGGCTTTCCATGGGCCGCGCCGCACGGCCTGCTGGCCGCCGCCGCTGTAGGATTCCCAGTAGAGATGCGTGTGTGCTTTCTGCTCCGAAGCACGACCCGAGAGCAGCGGCGCCATGGAAATGCCGTCGATCCCTGCGGGAGGTTTCACATCGGCCAGTTCGGCAAAGGTGGGCAGCATGTCCCAATGCGCGGAGATGTGATCGGACTCGGTGCCCGGCGCGATGGTGCCCGGCTGCCAGGCGATGAAGGGACAGCGGATGCCGCCCTCATACATCTCGAACTTGATGCCACGCAGCGGGCCGTTGCCATCGAAGAACTGCGGGTCCGCGCCACCGGCGGAGGTGGGGCCGTTGTCGCTGGAGAAAATGACCAGCGTGTCCTTGGCGATGCCGAGTTCGACGAGAAGATCGAGCATGCGGCCCACATCGCGGTCGAGACGGCTCACCATGCCGGCGAAGGTGGCATGCGGTCGTGGTTCGTGGCGGTAATGCTGGCCGCCCGGAGTGCCGTAGGGCGTGGTTTCTTCAATCGTGCCGATGTAGGGCGCCTTTGAGTCGTCCGGCACGTCGAGATCCACATGCGGGATCGTGTAGGCCATGTAGAGGAAGAAAGGAGCGCCCTTTTGATGCTGCTTGATGAATTCGATGCCCTCCTGCGTGAAGAGGTCGTGGCTGTAATGCGTGCGCTTTTCGGGATTGTCGGGGTAGAGCACCTTTTCGCGGTTCCGCCACAGGAACGACGGGTAGTAATGATGCGCGTCCGTTTGATCGAGATAACCGAACCAATGATCGAAGCCCTGCTCGTTCGGGATGCCGGTGCTGCCCACGTCTCCACAGCCCCACTTGCCGACCACACCGGTGGCGTAGCCCGCTTGCTTGAGCACCTCCGCGATGGTCACATCCTCCGGCAGCAGCGCGGGCTCGCCCATCCCGCCGGGGCGGAGATGCGAGCCGTTGTTGCGGATGCGCGTGTGACCAGTGTGCTGGCCGGTGAGCAGCGAGGACCGCGTGGGCGCGCACATGCAGGAGCCGGAGTAGTGTTGCGTGAGCTTCAGGCCCTCCGCCCGCATGCGGTCGATGCGCGGTGTCTGAATGATCTTCCCGCCGTAGCAGCCGAGATCGCCGTATCCGAGGTCATCAGCGAGGATGTAGAGGATGTTCGGCGGTTGCGCCGCGAAGGACGAATGCGGAATGGCGAATGACGAAAGGAGAAGCAGGAGACGGATCATGACGTGATGGTGAACAATGACTGCCGACGGTTCTTTCGCTGATTCACAACCGCTTCGGATTCACCGGTGAATCCGGTGGAGTGGCGCTTGCGCGGCCCTCGAACTGCTCGTGCAGCCGTTGCATCACCGCCTTGGTCTCAGCCTCGGGTTGGAGCGCGCGATTGTGAAACTCCTGCGGATCATTTTCGTGATCGTAAAGCTCAACGCCCTCCGCGCCGCCATTCCACTCGGTGTAGCGCCAGCGCTCGCTGCGGATCGAGCGGCCCATGACTTGCGCGGGCAAGCGGTCATCTGCAGGACGGAGGATCTGGGTGATGGCGGTGCTGCTCCACTCGCGTGAGGGATCGTCCAGCAGCGAGCGCAGGCTGCGGCCATCAAGTGATGCAGGCGGCGTGAGCGAGGCGAGATCCGCCAGCGTGGGGAAGATGTCCACAAACTCGACGATGCGGCCACACGCACGGCCATTGCCTGCGGCGGAAGGGGCGCGGATGATGAGCGGGGCGCGGGCACCTTCTTCAAACAGGGTGCGCTTCTGCCAGATGCCCTGGTGCTCGCCAAGATGGTAACCATGATCGCTCCACAGCACGATGATGGTGCTCTCCGCGAGCTTCAGCCGGTCCAAGGCATCAAGCAGACGTCCGACCTGCGCATCCACGAACGACACGCTGGCTCGATACGCCTGCAATGCCTTGCGGCAGGTGAGTTCATCAAGCCCGTAATGCGGTACGGGGTTGTTGTGCGCCAAGGCGGCCGCAGGAATGTCCTTTCGATCATCCGCCGGGGCTTCCGGCAGGCGCACCGACTCCAGCGGATGCAGGTCGAAGTACTGCTTCGGCGCGACGAAGGGAGTGTGCGGACGGAAGAAGCCCACGCCGAGGAAAAACGGCCGGTCGCGATGCCTCTCCATGAGCTGGATGGCCTCGGTGGCGATCATGCCATCGGTTTGCTCCTCATCCGCGCCATCCGCCGCCAGCCAGCTCAACGCGGCGCTGACCGGCTTCTGCGGGGTGGGATTCGTGATAAGCGCCTCGTCATGCACATCGCGTCCCTTCGGGTTGATGACGAGTTCCCAGGACGGCTTGTCATCGAGTCCGTCGGTGCCGATGCCTTTCGGCACGTCGTAGTGGTAGATCTTGCCCACGCGGGCGGTGAACCAGCCGTTTTGGCGGAAGAGCTGCGGCAGCGTGACGACATCTGGCAAGGCGTCACGAAAATGGCGATCTAGGTCATAGACCTGCGTGGCATCCGGCCTGCGCCCCGTGAGCACGGAGGCGCGGCTGGGATTGCACAGCGGGATCTGGTTGTAAGCACGGTGAAACCGCACGCCCGTGGCCGCGAGACGGTTCATGTGCGGCGTGTGCGGGCAGTCGTTCGCGAGATCGTCGATGGCGATGAACAATACATTTGGCTGCGCCGACAATGACGAATGCAAAATGACGAATGACGAAAGGAAGAAAAGCAGGCGCATAAAAGTAGATTCGATTGATAATCGAAGGGTTTGGAGAGTTCGGCTTCGATTGCCAATCGAAGCTACGGCGCGGGCGTCTTATTCCCGAACGCGGCCACCTTGTCCCAGCCTTCGGTCGTGAGCAGCGGATCGTTCGTCTCTTGGCGCCATTGCAAAAGCGACTGCTTCAATTCATCGAGCTTCGCGGCATGCTGCGGGTCGGCGGCGAGGTTGTGGAACTCGGCAGCGTCGTTTTGCAGATCGTAAAGCTCGAACTCGGGCGGATTGGCCGCGACTTCAAAGGCTTTGCCCGCCGCTGTCTCGCGATGGCTGCTTTCGCGGCTGAGGCACAGCGCGGCGTCGCCGTCAATGCCGGTGGGAGGCTGCGCTTTGCCCGCGCGCAGATTGTGGATGAGCTTCCAGCGCGCGTCGCGAATGGAGCGACGCGGGAAGAAGGGCTTGTTGCCGTGATAGTGAAACTCGGTGGCCAGATGCGCGCGATGCTGCGCGGGATCGAGCGTGGTGCGCAGCGAGCGGCCATGCAGCCCGTCCGGCAAGGGCTGACCGGCAGCATCGAGAATCGTGGGTAGCAGATCGACGGTGGAGACGAAGGCGGAAGTGCGATCACTTTTATCGAATACACCGGGCCAGACGGCGATCATCGGCACATGCACGCCGCCCTCGTAGCACGAGGTCTTGCCACGGAAAAAGGGCGGGCCGTGGTCGCTGACGAACAGGATGAGCGTGTCGTCAGCGTGGCCGGACTTTTCCAACTCGCCGAGCAGCAGGCCCACGGCGGCGTCGAAGCGCATGCAGGCGTTGTAATACTGCGTCACGCGCTCGGTCTGCTCGGTTTCGTCAAGCTGCTGGAAGAGAAACGCGGGCACCTCGCCGATTTTCAGCGGCGTTTCCGGCACGCCCTTGTATTGCGTCGGAAAAGCCTCCGTGGGCGGACGCGGACTGCGGCCAAGGACGTGCGGATCGGAGTAGTTCGCCATGAGGAAAAAGGGCGCGTCGCTCTTCTCGCCGAGAAACGCGGCAGCCTGCGCTGCGGCGGTTTTGACATCACGCGTGTCCGCCTTGATGCGCTGATCAAAAGGAAACGACTTCTCCGGGCCGACGTGCAGCTTGCCCATGATGCCCGTGCGGTAGCCGGCCTGCTTCAGCAGCGCGGGAATCGTGCGCGTGCGCAGCGGCTCATGCAGCTCAAAGCCAACACCCGCGTTCAGCAGGCCGTATTGCCCGTTCGCATGCGGATACAGCCCGGTGAACATCGCGCTGCGCGAAGGGCTGCACGATGCCTGCGCGACGTAGGCGTTCTCAAACAAGCGACCACGCTTCGCCAGCGCGTCGAGATGCGGCGTGCGGATGGCTTTGTCGCCGTAGCAGCCGAGCTGCAGCCCCATGTCATCCGCGGTGATGAGCAGGATGTTCAGCGGCTGCGCCGTCAATGACGAAGCCAGAGTGATGAAGGCCAAAAGGAGGAGAGAGCGCATGAAGCCTGGAAACGTGGCCATGCGCAGCTTTTCTCAGGCAATCACGGCGTCTTCTTCCATTCCAGCACCTGACCGTCTTTCACGAGTTTGTCTCGCAGCTTGTCATAACTCACCTCCTGCACCGCCACGCCGTCATCCATCGCCAGCACCGCCGCTGCGGCGGCGCTCTGGCTGGTACACATGAAGACCGGCTCCATGCGGATGCTGGCAAAGGCGACGTGGCTGCTGCTCAGGGCAAAGGTGACGAACAAGTTTTCACACTCGCTCCGCTTCGGCACGATGGCGTCGTAGCCGACGGCATAGGGCGGCGCGCCATCGCGACCGGTGGCGACTTTGCCCTCGCGAGCGACCACGCCGTCCTTCACGATGCGGCGGATTTCATGCACATCGGTGCCGTAGCTGCCGAGGCCGACGGACTTCGCCACGGGCTGCCGCCCAAAGGTGTGGTTTTCGGTCATCACCAGTTCGCTGACCATGCGCCGGGCCTCGCGCACATAGATTTGATGCGGCCAGCCGCCGTTGTCGGTGAACTCGTCCTTCGGCAAACCAAAGCGCTTCATATCACTGCGCACCTTCTCCGGCACGCGTGCATCAGTGGCGAGGAAGTGCAGCAGGCCACGATGGTAGTCCTCGTGCTCCTTCGCGATCTTTTCGCGGTCGGTATAGCTCGCCTCCGGCCATGCGTGACTCGCGCCGGGCAGATTGCCGCCAAAGGTGGCCGTATTAAAATCCCACTTGTCGTTCGGCAGCGGATCGTGCTTCGAGAACCAGCGCAGGTCCATGTCGTCACCGATGGCGAGGCATGCCTCAATGAATCGCGCGATGATCTCGTAGCGCTTCGGATCGTAATCCGACGGTGGCGTGATCGGGATCATGTTCGCCGGATTTGTCGTCAGGCAAAGGCGGAAGCAATAAGCCTGCACACCCGGCGCGGGATCACCCTGCTTGCCGGGATCGCCTTCGTTGATGAGCGGCAGCAGTCCGCTTTTCGGATCGCCCTTCACCACATAAGGATCGAGCGGGAAATCCCGATCCCAGACTCCCTGACCACCCGGCACGCGGCCATGCGGCCCCGGTTTGAGGTGATTTGTGCGCGGGATGTATTTCTCCGTGTAATGAATGCCGTTCAGCGTCTCGCCATACTTCGCGTTGCCCTCGCGCATCAGCGAGTAGCTCACGCCTGCCTTCGCCATCAGATCGCCCTCGTAACTCGTGTCGATGAAGACCTTCGCACGAAACACATCGCCATTCTCCATGACGAGTTCGGTGATGCGCACGCCGTCCTTCTTCACGGAGGCCAGCCGCGCTCCGAAATGCACCTTCACGCCCGCTTCCTTCGCCATGTCGGTGAAGACCTGCTCCGCCTTGTGCGGTTCGATGGCATACGCGCCGCCCGTTGCCGGACCGCCTCCGCCATCGCCTTTGAAAGCCTTGTCCCAAGCCAGCGTCACGCCCACCGTCGCCGCCAGCTTCGTGAAATACTCCCGCGCGATGCCTCCAACCGAGCGCGGATCGCCAATGTCCACCGCACTGAGTCCACCGCTCGTCATGCCGCCAAGATGTCGTCCCGGCTCCGCAATCACGACCGACTTGCCCATCCGTGCGCCCTGCACGGCCGCCGCCACACCGCCGCTGGTGCCGCCATAGACGCAAAGATCGGATTCGATGACCGCCGCGAACGTGGTCGATGACAACAGTGCAAGCGCGAGGAGGAAGGTCTTCATGGTAGATTGTAGAGTAGAGAGGGGAC
>DNXB01000060.1:0-1837 GCA_003506995.1 Verrucomicrobiales bacterium
TCATCAATGTGCAGCGCGGCGGCCCCTCCACCGGCCTGCCGACCAGCGTGGAGCAGTCCGACCTCATGCAGGCCATTTACGGCAGTCACGGCGACTGCCCGCGCATCGTTCTCGCCCCGCAGGATGTGGAAGACTGCTTCTACATCGCCCTGGAGGCCGGAAAACTCGCCCGCGAATACTCCTGTCCCGTCATCATCCTCAGCGACCAGGCGCTTAGCAGCCGCATCGAGGCATTCACCGAGCCAGATCTCGACAAGCACTGGGTGGAGCCTGCGCTGGACCTCTCCGACCGTGGCGCGGACTTCAAGCCGTATCCTCTGGACAAAGTGACCCGCCACGCACCTCCGGGTACCAAGCTCACTGGCAAATACCCGCACGTCACCGGCCTGGAGCACGACGAGCAGGGCCATCCTTCCGGCAGCCCGAAGATGCACACGCAGATGACCGAGAAGCGCCGCAACAAGCTCGTCGAGCTCAGCAAAAAACTGCCGTTGCCTGAGATCTACGGAGAGCAGGAGGGCGACGTGCTTCTCATCGGCTGGGGCAGCACCTACGGCCCGATCAAGGAGGCCGTGAACCGCCTTCTGGCCGAGGGCCACAAAGTCGGCGCCGCGCAAATCCGCCACATTCATCCGATGCCCGCCGGGCTCGACCGCCTGTGGGCGAAGTTCAAGAAAGTCGTCGTCGTCGAGATGAACGACTACGGCCTCTACGGCCACGGCCAGCTCGCCATGATGCTCCGCGCCGCCTACGCCGATCCGAAGATCCAGTCCGTGTGCAAGACGGACGGCCTCGCCTTCCGCATCCGCGAAATCGTCACCGGCGTGGAGAAGATTATGGCTGGCACCGTTTGATTGTGTAGAATCACGCGCATGCCCAAGCAGACCTCCAGTGTCATCAAAACCGCTCGTCGTGCCGCCAGTCCGCGCCAAGTGCGCGCGGTGACGGCACCACGCCGCACGTCGCAGATCATGCGTCGCTGGAAGCCGGAGCAGCGCATCGTCCTGAACACCACCTGGAAGCGCTACCTCGCCATCGACAAAGCCTTTGGCGACGACAGCCGCCCAGGAACGCTGCTCAACTACGGTGACGGCCAGTTGGAGATTATGACGACCTCGTCTGATCACGAGCGCATCAAGAACATCTTCCGCCGTTGCGTCGAGGCATGGCTGGATCATCATAACATGGTCTTCTATGCGCGCGGCAACATGACACGCCGCCTGACTGCGTCTGAAAAAGCTGTCGAGGCCGATGAGTCCTATTCCTTTGTCCGTGGCGAGGGTGAAAAGCTCGATCTCGCCATTGAGGTGTCTCTCAGCAGCGGCGGCATCAACAAACTGCCGCTTTATGAAAAGCTAGGTCATCCCGAAGTCTGGATATGGCGGCGTGGCAAAATCCAGGTGCATGCCTGGAATGGCGCTGCCTATGCGCAGCAGCCCCAAAGTGTTCGCCTGCCCAAAATACCGTTGAACTGGATCGAGGAACTCTCCTGCTGGCGTGACGATTACGAGGCTGTGAGCGAATTCCGTCGCAGACTTAAAGCATGCAAAACATAGCGCCAGATCGGCCGCCACTGAGCATTTCACCACCACCCCCAACCAACCACCTCTATGTCCACCGCCACCCTGGAAGCTCCCGCTGCTCCCGCTGCTTCTGCCGCTCCAGTCACTGACAAGCTCACCAAAAAAATCCTCACCGCCGACCACCCGACCTGGTGCCCCGGCTGTGGCGACTTTGCCGTGCTCGCCGCCTTCTACAAGGTGCTCGAAAAGCTTCAGTATCCGCATGAAAAGATCGTCTGCGTCGCCGGCATCGGCTGCTCCAGCCGCTTCCCCTA
>DNXB01000060.1:1896-20676 GCA_003506995.1 Verrucomicrobiales bacterium
TTCGGCGGTGACGGCGACGGCTTCTCCATCGGCGGCAACCATCTCAACCACGCCGCGCGGAAAAACATCAAGCTTACCTACGTCATCATGGACAACTACGTCTATGGCCTGACCAAGAAGCAGACCAGCCCCACCAGCCCGCAGGGCTTCAAGTCCAAGACCGACCCCACAGGCAGCATCGACCGTCCGATCAACCCCATGAAGCAGCTCCTCGCCAGCGGCGCCACCTTCATCGCCCGCACGCACGCCGCGCAGGTGAAGCACATGGTCGATACCTTCGAGCGCGCCATTCTGCATGACGGCTTCAGCGTCGTCGAATGCCTCAGCGAGTGCGTCATGTTCTACGAAGGCAGCTTCGATGACAGCACCCCGCGCAAAGGCGGCGTGTATGACATCATCGACGAAACTCAGCACGACGTGCAGGACGACGTCGCCGCCTACCAGCTCGCCGACCTGCCCTCTCCCGGCAAATTCGGCGTCTTCTACCAGACGCAGCGCCCCACCAAGAACGCCATGGAGCAGAAGTGGATCGACTCGACCCAGGCCAAGCTCGGCGGCGCCAGCCAGAAGGACATCCTGCGCAAACGCCTGGAGATCATGCGGTGAAGGCCCGGCTTGCACAATCAGCGGCGGTCCATAAACTGCGGCCATGACCGTCACCCTCACCGAACCCGCCGAATCCTTGCTCAGAAAGCAGGTCGCCGAAGGTGGTTATCCGAATGTCGATGCTGCGGTTGAGGCAGCGGTGCAGACCGCCTTCGGCTGGCGCGCCACCGCCGCCCTGGAATCCTTGCTGGATGAGGCGCTCACGCACACCGGTCCTCGGGTGCCGCTCTCGGACTTGCGTGCGCAGCAGGCATGAAGCCGGTCGTTTTCAATCCTGTGGCCGTCAGCGATCTCGATGAGCTGACGAGCCACATCGCACAGGACAATGTCGTGGCCGCCAAAAACGTTCGCCTCTCGGTGTTTGACACTGCGGAGCGCATCGGTCAGCAGCCGGGGATTGGCATTCGTCCCACATTCAACGCACCACGGTTCGCAGGCATTCGCTTCATTCCCGCCGACTCGTATCCCCAGTATTTGATCTTTTATCTCGAAGGTTTGGATGAAATTGAAGTGCTGCGCGTGTTGCATGGAGCCAGACACCTGCCACCACTCTTTGCCTAGCCAATGCGCATCCAGACTCTCGATCTCCTCTTTCAAAACACCCCCGGTCTCATCGCCTCCTACCTGATCGAGAGCGCCGGGGAGTATGCGCTGGTCGAGACGGGACCGGGATCCACGCTCGAAACACTGCGCACGGCGATCCGGGCCGCAGGCGTCGCGGAATCGGCCATCCGCAAGGTTTTCGTCACCCACATCCATCTCGACCACGCCGGGGCGGCCGGCTGGTTCGCGCAGAATGGGGCCACCATTTACTGCCACCCCAGCGCCGCGCGGCATCTCATCGACCCCTCCCGTTTGATCGAAAGCGCCCGCATGGTCTATGGGGATCAGATGGACCCGCTCTGGGGCCCCATGCTGCCCGCGCCCGCCGAGCGCGTCGTCGCCATGCAGGATGGCGAAAGCGTGAAGTTCGGCGCGGTCGAAGTGCTCGCCTGGGACACCCCCGGCCATGCGCGGCATCATCACGCCTTCGTCATCGGTGATGTCTGCTTCACCGGCGATGTGGCCGGCATGCGGCTGCAAAATACCAGCTACCTCTCCGTCCCCGCCGCCCCGCCGCAGTTTGACCCCGTCGCTTATGTTCAATCGGTGGACCGCCTGATCGCCGCGAACTTCCAGACCCTCTACCTCACCCATTTCGGCCCCGTTCACGAGGTGTCCGCTCATCTGGCGGCTTATCGTCCGCGCATCACTGAAATCCACCAGCGCGTCGCCGCCTGGCTGGCTGAAGGTGTCAGCGAGGAGGAAAGCCGCGCCCGCTATCTCGCCGCCGAGCATGCCATCGCTCTGCAAAGCGGCCTCACCGAGGCGCAGTGGCAGACGTGTGAAATCGGCAACAGCACCGCCATGTGCGCCGACGGCGTGCGCTTGTTTTGTGTGAAGGGCCGGTAGGACGAAGAATCCCAATCGCTTGTGGGCGGTTGTTGACGATGGCTTGGGAATTGTCCTCGTTCTCCTCTTCCTCCTCGATCAGGCAGGTTGATGGGAGAAGCGGACGCTCGACCAGATGAAACTCACGCTGTCCGAGCAAGGACCGCCGAAAATCACCGGGCCAAAAAGTGGCGGGGAGGACAAATCGAACACCTGAATTTGCACGGCCTGTAGTGCAGACCCTTTGACCTTGATGCCACAAAATCAAGGCTTCCAGCTCCGGCGGCTTGTCGAGTAGGCGAAGGTGGACTCACGTCCGCTGCTACCGTCAACGACTGCCAACAAGCCCGATGTGAGGCGGCTCAGACGTGCAGGAGGGAAACCGCGATGTTGCCGCTGAAACATGCCTCGACATCCGACCCTGGATCACGCGGGCGGGAGGCGTAGGAGGCGCTGTAGGCGTAGCCGTGCTCGCCTGGCGTGTAGGCGACGTTGAGCGGGGAATGCGCAGGCTGGCAGCGGATGCGCGGTGGCAGGGAATCGGTGCCTGGAGGCAGATGCGGGAGGTTGATGTTCCAGTAGGTGCGCGGCGGCTGCTCCTGGGCGAGCGTTTCACGCAGCAGTTCGGCGATCCAGGACGAGGCGCGGCTCCAGTCAACATGCAGGTCACGGATCAGGTAGTGAGAGAGGGACAGGGAGCGCACGCCGTGATACGCTGCCTCACGGGCGGCGGCGACGGTGCCGGAGATGACGAGGTCCTGGCCCATGTTGCCGCCTGCGTTGATGCCAGAGAGCACGAGATCGGGTTGTACATCGAGTGCGAAGAGCGCCAGGCGCACGCAGTCCGCCGGGGTGCCGTGAACGGCGTGCCGGTTTGCATCATGGGATTCGACCTTGAGCGGCTGATGCGTGGTGACACGGTGACCGCACTGGCTTTGCTCATGCGCGGGGGCCACGACCACGGGCTGCCAGCCGAGCTGCCACACGGCCTCTTCCAACGCCCGCAGGCCTGGGGCGTGGATGCCGTCGTCGTTCGTGAGAAGCACGCGCATCAGGGGCACGCGAGGTCGAGGATGACTTTGCCGTGGCGGGAGCCTTCCTGCGCGCGGGTGATGGCCTGCTTGAAATCGGCGAGCGGCACGATTTGATCCACAGCGGTGACGAGGTCTCCTTTTTCGATGAGGGCGGTCAAAGGATCGAGCACATCCCGCAGCTCCGGCGTGCTGGCTTTCTCGAACCATTTCGTGATCCACAGGCCGTGAAGCTGGAGGTTTTTGAAGATGAGGAACTTGTTGGGCACCTTCAGGCTGCGGCGGCTCATGGCTCCGTAAGTGACCAGGATGCCCTCGGCAGCGAGCACATCCATGAGATGGATGGCGCTGTCTCCGCCGACGGCGTTGGTGGCGAGTTTCACCGGCTCGTTCCCGCNNCTTTTTTGGCCTCGGCGACACCTTCGTCCGTGTCGAGCACGACCGCGTCAGCGCCCAGCGTCTTGAGCTCGTCGATCAACTCAGGACGGCGGACGAAATTGAGCGTGCGCAGGCCGAAGTGGTGCGCGAGCTGGATCAAGGCGCGGCCCACAGCGGAATTGGCGGCGTTTTGCGCCACCCATGAGCCGGGTTCAAGGTCGGTGTATTGCTTGAGCAAAGCCCAGGCGGTGACGGGATTGATGCGCAGCATGCTGGCCTGCACGCGGTCGATCTGCGGCGGCAGCTTGGCGAAATGGTGCTCCGGGGCGGTGAGGTGCTGTGTCCAGCAGCCGGTGCCGAGCAGCGGGATGACGACATCACCTTTGGACAAGGAGACAACTGCCTCACCGACCGCCTCGACCTCGCCGCAGCCTTCGTGACCAGGGATGCAGGGCGGGTGAGCGGCACGTCCGTAAGTCCCCTCGATGAAATTGAGGTCTGCCGGGTTCACGGGCGCGTAGCGCATGCGCACGCGGACCTCGTGACCGGAAAGCGGGGCCAGCACACGTTCACGAAGCTGCAGCACCTCGGCGGGATTGCCTGTCTGGTCGAATTGAAGAAAGCGGGATGACATAGGTGGGCATGCGTCGGCCAGAACGCCGCGCAGGTCAAGGTGGTCAGTCCTTGAGGTGGTGGGTGCCAAACGAGCAGAGGCGCAGCATCAACGCCACCCATGGGCTCACATCCCGGCCTTGGCGATCTTTTCGCAGTTTTGGACGTCGAGCTTGCCGGAGGCGAGGATGGGGATGTCGCTAACGCGGATCATCTTTTTCGGAATCCAGAGCGGGGGCATGCCTTTGTCGAGCAGACGGTAACGCAGGTCGAGGATTTCCTGGTGCTCAGGACCGCCGGGCACGCTGGTGAGAAGGATGAGGGCCTCGCCTTTGTCAGGGTCTGGAACACCGACGACGGCGATCTTGCGGGAGGTTTCGTTTTCAAGGCCGAGGGCTTTGACGAGCGCTTCTTCGACAGTCTCATGCGGCACCATCTCACCGGCGATCTTGGAGAAGCGGCTGAGGCGGCCCTCGATGTAGAGAAAGCCGTCGAGGTCGAGGCGGCCGATGTCGCCGGTGCGGAACCAGCCGTCCTGCNNAGGCGGTTTTTTCGGCCTGGTTGAGGTAGCCTTCGAAGATGTTGGGGCCCTTGAACCAGATCATGCCGCTCTGATGCAGTGGCAGAGGGGCGCCTGTGTCCGGGTTGGTGATGCGCAGCGCCATGCCAGGCAGGGTGTGGCCGACGGAGCCCTGGCGGTGGCTGGGCAGCCAGACGTAGCCGTTTTCCTCGGCACCGATAGGCTCGGGATCAGGCAGGTTGACGTTGGAGACAGGCGAGGTCTCGGTGAGGCCGTAACCTTCGAGCACGCGCTTGCCGAAGCGGTTCTCGAAGGCGTCAGAAACGACGCGGGGAAGCTTTTCAGCCCCGGTGACGCAGAATTTGATGGAGTTGAGAGCCTCGCGGTTCACGCCACGCAGATAGCCGCGCAGGAAGGTGGGCGTGGCGATCATGAGGGTGACGCGGTATTTCTCAATGAGCTCGGCGAGCTTCTTCACCTCCAGCGGGGAAGGGTAGGTGACGAGATGCAGGCCGTAGATGATGGGATACCAGAGCGTGACCGTGCAGCCGAAGCTGTGAAAGAGCGGCAGGCAGCCAAGGATGCTGTCCGTGCTCTTCAAACCAAGACGGCTGCCAAACTGCATGACGTTGCCGATGAGATTGCGGTGAGAGAGGACGACGCCTTTCGGCTCGCCCGAACTGCCGCTGGTGAAGAGCAGCAGGGCCTCCTCGCGTCCGCCTTTCTTGGAAATGCCGAGCAGGGCTGCGAGGAAGGCGGCCGGGAGAATCTTGCTGATGACCAGCCACTTCGCGATGCTGAGCTTCATTTTCGGCAGCAGGCGCTCGATGAGGATGAGCTGCTTGCTGGGCGGCCAGGGGAAGCTCTGCATCTTGCGCACGAAGATGTCGGCGGTGAGGAAGCGGTCGATCTCCCCCTGGCGGATGGCGCTGTCGATGGCGGTGCGCCCGGCGGTGAAGTTGAGGTTCACCGGAATCTTGCCGGCCATGATGACGGCGATGTTGCACATGAGGCCGCCGATGCCGGGCGGCAGAATGATGCCGACACGCTTCTTCTTGGTCTCACGCTTCACGACCTGGGAGAGGGCGAGGGCGGCGGCGAAAAGCTTGTCATAACCAAGCATTTTGTCGTCCTTGCCATCGACGATGCTGTTGCGGGCACCATGCTTTTTGAAGCCCTGGATGAGGGCGTAGCCGAGACTCATGTCGAGAGCGGGACAGTGCTCGCTGAGGCTCTGCTCGGAGAGAGCCAGAAGACGCTCCTGGTAGGTGGCGAGGTTGACCTCCGGCCCCTGGAGAAGCTTGCCGAAGTTGAAGATGACCTCCGCGTCGCTATAGCGGCGTTCAATAGGCAGGGCCGTGTCCTGACGGCGATGAACGTGCAAGGGGAGGATGGGGATTTCCGCTTTGAGAAGGAACTCCAGCTTTGTGCCGGGCACACAGGTGAGCGGCGAGGTCATCGTGGCGGCCTCGGCCGGGAGGTAGATGATGACGCCCTGTCCTTTCACCGCCTGGGCGAGAGCCTTGCGGTACATGTCCGGCGTGGTCTCGCCGGGAGCGATGACCATGGCATGCACGCTGTCCTTTTCCAAGTGAACCTTCAGCAGCGGATGCAGCGCGGCACCTTGCTCAATGAGATACACGATCTCACGCCCTTCCAGCAGAAGTTCCAGACGCAGGAGGTCAAAGTAACCGAGCTGGCCGGGCAGGATCATGAACCCGCCGCCGGAGGGCAGGTTTTCTTTGCCAATGAGGGTGAGATCTTTGAGCGTGACGGGCTTTTCTGCGGCCATGTTTTCAACTAAGCGGCTGCATCACTGCTTTTCCAGCACTATTAAAATGACCGTGCGAAGAGGAGAGCGCAGACCGTGCTTGTCCAGCGTGTGATTCCGGGGCATGAAATGCCGACCATGCGCTCCTCTGCCCCGCGTTCCCCCCGCCGCGATTCCCCGTCTCCCAGCACCACGCCGCCGCCCGGCAGTGAGGACTGGCTGCNNGCCCCTGGGCGCAGATGAAGTACTTTTCCTTCAATCCGGCGGTGTATCCCAACATGATCCGTGCCGTTTCCCCGGACGCCGGCCCTGGTGATCTGGTGAATGTGTATGACAAGGAAGGGCAGCTCTTCGGGAGCGGATTTTTCAACCCGCAGGCCCATGTGCCTTTGCGCGTGCTGCAGCATGGCGAGGCCGTGCTCACCGAGGACGCGCTCGATGCCCGGCTTGCTGCCGCGCTCGATCTGCGTCTGAAAACACTGCGGCTCAACGAAACCAGCGAGGCCTGGCGCGCCGTGCATTCGGATGGCGACGGCATCAGCGGACTGGTGGTGGATCGTTATGCGGATGTGCTCTCCATCGAGGTCACCACGCTCGGCGTGTGGCGCCGCCTGCGCCGCTGGCTGCCAAAACTGCATGAGGCGCTGGGCACCACGCAGCATGTCATCCAGGTCGATCCTGACATCGCCCGTATTGAGGCCATGCGCTGGGCGGATGTGCCGGAAGCGGATGCTCCCGCCCCGCGTGGCGTGCGGGTGCGTGAAAACGGCGTGCGTTATCAAGTCAGCTTCGAGGACGGACACAAGACGGGCTTTTTCTGTGACCAGCGGGATAATCGTCTGAAGTTCGCGCATCTCGCGAAGGGGCGTCGCGTGCTCGATTTGTGCAGCTACACCGGTGGTTTCGCGATCAACGCCAAGGTGCTCGGCGGCTGCGAGGATGTGACTGGCGTGGATCTCGATGAAAAAGCCATCGCGCAGGCCAAGAAGAACGCGGATTTGAACCAAGTGCGCATCGACTGGGTACATGCGGACACCTTTACCTGGGGCCGCCAGATGCAGCAGAACGGCGCGCTGTGGGACGCCGTGGTGCTCGATCCGCCGAAGCTCGTGTTTTCCCGTGATCCCGAGGAAGGCCAGCTCGGACGTAACAAGTACTACGACATGAACGCCGTCGCCCTCGGGCTGCTGAAGCGCGGCGGGCTGTTCGTCACCTGCTCCTGCTCGGGATTGCTCGATGTGGCGGAGTTCGAGGACATCGTCATGCGCGCCGCCCACCGCAACAAACGCCGCCTGCAAATCATCGACCGCACCGGGGCCGGGGCGGACCACCCGGTGATGTCGAACTGCCCTGAAGGGCGGTATTTGAAAGCGCTGTGGTGCCTGGCCTGGTGAAAACAAGGTGGTCTTGCCGCAAGGTTTCCTTTGCTCAAACCCCGCCACCGTCTAATCTGCCCGTCCCATGAATCCAGAGGTGCAAAACATCGTGGCCGCAGGCAAGCTCCCGGCTGCAGACGGCGAAAAACTTTCCAAACTTGAACCAGGCGTCTTCTGCCTCCACAAAAGCTGGGGCGTCGGCAGGATCTCCTCCTGGGATCTGCTGGGTGACCGCGTCCTCATCGACTTCGAGGGCAAACCGGCTCATCCGATGAAGATTTCCTTCGCCGTGAGCTCCGTGGAGATCATTCCTTCCGATCACATCCTCGCCCGTCGTCATTCTGACCTCGACGCGCTCAAGGCCATGGCCAAAGACAACGCCCCGGCGCTCGTCGAACTGGCGCTTAAGAGCAGCGGCGGCACCTTGCACCTCGACGGCCTCGAAAAACTGCTCAAAGGCGCGGTCGTGCCGGAGGCTGATTACAAGAAGTGGTGGGAAGGCGCCAAACGCGCTCTCAAAACACACCGCCACATCGTCGTTCCGGCCAAGCGCACTGAAAACCTCGTCCTGCGTGATCAGGCTGAGAGCGCCGGCGGGCAGATGGTCAAATCCTTCGTCGCCGCGCGTGACTTGAAGGGCAAGCTCGCCGCGCTGGCAAGCATTCAGAAGGATCTCGACTTGTTCAGCGATCCAAAAGCGGAATTGATTCCCGTCCTGCAGGACATTTCCGATTCCGCCCGGAAAGGCATCAAGCTCAACCTCAAGGAGTGCCTGCAATTGCTGCTGGCCCGTGACGAACTGGCCGAAACTCTCGGCATCACCCCGCCCATGGGTTCGATGAAGGTCTCCGACCTCGTTTGCGAGACCAAGGAAGTGCTGGCTGACGCGCTCAAGACGCTTTCCTCCGCGATGCTGGGCCGGGTTTACCGTGCCTTCCCTGACGCCTTCCCAAATCGTGGCTGGGTCACGGAAATCCTGCACCATCTCACCAAAACCGGCGGTCGTGCCGTGGCTGAGATCGCCACCGTGCTGGATGCCAACGACGAGCTCGACGTGCTGGCCGAAACGCTGAAAAAATCCCTGCGCAACCGCCTGCTTTCCGCCGATCTGCTCATCTGGATGACCCGCGAGCGCAAAGGCCTCGCTGAATCCGTCTTCGACATCGATCTCGGTCACGCCATTCTCGGCGTCATCGAAAACGATCACATGGAAGGCGGTCCCAAACGCACCGGACGCCTTCAAGACCTGCTGTCTGACGACCGCACGTTGCTCGGCGAGATGGTCGCCGAGGCCGAGGACGCGGATGTGCGCCTGCTCGCCAAGCGCATTCTCAACAGCTCCTCCTACGACGAACTGACCCGCCGCTCCCTCATGGCGCGCATCATCAAGGCCCGCCCTGAAATGGAGGCCATGATGGCCGAAAACGCCGGACCGCAGAAAGAAGACTCCCTCATCGTCTCATGGGAAAGCCTGGAGCGGAAAAAGATGGAGCTGGAAGACCTCGTCAACGTCAAGATCCCCGACAACAAGCGCGAGATCCAGATCGCCCGCGCCGAGGGTGATCTGCGCGAGAACGGCGGCTACAAGGCCGCCCGCGACCACCAGGCCGTGCTGCTGCGCATGCAGGGCAAATACGAGCGCGAGCTGCGCAATGCCCGCGGCACCGACTTCGCCAACGTTCCCACCGACAAGGTTGGCATCGGCACTGCCGTCGATGTGGAAGACATTCCCACCGGCGAGAAGGAAACCTTCACGATTCTCGGTGCCTGGGATGGCGATCTTGACAAGAACATCATCAGCTATCTCTCCGAAACCGCCAAAGCTCTCATCGGCAAGGCGGCCGGTGAGGAGACGGATCTGCCGACCGACACCCTGCATGGCAGTCGCCGGGTGAAAATCAACGCAATCCGGGCCTTTGTTCCATGAATGGACGGATGCATGGCGAGAAAAAATGAATCATCGTTCACCCTGACAGGTAAGAGGTTTCAATGCATGATAAATGCACTGAATCGAATTCTAACTGCAAGGTTCTCTGGCTCGTTATAGTTTTGAACATCGCCCCCCAACTTTTTAGTCCGATCCATATCTTATCATGCGCCAGCCCCCCTCGCGTGTTCTCTGTTTCACCCGTGCTCCCCGCTTTTCCTTCTTGGCGGGTGTGATTTTTTGTTTTCTCCTGCATTCACCGTCTGGCGCGCAAATCACCAGCGCCGAAAATCTCGGTATCATTCTCGGTGGTTCCAAAACGCCTGCCACCCCCAATGCCTTGACCAACTCCGCGCCTGCCGCGCAGTCCGAGACAGTGTTTGAGGCTAATCCAGGCCCCTGGGGACGCCTGCAATGCGCCTATGTGTATTTGGAAGCCCCGAAAAGCCTTGTTGAGGGTTTCCCCCTGCCCAGCCCGACGCCACGTTGGACGCTCCCCGCCCCCGCATTCACCGAAGTCTCGGCCCTTTTTTTGCGCGCAGGGTTGTCGCAACCAGTGATCGACCAGTTGCTGCTGCCACAAAACATCGTCAAAAGTGATTCTGTTGTTCACATGCTCCCTCCGCTTTCGGTGCTGGAGAGTCTGACACCCGAGAGCCGGTCCATCATCTACACAGAGTTCTCGAAATACCCTGAAAATGAGTATCTCGTCGATCCAGTTCTCATTATCGGCACCTCGGTGGATGAGTGGTATCGCGGGAGCAAGTTGCGTCCCGAAATCATTCAAAAAATCAAGAAGCTGAGCTACATGCGGGGAGAAACCATCGCTTTCAGCGATATTCCAGCGCTGCTCAATTACGCGGCCTCTGACTCCGAGGCACGCGCCATTTTCAAAGCCTGCACCCGCACCCGCAATCTGATGGTGCGCCTCATCCTGGACAGAAGCTCCAATGCTGAAGAGATCATCAAATACTGGAGTTTTGGGGTTGGCCTCCGCCGCAAGGACCTCGAGCCCCTGATCCAGTCCATCCTCGAACTCGAGGGTGTCGATGATCTGGGCATCTCCCACCTGCTGCCCGCCCTTGCCCGCAAGCTGTTGTACACCTTCCCGGGCCTGGACATGGCCAAGCACGGTGTCATGCCGGACTGCCACTGGACCTCTCTCAACTTCTTCAATTACGAGCCGCATGAATATCTGCTCGACGCGCGACTTGCCACCAGCCAGGTGCTTGAAAACTTCACCCCGGTGGAGCCGCCCTACCAGTATGCGGACATTCTGTTCTTTCTCGACAACACCACTGGTGACGCCTTCCATTCCTGCGTGCATCTCGCGGACAATCTGGTGTACACCAAAAACGGCCGCAATATTCTCTCCCCTTGGGTCATCATGCGGCTCGAAGACGTGAAAAAAGTCTATCTCTACAAGGGCAACGGACGCGTCCAGGGCTTCCGCCGCAAGGACATCGCGGCGGAAAAAGCCGCCCAGGCAAGCGAGTGAGGAACAAGAAAGCAATGTGCGGCGGGATTTTGGCGTTATGTTCGCTCCATGAGCACTCGCCGCCACTTTCTCCACACCGTTCTAGGAACCGGTGCCGCCTCCGCCCTCGCAGCCGCCTCCAATCTCTCCTACAAGGGCGAGAACATTCAGTTCGGACTCGTCACCTACATGTGGGGCGCGGACTGGGATCTGCCCACTCTGATCAACAATTGTGAAACCGCCCAGGTTCTTGGCGTCGAACTGCGGATCGAGCATGCGCATAAGGTCGATGTCTCGCTCACCCCCGAGCAGCGTAAGGATGTGCGCGGACGTTTTGCAGACTCGCAGGTCAAGCTGCTCGGCATGGGGACCAATTTCGAGTTTCACTCACCCGACGAGGCGGAGTTGAAGAAAAACATCGCCGGAGCCAAGGAGCACATCAAACTCAGCCACGATATCGGCGGCACAGGTGTGAAGGTGAAGCCGAACGCGCTGCCCAAGGACGTTCCCGTCGAAAAAACGCTCGCCCAGATCGGCAAGGCGCTCGCCGAACTCGGTGATTACGCGCTCGGTTTCGGCCAGCAGATCCGCCTTGAGGTTCATGGCAAGGAGACTTCAGATCTGGGTCATAATCGCACCATCATGGAAGCCGCCGCGCGTGACAACGTGCGTGTTTGCTGGAACTCCAATCCCGACGATCTCACCGGCGAAGGCATTGAGGCCAACTTTGCCAAGGTGAAAGACTTTCTCGGTCAAACCATCCACATCCGTGAGGTCAACACCGGAGACTACCCTTACGACAAGCTCGCCAAACTGCTCGTCGAGGCCGATTACGAAGGCTTTGTGTGTCTGGAGGCGCGTACGAAACCTGAAGACCGGGTCAAAGCACTCGCCGAGCAGCGTGAGTTGTTCATGAAGCTCGTCGCTGCGGCACGCCAGACGGTGAAGGATTAACCTCCTGTCAGGGGTGCGATCTAAAAGCCAAGATGATCCATCCTGGCTGGCTCAGCGGCTCACTTCACTGATCTTGCAGCCCTGGGCCTCGTGCTGAGGCGTGGGACCGGGCTTGCCGGAGAGGATGGCGTCGAGCGCATCCCGCAGATCTTTCGTGGTGGCGGCACGCTGGCGCTTGGTGGGGCCGAGGTAGAGGTCGTTGATGCGGCCTTGGTAGAGCGTTTCGGCTTGGGGTGAGAGTATGATGGCCTCGGGCGTGATCTTGGCCTTCAACTGCTTGGCGAGAGCCTGCTCTTTGTCGAGCAGCACGGTGGTTTTGACCTCGGAGAGAATGGCGTGCTCCATGGCGACTTCGAGGGTGATCTCGGGATCGGAATGAATGAGGTGGAAGACCACGCGGTCGCCGTAATCGGCGGTGATCTGGTTGATCTCCTTCATGAAGGACTTCGTGGTGGAGCAGAATGGCGAGACGAAGAAGAGCGCGACGGCTTTCTTGTCGCCGACGGCGGCAGGATCGTAGGTCTTGCCGTCGGTGGCGGGCAGTTCGAGCGCGGTGGCGATGCCGGTAAGCAGCAGGAAGGCGAGGAGCAGGCGGCGCATGAGCTTATTGCAGTTGAGCAACCGCCGCATCGAGTGAGGCGACGTCTTTGATGCTGATGACCTTCACGGATTTGTCGATCTTGCCCATCAAACCGGCGAGCGTGGCATCGGGGCCGAGTTCGATGAAGAGCGTGTGGCCGGCGGCGATGAGGTGCTGCATGCTTTCCACCCAGCGGACGCTGCCGGTGACCTGGCTGGTGAGGGTGGCGCGGATTTCCTCGGGAGTGGAGACGGGGCGGGCCTCGAAGTTGCAGACGACGGGGACGCGCGGGCTTTGGATCGGCGCGGCGGCTAGAGCGAGGGCGAGCTTGTCCTGCGCGGATTTCATCAAGCGGCTGTGATAGGCACCGGCGACGGGCAGGGGGATGGCGCGTTTGATGCCTTTGTCTTTTGATTTGGCGGCGGCGGCCGCGATGCCTTCGGCGCTGCCGGAGAGGACGATCTGGCCGGGGGCGTTCAAGTTCGCGACATCGACATCGCATTCGGCGGCGAGTTCGCGGATGGCGGATTCCTCACCCCCGAGAAGGGCAAGCATCGCGCCCTTGGTGTTTTCGCAGGCTTCTTCCATGAAGCTGCCGCGTTGGAAGACGAGGTAGAGTCCGGTGGCGAAGTCGAAGGTGCCAGCGGCGGCGTGGGCGGTGAATTCGCCGAGTGAGAGACCGGCGGTGGCGGTGATGTTGAGCGCCGGGACTTTTTCCCTGAGCACCTCCAGGATGGCGAGGCCGTGGGCGTAGAGCGCGGGCTGGCAGTGGCTGGTGCGGGTCAGCTCCTCCATCGGCCCCTCAAACATGACGTTGGTGAGCGTGTGGCCGAGGGCGGCGTCCGCCTGGTCAAAGAGGGCGCGGACGGACGGATAGGCTTCGGCAAGATCTTTGCCCATGCCGACTTTTTGGGCGCCTTGACCGGCGAAGAGGAGGACTGCGTTCATGAAGGGAGTGGTGGAGTGATGGATTACTGGATGGTTGGATTGAGCACGGTCACGAAGCTTGTGCAAGTGCTCGCAAGGCGGAGGCATGTTGAAGGACAGCAACTTCGAGAAGCTCGGGGCCGCGTTGCATGGCTTCGGCGAGGGGCATGGCCTTCGGTTTGATGGCGCAAAGGAGGTCGAAGCGGGTACGGAGCAGGTCTTCGGCCTCGATGGCTCCGGCGAAGGCGGCGACGGGTTTGCCGAGTTCTCGGGCGAGATCGGCGACGCCCATGGGGCCTTTGCCGTGGAGGGTTTGGGCGTCGAGACGGCCTTCGCCTGTGATAACGAGGTCGGCGGCGGCGACACGGCGGCGGAGGTGGACGAGATCGGCGATCAAATCGAAGCCGCTGGTGAGTTTGGCCCCGCAGAAGCTCATGAGGCCGAATCCGAGGCCGCCAGCAGCTCCCGCGCCGGGAATCTCGCGATGATCGACACCGAGATCACGCAGCACGATGTCGGCAATGCGCTGGAGGCGGCTTTCAAAGAACGCAAAGTCCCGCACACCTTTCTGAGGGCCATAGACGCGGGTGCAGCCGTGCGGGCCGAGCAGGGGATTGTTCACGTCGCAGGCGACGAGGATTTCGGGCATGCGCAGTTCGCCGCGCTCGATCTTTGCCAGCTTGTCCATGTGCTGAAGGGTGGGGGTGAGCGGCTCACCATCGGCATCCAGGAAGCGGAAGCCGAGCGCGGCGGCCATGCCGATGCCTGCATCGTTGGTGGCGCTGCCACCGATACCGATGACGATGCGATTGACACCGCGTGCGATGGCGTCCTGGAGCATCAACCCGGTGCCAAGGGTGCTGGCGGTGGCGGGATCGAGAGGGAGATCGCTGACCATGGCCAGGCCGGAGGCGGCGCTCATTTCCATGATGGCCTCGAACTGGCTGCCATCCCGGACGAGACCGTAACGGGCGGTGACGGGGCGGTTCTGAGCGTCGAACGTGGCTGTTTCGCACCATTCGCCCCTCAGGGCGGCGATGACGGCTTCGGCGGTGCCTTCGCCACCGTCGGCGATGGGGCAGAGGTCGCATTCTGCCCCTGGAATCGACTGCTTGAGGGCCGATTCGATGGCCTGGGCGGCCACAGTGGCAGGGATGGAGCCTTTGAATTTGTCGATGGCGATGAGGATGCGCATGGGCGGCGCATGATGCCGAGTCTTCGCCAACTGCCAAGCCAGGGTGCGATGTTGGATCGAAAACGATGCGATGTGAGGTGTCAGAAAAATGTAAAGATAGCCCCGGATGCCCCTTGCTTTGTAGGGGTGATTATTATAGAATCTATAATTGTTATGTCATTCACTGCTCTGGCAGAGGTCAGTCACCCACTGGCCCCACCCAGTTCGGAACGCGCCACTGGCGACGGTCCTGGAGGCATTGTGCCTCGTTCCGGGCGTTTTGAGCAGGAGCAGGAGGCTCTGAACCTGCGCAATGCGCGGATGGGCGCTTGGTTTGTGATGATCCTGGTTCCGCTATGCAGTTTTCTGGACTGGATGGCCTACCCAGAGCGCTACTGGGAGTTTCTGGTGCTGCGGCTGGCCTGCGCGGCGAGCTGCGTGCCTCTGCTGCTGGCGCTGAATGGTTCGCTGGGGCGGAAGTACTGCCGAGCCTACCCGGTGATCCTGCCTCTGCTGCCGGCGCTCATGATCTGCTTCATGATTTACCTGAGCGGTGATCCCGGCTCCGGCTATTACGCCGGTCTGACACTGTGCATCGTCGCGACGGCGTTTGTGTTTCATTGGACCTTCCGGGAGATCGGCATCACGCTCGGTCTCGTCGTTCTGGCCTACTTGGCGGCCACACTGCCGAATCTGCGTGAGGCGACTGATCCGCGCGCGCTGGGCATCTTCGTGAACAACACGGGCTTCATCCTGCTGAACTGCGTGGTGCTTTATTTCGGCAGTCGTCAGCATCATGCGATCCGCGTGCGGGAGTTTGCCAGCCGCTGCAAGGTGGAGGAGCAGCGGGAGGAACTGGCCGCGCGAAACGATGAACTGGTGGAAACGCTAAACCGCCTGCGTGAAACCGAAGCCCAGCTCGCACAGAGTGAGAAGCTGGCCTCCATCGGCAGGCTGGGGGCCGGGATTGTGCATGAGATCAACAATCCGCTGAACTATGTGAAGTCGGCGATCTACCTCCTGAAGAAAAAGGGCAAGGCGATGCCGCCGGAGATCGCGGAGTCGGTGAACCGCATCGCGGCGGACATCGGGGAGGGGATTGACCGCGTGGCGGCCATCGTCTCCGACCTGCGCACCTTCGCGCATCCTGAAAATCGCGGGGTGCGGCCGATTGATCTGCATGAGACGAGCCGCAAGGCGCTGCGTTTGCTGGCCAAGGAGATCAGCGACCGCCAGGTGACGCTGGTGGATGAGATCCCGCCGGGAATCATCGCGCAGGGGGATGAGAACTCCCTGATTCAAATCCTGCTGAACCTCGTGCAGAACAGCCTGGACGCCTTGGAGGGCCGCCCTGAACCGACGATCCTCATCAAGGCGGTCGAGACCGTGAGCGGCGTTGATTTGATCGTGCGGGACAATGGCGCTGGCATTCCCAAGGAGAATCTCTCCAAGATTTTTGATCCGTTTTTCACCACCAAGGAGGTGGGGCAGGGCATGGGCCTCGGTCTGAGCATCTGCTTCCGCTTGATCCAGCAGATGGGTGGCGAGGTGAAAATCGACTCCGAGGCGGGGAGCCACACGCAGTTCACGCTCAGCCTCAAGAAACCTGACAACGCCTGAAGTTCATGTCCGACCCGAAGCTATCGCCTTACCACATCCTCTACGTCGATGACGAGGAGAAGGCGTTGCATTACTTCAAGGAGATCTTTGGTGACGAATACACCATCCACATCGCGAACAACGCGATGGATGGCTATCGCATTCTCCAGCAGTACGGCCCGCAGATCGGCCTGTTGCTCACCGACCAGCGCATGCCTGGGCCGAGCGGCGTGGAACTGATGGAGCACGCGAAAAAGCTGAATCCCAACCTCGTGCGCATTCTCGTCACGGCTTACACGGATTATCAGGCGGCTGTCGATGCGGTGAACTCCGGCCGCTGCTTCCGTTATCTGCACAAGCCTTGGGACCCGGATGAGCTGAGCGTGATCATCAAGCACGCGCTGGACTATTACCATGCCATGATCGAGCGCGAGCAATTGCTGGCGGAGAAAGCGGACACCGTGCGGCACATGCTTTCCTCGGACAAAATTTCCGGCCTCGGCATCCTGGCGGAAGGCTTGAATCATCACCTGCGCAACGCGCTGACGGTGGTGCGCGCGTTCATCGACCTCGCGCCGATGAAGCTCATGGAGGAGATCGGCGGCGCGCATCCGCGCGACCCCTCCTTCTGGCTCGACGTGCAGCACCAGGCGCAGTCCCAGATCGAGCGCATTCAGCTCCTGCTGTCGCGTCTGGCCGAGGGATCGCATGCCCGGCAGCTTGAGCGGAAGGATGAATGCACGCTGAATGAAGTGCTGGAGGAGATGATCAACATGTTTGCCACCTCGTTGCAGGCGAAGAACCTCAACGTCGATGTGGAGATCGATCCCAATCTTCCCGCGCTGAAGGTGGACAGCGGACGCTTCCGCCAGATGTGGCGACTGATCTTCATGGAGGAAATCACCCACCTCAGTCCTGGCGACACCATGCAAATCAGCGCAAAGGTCAAGACCGACGCCACCGGCCAGCCGCAGGCGGTGATGTATGTGCGCGACAGCGGCGCGTGGGAGGGCAAAGACAAGCCCGCCAATCTCTTCGATCCGTTCTACACCCGCAGCCGCAAGCCTGACGACTTCGGCGTGAACATGATGGCCTGCTATGTCACGATGCATCTGCACGGCGGCACCGCCGAGGCGCGGCACCTGGAGCCGCGTGGGCTGGAACTCAAGCTCTCCATGCCGCTTGATCCCGCCGACACTCCCAAAAAAGAAGACGACTTCTTCCGCCAGCTCCTCACCCACGAGCAGCGCTGGCGCCAGCGTGAGGAAATGGCGGCGGCATAACTTTGTCCCGCCTTGATCTTGAGCAGGTCGTTGGAATTCAAGACGGCCAGAGTGCCAGGATCGCCACGCCTCCCAGGATGGAGGCCCCCATGCCGAGCAACACGGGCTTGATGAAGGCGCGTGCGCCCAGCACGAGAACGAGCCCGGCTTTGAACACAATGTTGGCCAGGCCGCCGACCATGATCATGCGCCAGGCGGTGGCCGGTTCAAGGTGAGAGGTGCTGACGAGGCGCGAGGTGGAAAGTGTGATGGCGTCCATGTCGGTGAGTCCTGAGATGGCGGCGGCGATGTAAAGACCAGAGCTGCCGAAATGCTCACGCGCGGCGGCCACGACGAGCAGCACGACGGCATAGAGCAGGCCAAAGATCACCGCGCTTTTGAGCTCGGATGGAGGTGATTCGTCCGGTGTGTGCNNTGTGCTTGCCTGACTTTTCGGAGATGCGGTGGGCGATTGCCGCCACGAGTCCGAACCAGAACATCATCGCCACAAGCGGTGGCAGCAGGGACTGGAGATGTCCTGGCGCGGCAATCACGACCTCGACCATCACGCGCAGGAAAACGATGGCGGAGGCGATCAGGCAGATCGCGGCCAGACTGATGCCGCACGCGCCATGGTCGTGGCTGCGACGGGCAAGGCTGGCGGTGGTGGCGGTGCTGGAGATGAGGCCGCCGAGGATGCCGGAGAGCGCCGCGCCTTTGGTGTTGCCAAGAAATTTTCCCGCCAGATAGGCCGCAAGGCTGATGCCGACGATGAGCACGACCATCAGCCAGATGGAGAAAGGATTGAGCACGCCCAGGTAGCCCATCTCGCGATTCGGCAAGGCGGGCAGGATCACCAGTCCCACCAGCACCAGGCGGGCGATCTCGCGCAGATCATCCTCGCCAATGCGGCGCGCCATGTTGTGCAGCGGTTTTTTGCTTTGCAGCAGCACCATGACCGTGCCCGCGATGATGACGGCGATGAGGCGCTGATCATGCACCGTGATGATGCCGGTCACGAACATGACCAGCATCGCCATTTCGGTGGTGAGCCCAGAATCGGCCTCCTTGTACTTCATTTCAGCCAGATTGCCCATGATGACGACGCTGACGAAGGCGATCAGCGCCGCCGCGATGATCCAGCCGCCCTACACG
>DNXB01000634.1 GCA_003506995.1 Verrucomicrobiales bacterium
GGGTGCTTCGCGGCGAGGTTGTGCTTCTCCTCGCGGTCGGTGGCGAGGTCGTAGAGGTATTCGCGGTCGCCGCCGCGCAGGAGTTTCCAGTTTCCTTCGCGGATGGCGCTCTGGGCCATCCAGCGCCAGCAAAGGGCGTCGTGCGGCGTGGCTTTGTTTTCGCCGGTGAGATAGGGGAGGAGGTTGATGCCTTCCAAGCCGCTTCGATTGCCAATCGAAGCGACTTCACAGGCCGTCGCCGCGAAATCGAGGGCGCTGACGGGATGCTCATAGGTTTGACCGCCGGGGATCGTGCCAGGCCAGGCGATGAGGAAAGGCGTGGACATGCCGCCTTCGGAGAGCATGCCTTTTTCGCCGTTGAGCGGTGTGTTGAGGCTGCCGTCCCAGCCACCAGCGTCACCGTTGAGAGGCGAGTCAATCTTGTGGATCTTTAGCGGAGCGCCGTTGTCGCCGATGAAGAAGATGAGCGTCTTCTCGGTGAGGCCATGCTTTTTCAAAGTGCTCGTGATGAGCCCCACACCGTCGTCGATGGCCGAAAGCATCGCCAGTGCGGCACGGCGGCGTTCTGGCATCTCGCCGGGAAAGCGGTCCATGTAGCTCTGCGGCGCATCCAGCGGCGTGTGTGGTGCGCGATACGCCACATAGAGGAAGAACGGCCGGTCTTTATACCTCTCGATCACCGCTGCGGCCGCCTTTGAGCAGCCGTCGAGGTGATACTCGGTCGGCGGCAGATTGCTCATCGGACGGTCTTGGCCATCGAGCGTGATGTTCGCTGAAAACGGACGCTGGGCGTTCTGCGAGAACACATGCTTGAAGCCATGCTTCGTGATCGCCTCCGTGGGTCCGAGGTGCCATTTGCCAAACTGGGCCGTCGCGTAGCCTGCGTTTTGCAGTCGCGTGGCGATGGTGGTCTCCTTGTTGAAGCCGTCGAGCGAGGAACCGTTGTTGTCGAGATCAAAACGGCCCTGAAAGCGGCCCACCAAAATGCCGCCGCGCGAGGGAACACACTGCGGCGCGGTGCTGTAACCATGCGTCGCCACCACGCCGCTGCGGGCCAGCGCATCGAGATGCGGCGTCTTGATGTCCTTCACCGCGCCGTTAACGCCGAGATCAGCATGACCGTGGTCGTCGGTGTAGATGAGGATGATGTTGGGGCGCGGCTCCGTCGCGAATGACGAAACCAGAATGGCGAATGACGAAGTGAGTGTGGCGAGCAGCTTCATGAAGAGTGGATTAGCGGGTCTTACGGGCATTTTTGCTGACTTGGCGCTTCTTTGGAGCCGACACGGTCATCTTTGTGACCTTGGGCGGTTTATCGGAGTGACTTGGGAGTTCGCTTGAAAACTCGGCTTCGATTTCGGCAATGCTGGGGAGGCTGCCGCGAAGCTCCTCCGGCAGGGACTCGGTAAGCTGGGTCTGCCACGCGGCGACGGCGATGGATTGATCGAGTCCGCGCAGCGCATACTCGGCGACGAGCTTGTTCTTTTCCCGACAAAGCAGCAGGCCGATCGTGGGCTGATCGTCGGGATGGCGGAGGAGATCATCCGCAGCAGCGAGGTAGAGATTGAGCTGGCCGACATCACCCGGCACAAAGGCGCGGGCTTTCAGCTCGACGACGACGTAGCGGCGCAGTCGCAGGTGATAAAAGAGCAGGTCAATGGGGTAGTCCTCACCGCCGACCTCAAGCCTGACTTGCCGTCCCACGAAGGCAAAGCCGGTGCCGAGTTCGAGGAGGAACTTCTGAATGTGATCCACGAGCGCCTGCTCCACCTCGGCCTCGCGGCGGGGATCGGCAGTGCCGAGGAAATCGAAGAGGTAAGGGTCTTTGAAAAGCTGCGCCGCCATGTCGGAGTCCGCCGGAGGCATGGTGAGGGCAAAGTTGTTCTGCGCCTTGCCTTTGCGAAGATGGAGCTGGCTCTGAATCTGAAACT
Source organism: Verrucomicrobiales bacterium (assembly GCA_003506995.1). Taxonomy (GTDB): domain Bacteria; phylum Verrucomicrobiota; class Verrucomicrobiia; order Verrucomicrobiales; family Verrucomicrobiaceae; genus Prosthecobacter. The sequence continues at coordinate 1,932 of DNXB01000634.1, forward strand.
CGAGGATGGCGCGGCTCCAGCCATGGGTCATCGTTTCGCGGATGTAGAAGTCGCGAGCGGCCGGGTCTTTGACCATCTGGAGCAGGCGGATTATCTGGCCCCAAGGCAATTGCGAAACAGGCTGTTTCGCAATTGGAGCGTCCGGGAATGCCTCCGCGAACAGTTTCATGGAGAGCAGATTCCTCGGCGAGAGGCCGCTCATGCCGGGAAAGGCTTCTTGGAGGTCGGCGGCGAGGCGGTCGATGACTTTGGCACCCCAGGCGGCTTCTTGCTGCCGGGCGAGGATGATTTTCCCGGTCTGCCAGTAGGCCTCAATGACGACGGGATGCGCCGCGAGCACGGCGCGGATGCGGGCGCTGCTGAGGTGGCTCTTGATCTCTCGCAACGTGGCCGCGTAGCTCTCTGGCAACTCCGTGTTGGACGGAGGCACAGGAAAGATCGCGCCGGGGCGTGTGCGACCTCGGGAGAGGCGCGGCGAGTCTGCTTTTACTGGGCTGGTTGTGTGTGGTTTGGAGGACATCGCTCAGGGGTGCTGTCTTTGGGAAGATGGCGCTGTTTTCAAAACCTCAAGAACGCGTGATCGCTGCACGGCTAGCGCCACTTAAAACGCCGCACCGTGCCAGACATTCCGGCAAAGGATGTATCAGCATCAGCAAAACGCACTTTACTGACGGCGGGCGTTTGTTTTAGGATTTGGCCGCCATGAATGTGAAATCCACCACTCCTGCCACCGCGAAGCCCAACGCCGAATATGCCATCTACAAGCCCAACGGTCGCGGCAATGGCGGCGTGATCCGGTTTGAGTTCAATCGCACCAAAGGCGCGGTGTTTGTCGATGCCACCACCCAGAGCGGCGAGAAGCAGTTCGACTGGGAATCAAAGATCACCATGAAATGGGGCCTCAACGACCTCGGAAGCGTGCTCGCGACGCTGCAAGGCCGCCAGGAGCAGGCGAAGCTCTTCCACCAGTCCGAAAAGGCCAACAGCGCATTCGAACTGACCTTCCGCGATGATCCGCAGAAAGCACCATTCTTCATGAGCATGTCCCGTCAGGAAGCCGCGACGAAAAGCGTGAAAAAGGTCACGATCCCCGTCACGCATGCCGAGGGAGCGATTTTGGAGACAGCGCTGCGTGCTGCGATCACTCGGCTGATCGGCTGGTGAGGCTTACAGGGCCTCCATTTTCACCACCAGCGAGTCATAACCAAGCGTACGGTCGAACTTGGCTTCATGCTCGACACGCTCTTCGGCCTTCAGGATGGTGATGCTCTTCACACGGTCGCAGCAGAGCTTTAACAGCGTGCGCAGAATGAGACGCGCATGAGGAGCACCGAGGCAGAGGTGGGTGCCGAAGCCGAAGCTGAGATGCGGGTTCGGTTTGCGGTCGAGACGGACTTCATCGGGCTGCGAGAAGACTGTTTCATCGAAGTTGGCCGAGGCCCAGGCGAGGGAAACGCGCTCGCCAGCTTTCACGGTGACACCATTCACATTCGTCTCAGCAGGACAGACGCGGCCAATGTGCGTGAGCGGCATGAAGACACGGAAAAACTCCTCGCTGGCGAGCGTGATGCGCTTCGGATCGGCGCGGAGATACTCCAGTTCCTCAGGATGTTCGGCAAGATAACCCAGCGCGCAGGAGATCGTGTGGATGATCGTGTCGCGACCACCGGCGAAGGCGAGATTGGCGAAGCCCATGCACTCCTCCCGCGTGAGCTTACGACCGCGATACTCGGCATTTACCAACGCGCTGAAGAAGTCCGCGCCCGGATTGGCTTCGGCTTCGTCGAACTTCTGGTGCAGGTAGTCTTCCAGCACCGTGCCTTTCTTGAACTCGCCGCCGGTGACTTTGAAAACGTGGATGCCCCAGCCGATCCAGGTGTCCGCCTCGGACTCGGAGGTGTTGAGCAGATACGTCAGCGCCCGTGATTGCACGGGAAGCGCGAACTCGTTCACGATCTCGATGCTCGCGCGCCCTAACGCCTGAGTCAGCATGCCATCGAGCAGCGCCTCGACCTTCGCCATCATCTCCGGCTCTTTCGCTCGCTGGAAGAAAGGCTCGGCGATGGCGCGGTAGTCGGTGTGTTCGGGCGGATTTGTCTCGATGGGAAGCTGGCGCATGCTGCGCACATCCTCCTCGGATGGAATCGGCACACGGAAGGGCGCGTCGGAGCTGAAGGTCTGCCAGTCTTTCGACGCCTTGCGCACATCCTCGTGGCGCAGGATCATGGTGATGTTTTCGCCGTGAAACGGGCACTGCATCACGCCGGATTCGGCGCGGGCTTCTTTGAAGGGATCGGAAAAGGCGGACATGAGTTGAAAATGACGAATGCAGAATGGCGAAGGACGAAGGGTTCGGCAATCCACCTGATTTGCTTTTTACTGCCTTTGCCATGGCGTGCCGCCGCCGCGCTGAATGTGCTTTCGCAGGCCCTCGCCCATCTCGCTGAAGATCTTCGGGGCCTTGGTGGCGACGTTCGTCTGCTCCTGTGGGTCGTTCTTGAGGTTGTAGAGCTCCAGCGGGCTGTAGGGGTCGTTTTGCATCAGCTTCCAGTCGCCACGGATGAGCGCCTCGTAATTCTTGCCGCCGTAGATTTTTCCACCTTCACGGCGAACGAAGTAGAGATCACGCGGTGTGGTGACGCTGCCGCCTTTGAGGATGGGCACAAGGCTCACGGCATCGAGTTCGGGTGAGGGCTTGGCTCCGGCGAGTTCGAGGAAGGTGGGAAAGAGGTCGAAGTTCAGCCCTTGGTAATCACTGCGGCTGCCGGGCTTGATTTGCGCAGGCCAGCGCATCATGAAGGGCACGCGCAGACCGCCGTCGTAGTGATCCTGCTTCCCGCCACGCCACGGCTCGTTGTTCTGCGCATGAGGCAGGGATCCGCCGTTGTCCGCGCCGAAGACGACCACGGTGTTTTCCTCCAAACCGACCTCCTTGAGCACCGCGAGCACCTTGCCGATGCGATCATCGAGATGCTCGACGAAGGCCACGTTCATCGCCCGCTTCTCGTCGAGCTGCGGCGCACGCGCTTTGACCTTCGCGAGCCATTCCGCCGGTGGTTCGATGGGAAAATGCGGCGCGTTGTAGGCGAGGTAGAGGAAGAACGGCTTGTCCTTCGACTTCGCCCGCTCGCGAAGGTAATCGCCCGCCCAGTCGGTGAAAATGTCGGTCGCGTGGCCCTGCGGGTCGATGGTTTCGGCGTTGAGGCGCATGTAGTTGTTTCCGTGGCGCAGATGCGTCGTGTAGCTGTCCATCATGTCGCCGAGAAAGCCGTGGAAATGGTCAAAGCCGCGCTCGTTCGGCGTGTTGGGCGATTCGAGCCCGAGATGCCACTTCCCGATGATGCCGGTGTGATAGCCTGCCTTCTTCAATTCATCCGCCATCGTCGGCACACCCGGTTTGAAGTAGCCCCAGGAGTTCTCCGGTTGCGTGCGGATGACGCCCGGCACGCCGACACGATCCTGATAGCGCCCCGTGAGCAGCGCCGCTCGTGAAGGCGAGCACACCGTGCAGTTTGCCCGCATCGCGGTGAACAGCATGCCCTCCTGGCCGATGCGGTCGATGTTCGGCGTGCGCACATCGGACTCGTGATAAGCGGACACATCACCATAGCCGTGATCATCGGCAAAAATGAGCAGAAAATTCGGCTGCGCCGCGAAGAGCGCAGGGCTGAGGGCGAGGAGAATAGGAAGCAGACGTTTCATGGTTGGAGAGTGAGATTTATCGAATCCAAACACCTCTCCCAGTGCCGCCGCGCGGGGTGGTCTTGGGATAGTCGGTATTGGGCTTCTGCTCGATGACGAGAATGACTTGGTCGAGAGGCAGTTCGGTGGTGGTACCATGCTGACGCACACCCGAAACGTGGATGTTGCGGGCCGTGCAATCACGATCTGGGGAGAAGATTTCGCGCCATTGCGTGGCAGCAGGCCCTGCTTGGTAGGTTTGCGATTTCGGGCCGATGACGACGAGGTGAGCTCTCGACGGCAGCGCGGCGTTTTGCAGCGTGAAACCGTCGAGGTTGGCATGGATTTCAATCTTGCCGGGGCGGTGGAAAGTGAGGTCTTCGAAACGCAGGTTCTTCAAGGTGCCGACCTCAATGCTGAAGTCCTTGTCCCGGCCGAGCTCGAGATTCGGCTGGTCGTAGAGTTTGAACTCGGTGATGTCGGTGATGCGGCGCAGGGTGATGTCGTGAACGGGGCAGTCGAGCGTGGCGCCGTCATTGAAACGCTTCACACCGGGCAGCAGGCGGATCGAATTGGCCGAGGGAAAGCCTTCGGGAGCGCCGCGAACGTCCTCAATGACGATGTGATGGATGGCGCCGTAGCTGGGCGCGTAGTTTTTCCACTCCCAGGCATTGAGCGCGACGGTGTCGTCGTGAGAGTCGCCGCTCACCCGGCGGATCAGGCCGTGACTCGCTGGCGCGTTGACGTGAACGCCATCGCGGTGATGCCCTTCGAGCGTGACACCATCGACGGTGAACTCGCTCACATTGCCAAGATGCACGGCAAAGGCCCGGCTCTGGCGCACGGTGATGTTTCTCACGCTCACGCGGCGCACGTTGTGCAGCAGGATCACGCCATGGGTGCCGTGGACGGCGTTTTGTTTTGAGGAAGCACCGCGCAGGTTGCCATTCGTCTCCGAGCGTGAGGTGGACAGCGTCGTCCAGATGCCACCTTCGATGTGGATGCCGGTGTCAGGCTGTGTGTCGGCAGGCACGGGTTGTTCGGCAAAGCCGATGACGTTCGCATTGCGGACCATGCAGGTGTTGGTGCCGGGCTTGAGACGAATCTCCGCCTTTGGATCAGCGGTGAGCTTTTGCCCGGACTTCAACACCAGCGGGCCATCAAGGTAGTAAGGCCGTTGACGCGCCGGGATGTGCAGGGTGGTTTGAGCATCCAGCACCGCCTGCATGGCCTGGGTCCACACTTCGGCGGTGACTTTTCGCGTCTCCGTCGAGTCGGGCCACTGCTCAGTCCAGGTTTCGGTGCGGACGAGATGCTGGAAGTCGCTCAGCGGCTTGTCTGCCGCGAACAGAAAAACCGGACAGAGGATGAGAAGCAGACGAGACATGACGAGACTACTTTCCGCTGATCTTCAGAGCACGAATGGAGGCCGTCTGGCCGCCGACAGCGATCCAGCTCCGTGATTTGGGTGTGGCGAGGAAGGCGTGCTGGGCTCGCAGGGCCAGCTCATTGAGCTGGATGGCGATTTGATCGTCTTTCCATTCGAGGCGCAGTTGGTGCCACACACCGGATTTCAGGTCCGCAGGCAGTTTGGCGATCGTGTGGCTTGGTTTCACTGAATCCTCCGCGATGCTGATCTGCCTCGGCGTGACAACAAAACGCCCCACATGCTTCAATCCGCCCGGCGTTGTGCCATCGCAGCCGAGAATAAGCGTCTTTGAGCCATCCAGGCGGAACTCGCACTCGATCACGCCGGTGTTCCAGCCCACCTGATGCCAAAGCACCGCCACATGCTTGTTCTCCGGCTTTTCCGCGCACACGAGCACGCCATCCCTCGGCTCATAAGCGCCGTGCGCGATCTTCCATGAGGCAGCGAGCGGTGATTTGAAATCCGGTGCGGCGAGAACGGGCAGCGTTACATGGGCGAGGAGATCGGCCGCAGTGACATGACCCGTCGAAATAAGAAGAGACGAGAGGAGGAGAAGGGTGATTTTCATGAAACGGAAACGGCTTTGAGAGGCCCGCGCATCCGAGTCAAACGCCGGCCGACGCGGGTTTGTCGGCGAGGTTGTGAAGTTCCTGCTTCAGTCCCGCCGTCAGCGCCATCTCCGCAGCCCGGCGATAGGTAAACGCATAAAAAGGCGATGCCCGCAGGTGGTGATGCGTGATCGACGGATGCAAATCATTCGCACGAGTGTTGTACATGGTGAGGGGCATGATGATTCTTTTTGCGGCGGCAACGCAACGAGCGGACCCATTACTGACCCACGCACCACAGATATTCCTGCCGCGACGGGCTGGTCTTGGCGGAGCGGAGGTAGAGGCGGTTGTCGCAGATGGCGGGACTGCTGAAGCACTCGTCACCGAGCTGGTTTTGCGATAGCAGAAGGAACTTCTCAGGCGTGGCCTCGAAGACAGAGGTGACACCGCCTTTGCTCGTGACGTAGATGCGCGAGTCTGCCATGACGGGGGAGCCGAAGAACTCGCGATCCACTTTTTCATTCCAGAGTTCCTCACCAGTGGCGGACTTCCAGCACACGGCGCGGCCTGCATCGCCGACGGCGAAGACGTGGCCGTTTTTCACGATCATGGAGGGCACATAGGTCTGCGTGACGTTTTCCCAGGCGATTTTGCCGCTGCCATCGGCTTCGAGAGCCATCGTGTGGCGTTTCGGATAACCACCACCGAGGAAAACGCGGCTGCCATCGGTCACGGCGGTGACGACGGTCTCCTCGGTGCTGCCGTCGATGCTCCAAAGCTTCTTGCCGGTGAGCGGATCGAAGCTCTCGACCTTGTTGCAGCCTGCGAGCACGGCCTGGATCTTGCCCGCTGCCGTCACGATGCCCGGCGCGGCGTAGTTCGCCACCGGCGGGCGATCCTGCTGCCACACGATCTCGCCGGTGAGTTTGTTGAGGCCGGTCATCTTGCCGCCGCCGCGATGATCGGCGGAGACGAGCACGATGTTTTGATAAACGACCGGCGATGAGCCAAAACCTTGATGCACCTGGAAATCGCACACGCGGCGCTGCCAGAGCTGCGTGCCGCTCAAATCGAGCGCGGTGGTGAAAATGGCACTGTTGTTGAGGAAGTTGACGAACAACCGCTCGCCATCGCTCACGACGTCCGACGAGGCCTGCGAGGAGATCTTGTGGCCCTTTGTGTTGAGGTTGCCGCGATGCACCACGGTTTCCCAGAGTTTCTTGCCCGTGGCTCGGTCAAAACTGAGCACGAGCTGCTCCTCGGTCTCCATGTCCGCCGTCGCGAGCAGCACCTGGCCGCCCACGACAATCGGTGAGCCATGCCCGCGACCCCGCACCTCGGCCTTCCAGAGCAGGTTTTCGCTTTCGCTCCATTTCACCGGCAACTTTTGCCCCGAGGCCGCATGACCATCCATCGTCGGCCCACGCCATGCGGGCCAGTCAGCAGCGATGAGCTGAGTGACGAGCGCAGCAAGACACAGGGCGGCTTGGAGGAAGTTGATTTTCATGAGTGAGTGTGAGGACGTGTGGTGACTTCGTGAAAGCGGGCTTCGTAGTCTTTGTGATTCGTGCCCATGAGGCGGTCCCAGATGTTGAAGTAGAGGCCGTAGTTGCCGCGCATCTTCTCGTGATGCTGGACGTGGTTGGTGGGCGTGTTGAGGACCTTGCCGAGCCACGACTTCATGAGCCAGGAGGGGCAGTATTCATAGCCGGTGTGGCCGACGACATTGAAGACGATCTGCCAGATCATGAAGGCAAAGAACGCCAGCGGATGCATGGGCACGGTGAAGACGAGCAGTGGAAAAATGCCCGCCTGCACCGCCGCCTCCAGCGGTGCGAAGGAGTAGGCGGCCCACGGGCTGGGATTCGTGCTCTCGTGATGCACGCGGTGGAAGAGCCGAAACAACCGCCGGTGATGCATGAGCCGGTGCGTCCAGTAAAACCAAGTGTCATGCACGACGATGGCGATGCCGATGCTGGCCACGAACCACACCCAGCCGTGCGAGTCGATCTTTCGATACATCTGCCAGCCCCACGCCTTGCCAATCAGAATGGTCGTGACACCGACGAGGCCGTAAACCACCGCGGTAAGCAGCGACCACTTCATCTCACGCCGCACATCCGCAGAAGCGGGGGTCTTTTGAATGATCTTCCGCCGCCACCAGCGCCGCTTGAAGATCACATAAGCCAGCAACCATGCGATTCCCGCCACCAGCGCGTAGCGCAGCCAGTTCTCCAAGGCGATGCCGAAGTACATTTGCACGGACTTGGGCCAGGTTTGGGGAATGAGAAGATCGCGGAGCATCAGGGCAGTTTCGGCTTCACGGTCGTCTGCGTGCCTTTTTCCACAGGATAGACGGCGTTTTGGGACTCGAGGCCAGCGATGAGGCCCTGCATCATCTTTTTCAACTCGGCCGGATGCGTCTGGGTCAGGTCGTTTTGCTCAAAGGGGTCGGCTCTCAGGTTGTAGAGCTGGTAATGACTGCCGCTACTGACTTCGGTGGGGAAGTAGTGATAGATGACCTTCCATTCGCCATCGCGGAAGGTGGTGAAGTAATCGGTGCGATGCGGCGCGTGCGGGTAGTGCATGAGGAATGTCTCATCGCGGCTGCTGTCCGGCTTCGCGGTGAGCAGCGTGTCGAGCTTTCTGCCATCGACCGCGTGTTGCGCGGGTGTTTTGACATCGGCGAGGCCGAGGATGGTGGGGAAGAGGTCATACACAGCCGCCTGCTGGCTCTGGATGGCGTTTTGGGCGATGGGCAGGCGCTTCTGATGCTCGTTGGCCGCGTCCTGCTTTGCCCAGGCGGCGATGAAGGGCACGCGCATGCCGCCTTCGTAGTGAGAGCCCTTCTTGCCACGCAGCGGAGCCGCACAGGCCACGTCGTGCTGATGCCCGAGCGGTGCGTCACTGCCGTTGTCGCCGAGGAAGAGGACGAGCGTGTTTTCGGCGATGCCGAGCGCATCGAGATGGTCGAGCACATCGCCGAGGGATTTGTCCATGCCTTCGACGAGTGTGGCAAAGGCCTGCGCCTGGGGCGGTTTGCCGCTGTTCGCGTAGTTCGCGGCGAAACGTGGATCGGAATCAAAGGGCGCATGCACGGCATACTGCGCGAAGTAGAGGAAAAAGGGCTTCTTTTCCTTCACCGCGTCGCTGACATGCGCTTTGGCCTCGATGGTGAGCGCCTCGGTGAGGAAGATGTCCTGGCCGTGATATTTTTCGAGTCCCTGGACGGCGTGGCTGCCGCGTTTGACCTTGGCGTTGGCCTTCGCGGGACGGTCGAAGTTTTGTTTGCCGTGGTAGCTGCCCGGAGCGCCGATGGAACCACCCGCGACATTGATGTCGAAGCCGATCTTCGAAGGATCAGCGCCGTCAAAGGCTCGTGGTGCGAAGTGGCCTTTGCCGACGTGGATGGTGCGGTAGCCGTTCGATTGCAACACCCCCGCGAGCGTGACATCGCCGGGCTTGAGGCCCTTCCAGTTCCACTCGGCGGGGCCTTGCGGGCCGGCGTTGTCGCTGTCGGGATTGATCCAGTTCGTGGTGCGATGCCGCGCGGCGTTCTGCCCGGTCATGATGGAAACGCGCGTGGGCGAGCACACGCTCATGGCGCAGAAGTGGTTGAAGCGCACGCCGCGTGCCGCGAGGCGCTCCATGTTCGGCGTGCGGTAGAAGTCGTTGAGCGGGTAGCGCTTCGGTTTGCCCTCGGCGTCGGTCAAAAACGGCAGCGAGGTGTCCATGACGCCCATGTCATCGACGAGCATGATGACGATGTTAGGCGGAGCGGCGGCGAGGAGCGAGGAGCCGAGGGCGAAGAGGCAGAGAAGCAGGCGTGGAATCATGGCCTGTGATGAACGCCGTGGCTGGGGTGAGTTTTCAGTGGCGGTGCAAAGGACGTTTCACGATGCGAGCCTTCTGCACGATGTCCGCCGGGTGCTCCGGAGTGCCACGGGTCATGAAATTGTCGAGACTCTGCGTGGCGTCGAGGATGGCGCGAACCTGGCCGCCGATGGACGCGGAAGGATTGAGGTAGTCACCTGTGTTCGCCACGGCTTTGTAAATGACGGACATTTCGACGACGAAAAGGTCATCCAGGCGATAAACCTCGCTGCTGGAGAACAAACCGGCGCCGACATCACCCGTGGGACGCGCAGGCGCGGCAGGGCGCAGCGTTTTGTAGAGACGGGCGCGGGTGACGGGAAACTCGAGGCGGCTCAAGCGGTGTTCGTAAACCTGACGACGGCTGAATTCATCGCGTGGCAGCATGGAGCAGCCGCTCGTGGCAATGAGGAAGAGCACAAGGATGCGAAAGAATGTCATGGCAGATAAGTCAGGCGTGGCGGGCAGATGCTCAAAGAGCGGCGATGAATTCATCCGCAGAGACTCCGGCCTGCCGCAGCACACCCGCCAGCGTGCCGGTTTTGATCTCAGGGTGATTGGGGACGACGCAGCCATCCGAACCACGCTTCATGACGATGTGGCTGCCTTTTTGTCGGGCTACTTCAAATCCCAGCTTTTGCAGAGCCCGCACCGCCTCCCTGCCTGAGATGTGCGGCAGTTTAGGCATGTGCGAGGTCGAAAGTGGTCATGATGGCGTGCCCCAGGCTGCGGCGCTCTGGAAACTCCTCAAGAAACAGCTCCGTGGCCTCACGCAGATTTTGCACCGCCTCATCCACCGATTCGCCCTGGGTGGTGGTGCCGGTTTCAGGATTGAAGGCGACATAGCCGCCTTCTTCAGCCGGGGTGAGCACAGCGGTGAGTTGCATGCCTGACTGTGCTGGCAGGGCGGGCGGAATCAAGCCCGCGTTGTCATCGCCTCACTTCGCCTGCACGGCGGTGCTGAAGCTGGAGGCTTCACCGGTGGTGGTGGGCGTGATGAGTGTTTTTTGGAAAGCGGTCTGGGCGGGCAGTTTGGCAACGGCTTCGGCCAGCACGGCCTGCGAATCGGCATCAAAGCTTTGGCGCGTCAAAGTGGCGAGGGTGAGGACATCGCTGACGGCGGGCTGTTTGGAGCCCTGCACGATGAGCTGCTGGCTGCGGATGGCGGTGGGAAGATCGTCGAGCTGAATGGCGAGGGTGGTGATCTGGCGCAGCGTTGCTTCGTCGAGATCCTCGCCTGACATCTGTAGCAAGGTGCGGAGTGCTTGCGGATATTGGGCGTTGTTCAGTTGAAGCTGCGCAAGGTGCTTCAGGGCTGGCACATCGCCGGGGAAGCGTTTGAGAAATCCTTCCCACAGCATGGGCGCTGAGGCGGCTCCGAGCTGCCTAGTGTCGATCTTGGTGAGCAGATGCCAGCCGGCGCGGTTGTTGGGCGAGGTTTTGAGATGCGCTGCGAGGAGATCGCGGGCAGGGGCGGGCGAGTTGCCGTCGGCGAGCGCTTGGGCGAGTTCGAGAATGGAAAAACGGCGCTGCAAGGCGGTGAAAAGTGACGCGAGCTCCTGGCCTCGGCCCATCTGTGTGGCGAGGGCATGCAAGCGGGCAAGGACACGGGTTTCACCAGCGGCGGCGAGGCGGAAAAAGCCGTCGCAGGCGATGCTGGTGTGGTTTTGGCGATCAGCGATGGCCGAGGATTCATGCAGCCAGCGCACATAGTCAGCGGAGACGGTTTTTCCGGCGGCGATGTCTTCGACGCTGAACTGATGATCGGGGAAGGTGCGCAGATGACGCTCGATCCACGGCAGCAGCTCGGCGGACTCACCTGCGGCATGCGTGGCCAGCAATGCGCGCTGCATGAGACGCGGCGGAATGGCGGCGTTGAGTTTCAGGGCGCGCAGTTCATCGAGCGTGATGCGGCTGGCCTCGGCGTGACGCGAGCCTTCGAGCAGGAGACCGGTCTGCAAATCAAGCGCATCATCGCGCAGCGCTGCATCAAGACGTGAGGCCGATGGTTCGAGCCAGGCATTGACAACCTTCAAAGCAGCGGCCGGGTGGCGTGCCAGGCGCGCAGCATCGGCCAGGGCGAGCACATTTTCCCAGGTGGCGCTCTCAGACTCGCAGGCGCGCTGGTGGATTTCGAGGGCAAGGTTGTGCTCGTGATTGTCGGCGGCTTTCGATGCCAGCAATTCCAGGGCTGCAAGCTTGTGCCGTTCTTCGAGGCGGTCTCCGGCGGCGGAGATGAGCAGGCGCGTGTCGTCGATGAGCGGGGCGTCGGCGCGTTCGAGTTCGGCAAAGATGAGCGCGGTATTGAGCGGGCAGGGAGCATGGACCGGGCCTTGCTGGACGGTGAGCTTGCGCAGGCGCTGCTCGGGCAGGTCTTGGAGCCACTCATGCAAAGCAAGGGCTTCGTTTTCTGGCAGCAAGGCGAGCTGGAAAAGGGCGGCAGGCTGAAGCTTTTTGGGCGCGGTGACGAGCCGGGAGACGATTTCGGCGCGTGTGGTGTCGAGCAAGGCATCATCACGCTTCGGCGGTGCGTCATTGGCATGCAGACGCCAGCCCCACGCGACGGCGAGCGCGGTGTAGGATACGATGAGCAAAAAGACCTGGCGTGAGCTGCGGGACATGGGGGCGAAAAAATGGGAGAAGGATTAACGCATCGCGGCCTGGGCTGCGGGCGGGAGCGATTGGATGGAGACGGTGGCGCGGCAGACGAGTTCGAGACGCACGATGCCGTTGGCGTCGGCGTTCACGGTGTAAGGGCGGCCGTTTTCGAGATAAGCGCACTGGCCGCGTGGCTCAAAACCGCCGAACACCGCCTCCACCGGGCGCAGATCGCGGACATGGAAGGTGGCGCGGCGTGAGGACAGCTCCATGAACTCGACCGGGGCGCTGCTTTCAGCGAGATGGATGTGTTGCGCGGGCTTCACCTGGGTCAAAACCAGCTCAGTGCGGGCACCGCCCATGGTGTGGATGTAGAGCTGGCCTGCATGGGTGTTGAAGCCGGAGACGCCGAGGCACTGCGTCATGTCCGGCACACCAGCGGAGGCGGGAAGGCGCACGGTGCGGCAGTCGCCGTGATTGAGGATGATCCAGTGATTTTCAGCGGCCCGCAGGATGCGCGTGTGGCGCGCATCACTCACGCTGGCGGCGTAGGCGGCGGCGGTCATGGCGTGCAGGGGCTCGGCAGCACAGGCATCGAGCGTTTTTTCGAGCGCGGCGAGACCCTGCTCGGTGCGCACGTCGTCGAAGCGGCTGCGCACAGCCATCGGCTCCAGACGAACCGATTTCAAATCAACTGCGGCAGCCGGGTGGCTCATTGGCGCGGCCGAGAGGCTTTCGATGCGCATGGACTCGCAGAAGCGCAGGGCCTCGCGGGTGGGGACGGCGGTTTGCGGCCACAGCATGAGGTTCACGCCTTTGCCGACGGGCAGCAGACGGCGGTGGATGTAGCTCATGGAGCCGGCGATTTCGCGCTCCATGTCGAGGCGGGCGGTTTTGGCGCGGTCGTTGAGCTTGGCCGCGATGTCGATGCCGGCGGTCCATTGGGCAGGACGGGTGAAGGAGTTCGAGGCGGCCTGGACCTGCGGCATTTCGAAGATGCTGCGGGCGGTGTGCTCCAGGCGCGGAGCGTCTGCCGCCTGCTGGCCGGGGA